>NZ_JBXAJM010000003.1:0-64646 GCF_058797315.1 Pseudomonas sp. GW823-FHT02F05
GGCCCGGCTCCCACAGTGGAATGCATTCCAAATGTGGGAGCCGGGCTTGCCCGCGATGGCGGTCGCAAGGCTTACAACGTTTCCAAAGCCATGTTCAGGGCCAGGACGTTTACTACAGGCGGGCCTACCAGGGGGCTTTCGATGTGCTCATCCAGCAACCGCTGCAAGGTCGACACCGGCACATTTCGCGCCGCCGCTACTCGCGCCAGTTGATAGGCAATCGCCTGCGGTGGCAAGTGTGGATCAAGGCCGCTGCCGGAGGTGGTCAGCGAGGCCAATGGCACCGGGCCCTGGCCAGGCACTGACTGTTTGCCGGCATCCTCGAATATGCGTGTCGCCAAGGCCGGATTGCTGGGGCCCAGGTTACTGGCACTGCTGGACACTGTGGCAAAAGCACCGGCTGACGGGCGTGGGTGAAACCAGCTGTCGCCGGTAAAGTCCTGGGCGATCAGGCTGGAGCCGCGCACCTTGCCGCTGGCGTCGCGCACCAGGCTGCCATTGGCTTGATCGGGGAAGGCCACTTGGGCCACGCCAGTGACTACCAGCGGGTAGGCCACGCCGGTGATCAGGGTTATGAGTACCAGCAGGCTCAGGGCTGGGCGGATGATGTTGGACATTTCAGACTCCTCAATTCAGTGGTGCGGTGGGACGCGGAGCGTCCGGGGCGGCGGCGTTCCCACGCGGAGCGTGGGAACGATCAGCGGAGCGTGGGAACAATCAGCGGAGCGTGGGAACGATCAGGTCAGACCAAGTGCAGCGCGGTCAGCAGCATGTCAATGGCCTTGATCCCCACGAACGGCACCAACAATCCGCCCAGCCCGTAGATCAGCAGATTGCGCCGCAACAACGCCGCCGCACTCGCGGCCTGCACGCGCACGCCGCGCAGGGCCAACGGGATCAGCACCACGATAATCAGCGCGTTGAACACGATGGCCGAGAGGATCGCGCTCTGCGGGCTCTGCAAGTGCATGATGTTGAGCACGCCCAGTTGCGGGTAGATCGAGGCGAACAACGCCGGCAGGATCGCAAAGTACTTGGCCACGTCATTGGCGATGGAAAAGGTCGTCAGCGCGCCGCGAGTCACCAGCAACTCCTTGCCGATCTGCACCACGTCCAGCAGCTTGGTCGGGTCGCTGTCGAGGTCGACCATGTTGGCGGCTTCCCGCGCGGCCTGGGTGCCGTCGTTCATCGCCATGCCGACGTCAGCCTGGGCCAGCGCCGGGGCGTCGTTGGCGCCGTCGCCGCACATGGCAACCAGGCGACCATCGTTCTGCTCATGGCGAATACGCGCGAGTTTCTTCTCTGGCGTGGCTTCGGCCAGCACATCGTCCACACCCGCTTCAGCGGCAATCGCGGCGGCGGTCAGCGGGTTGTCGCCAGTGACCATCACGGTGCGAATCCCCAACTTGCGCAACTCGGCAAAACGCTCACGGATACCTGGCTTGACCACGTCTTTGAGATGGATCGCCCCCAGCAACTTGCCATCGGCGCACACCAGCAAGGGCGTGCCGCCGCTTTGGGCGATCTTGTCGATTTCCCGCGACAACGCAGGCAGCAGGTCGCTGCGTTGCTGGCCGATAAACGCCAGCAGCGAGTCCACCGCGCCTTTACGGAACACACGGCCCTGATAGTCGACACCGGACAAACGGGTCTCGGCGCTGAAGGGTACGGCGGTCAACTCATCCAGGCTCGGCTCGGCCTGCGGGTGCAAGGCACGCAGGTATTCAACGATGGACTTGCCTTCCGCCGTGTCATCGGCCAGGGATGCCAGCAGCGCGCCTTCGGCCAATTCGCGGCCACTGACGCCAGGCGCCGCGACCACAGCCGAACAGCGACGGTTACCAAAGGTGATGGTGCCAGTCTTGTCCAGCAGCAACACATGCACGTCCCCCGCCGCTTCCACCGCGCGGCCGGACTTGGCAATCACGTTGAGGCGTACCAGGCGGTCCATGCCGGCAATCCCGATGGCCGACAACAGGCCGCCAATGGTGGTGGGAATCAGCGTCACCAGCAGTGCGACCAGGAACACCAGCGGCAAGCTGCCATTGGCAAAGTGGGCGAACGGCTGCAGGGTCACGACCACCAGCAGAAAGATCAGGGTCAGGCCGATCAGCAGGATATCCAGCGCGACTTCGTTGGGGGTTTTCTGGCGTTTGGCGCCTTCCACCAGCGCGATCATGCGGTCCAGGGTGGACTCGCCCGGGTTGGCGGTGATGCGGATGAGCAGCCAGTCCGACACCAGCCGCGTGTTGCCGGTGACGGCCGAGCGGTCGCCGCCAGACTCGCGGATCACCGGGGCGGATTCGCCGGTGATCGCTGCTTCGTTGACTGCCGCAATACCTTCGACGACCTCGCCGTCACCGGGGATCATTTCCCCGGCGGCAACACGAACTACATCGCCTTTGCGCAGGCTGGTGGCCGGCACCACCTTGAAGCTGCCATCGGCTTCCTGGCGTCGGGCGCTCAAGCCTTCGCTGCCAGCCTTGAGGCTGTCGGCCCGGGCTTTACCACGGCCTTCGGCCAAGGCCTCGGCGAAGTTGGCGAACAGCACGGTGAACCACAGCCACACGGCGATTTGCACGGCGACAAAGGTCGGCACGGTGGTGTCGGGCACAAAGCACAATACGGTGGTGAGGATGGCGGTCAGCTCCACCACCAGCATCACTGGCGAGCGTTGCAGTTGGCGTGGGTCCAGCTTGACGAACGCCTGGACCAGTGCCGGGCGCCACAGGGCCGAGATGGCGGTTTTGGCAGGCTCCTGGGGTTTGACCGGGGCCGCGTTTTTTGCAGGCATATTCATTTTCATATCCCTTAACTAGAAGCCCATGCTCAAGTGTTCAGCGATGGGGCCCAACGCCAGCGTCGGCAGGAAAGTCAGGCCGCCCACCAACAAAATGGTCACGGTCAACAAGGTCACGAACAGCGCGCCATGGGTGGGGAAGCTGTTCTGGCCAATCGGTGCGGCCTTCTTCATCGCCAGGCTGCCGGCCAGGGCCAGTACCGGGAGGATGTAGCCAAAGCGGCCGATCAACATGCCCAGGCCGAGCATCAGGTTATGGAATGGGGTATTGGCGCCGAGGCCGGCAAACGCCGAACCGTTGTTGGCACTGGCCGAGGTATAGGCGTAGAGCAACTGGCTGAAGCCATGGGGGCCAGGGTTGCTGATGGCACCTGCCGGGCCGGGCAGGCTGGCGGCGATGGCACTCAAGACCAATACGCCGACCGGCATAACCAGCAGAGTCACCACCAGCAATTGCACTTCCTTGGCCTGGAGTTTCTTGCCCAGGTATTCGGGGGTGCGGCCGATCATCAAGCCGGCGAGGAACACCGCGATCAACACGTTGAGCAACATGCCGTACATACCGGCACCCACGCCGCCGAAGATCACTTCGCCGACCATCATGTTGACCAGCGCGACCATCCCACTCAGGGGGCTGAGGCTGTCCTGCATGCCATTGACCGAACCGTTGGACGCCGCAGTGGTGGTCACCGACCACAGCACGGTACCGGTGGTGCCGAAGCGTGTTTCCTTGCCTTCCAACGGTGCGGTTTGCTCCACCGCCGGGTTGTTCAGGGTTGGATTGGGCTGGTACTCGGACCACAGCGACGTCGCGCCGCCGATCAAGAACAACGCCAGCATGCACGCGAGGATCGCCCGGCTCTGACGCAGGTCTTTGACGTAATGGCCGAAGGTAAACACCAACGCTACCGGGATCAGGATGATCGAGGCCACTTCAAACAGGTTGGCCCAGGCTGTCGGGTCTTCAAACGGATGCGCCGAGTTCACGCCGAAGAAGCCACCGCCGTTGGTGCCCAGTTGCTTGATCGCAATCTGGCTGGCGGCCGGCCCCAGCGGAATTACCTGGTCCACGCCCTGCAGCGTGATGGCATCCACATAGTGAGCGAAGGTTTGCGGCACGCCCTGCCATACCAGGAACAGTGCGAGCACCAGGCACAACGGCAGCAGGCCGTAGAGGGTGGCGCGGGTCATGTCGACCCAGAAGTTGCCCAGGGTCTGGGCAGATTTGCGCCCGATCCCACGGCACAAGGCGACCAGGACGGCGAGACCGGTCGCCGCACTGACGAAGTTCTGCACCGTGAGGCCGGCCATCTGACTTAAATAACTTAGGGACGCTTCGCCGCTGTAGTTCTGCCAGTTGGTATTGGTCATGAAGCTGACGGCGGTGTTGAACGCCAGGGTCCATTCCTGGCCCGGCAGTTTTTGCGGGTTCAGTGGCAGGGAGCCCTGGAATAACAGGATCGAGAACAACAACAAGAAGCCTGCCAGGTTGAATGCGAGCAAGGCCAGCATGTATTTCTGCCAGCTCTGCTCCTGCTGCGCATCCACGCCCGAGAGGCGATAACAGGCTTTCTCGACAGGCCCCAGTACCGGGGTGAGCCAAGTGCGCTGGCCTTCCATCACCTTGTAGTAGAACCGCCCCAAAAAGGGTGCCGGCACCAGTACCACGGCGAAGAAGGCGATGATCAGCCAATAGTCATAACTGTGCATAGCCCGCTCCTAGTTCCGATCCGCGCGTAACAGCGCAACCAGCAGATAAATGAACAGCGCCACGGCCAATAGCAGTGACACTCCGTCCAGAACGCTCATGGAAATTTCCCCGTCTTGCGGCGATTGCCGCGTGTGGGGACATTGTCCGCAGGAGCGGTGTAAAGGAACGAGAGCGAGGCACCGGGTGGGGCGTAAAGATGGCGTAAAGAGTGGGTTTATGCGGGGTTTACAGCGGGGTTTGCCGTGGCTGGGGGGGCCTCTTCGCGAGCAAGCCCGGCTCCCACATTCGACTGCGTTCTTTCAGTTAAAACTCGGTCAAGTGTGGGAGCGGGCTTGCCCGCGAAAGCGCCCGCCAAGTCACCACCGCACTTATGTGGTGCAACTCATGCCGCATTCAAACGCCAAACCGTCCCTTCGGCGACATAGGCATTGCTTTACGACATAGTTCTGAGGCTTGGCATAGCCACTGCAACACCTTGAATCATTCCAAACAGTTCAAGGAGCGCAGCACAATGAACACACAACTCAAACCCACACTGGGTACCTTGCATCTATGGGGCATTGCCGTGGGGCTGGTGATCTCCGGCGAGTATTTCGGCTGGAGCTACGGCTGGGGCGTCGCCGGTACCTTGGGCTTTCTGGTGACCTCGTTGATGGTCGCCGCGATGTACACCTGCTTCATCTTCAGCTTCACCGAACTGACCACTGCGATTCCCCACGCAGGAGGCCCCTTTGCCTACAGCCGTCGCGCCTTCGGTGAGAAAGGCGGTTTGATTGCCGGCTTGGCCACCTTGATCGAGTTCGTCTTCGCCCCGCCCGCGATTGCCCTGGCCATTGGTGCGTACCTGAACGTGCAGTTCCCGGCACTCGACCCCAAGCACGCCGCCGTCGGCGCTTATATCGTGTTCATGGGCCTGAATATCCTCGGGGTGAAACTCGCCGCCACCTTTGAGTTGGTCGTCTGCGTGCTCGCCGTCGCCGAACTGCTGGTGTTCATGGGGGTGGTCGCACCGGCGTTCAGCTTCAGCCACTTCGCCCTCAACGGCTGGGCCGGTTCCGACACCTTCGGCGCCCCGGCAATTGCCGGGATGTTTGCCGCCATCCCCTTCGCCATCTGGTTCTTCCTCGCCATCGAAGGCGCGGCCATGGCCGCCGAAGAAGCCAAGGACCCCAAGCGCACCATTCCAAAAGCCTACATCAGCGGCATCCTCACCCTGGTGATCCTGGCCATGGGCGTGATGTTCTTCGCCGGTGGTGTGGGTGACTGGCGCACCCTCTCGAACATCAACGACCCACTGCCCCAAGCGATGAAAACCGTGGTGGGTGACAGCTCCGGCTGGTTGCACATGCTGGTATGGATTGGCCTGTTCGGCCTGGTGGCAAGCTTCCACGGCATCATCCTCGGCTACTCGCGCCAGTTCTTCGCCCTGGCCCGTGCCGGTTACCTGCCGTCTTTCCTGGCCAAACTCTCACGTTTCCAGACACCGCACCGGGCCATCCTCGCCGGCGGCGTGGTGGGTATCGCCGCCATCTACAGCGACGGCCTGATCAACCTGGGCGGCATGACCCTGACCGCCGCGATGATTACCATGGCGGTGTTCGGTGCCATCGTCATGTACATCATGAGCATGCTCAGCCTGTTCAAACTGCGTAGGACCGAGCCGTTGCTGGAGCGCACCTTCCGCGCACCGGGCTACCCCATCGTGCCAGGCATTGCGCTGGTGCTGGCGGTGGTATGCCTGGTGGCGATGGCCTGGTTCAATGCCTTGATCGGGCTGATCTTCCTGGGTTTTATGGCAGTGGGCTTCATCTACTTCCAGCTGACCGCACAAGACCGTGTCGATGCGCCGGCAGATGCGATGTTGACCGGACAATAGCGCCTATGAGGCAGAACGGGCCTACACTGAACTACTCAGAAAGCCCGTGACTCAAAGCAGTCATTACCGTGGGAAGCTTTCCCACGGACATCTGCCTCAAGGAGAGCCTTATGCCGTGGTATGCATGGTTGATTATGGTAGTCGCGATCGGGTCGATCGTCGGTGGCCTGATGATGCTGCGTGACAGCGCCAACAAAGTCGAACTCACCGACGAACAACGCAAACGCGTGGCCGAGCGAAATGCGCAGGCGGACGCCAAGGATGCGCAAGACAGATAAAACGCGTGTAACCCCGTGGCGAGGGAGCTTGCTCCCGCTGGGCTGCGAAGCAGCCCCCCCTACTCCCAATCCGCCTTGGCAATATGCAACCCATGTTGCCCCTTATAGGCAGCACGCTCCGGCTGGCTCCAGCCACTGAGCAACTCATCCTCCAGCCTATAGATCTCAACCCCTAACGGACGACACACCGTCAACGGGTCCTGCGCCTCCGGCCCCCACATCGGCAGCGACAGATCCCCGCCAGGGCACGTCGACAATGCACACAACAAATCAATCTCGGCAAAGAACTCCAGGTAATCGCCCTTCTGCGCCGGACAGGCCTTCATAAAGTACATGTCATCGTGATTGAGCCCGGTGCACTGGAAAATATTCAACACGTCATGCACATCGAACTCCGTCAGTCCGTGGGGCAATACCGCACGGGTCAGGTTCGAGTGGCAATGGTGATGAAAGTCCTCACCGGTCAACATACGGTTCACATAGGGGTCGCACCGCGTGCCCAACAAATCATGCAAACGCCCACCGTGCTCATCAATGCAGTAGCTGGCCAGGCTGTCATCGGTGATCGTGACCAAGGGCCTTAAAAAGGGCAGGTTCGACCACAACCGATCATGGGTGCTGACATGAGCGCCTTGCAGCTGACGAGTGCGCGCAGCCCACAAACGTTCGCGCGGATCGTTGGCGTTCCAGACATTAAAGTCCCCCACCTGCGGGCCCACCGGCGTGGTCACCCGAAACACATGCCCGGCCGGCACCTTCCAAGCCCTCCCCGTGCGGATCGGCACCTCGAACTGCTCGATCAACGTGCGCTGGCTTTTCTGATCACGAATACGCTCATAGAACGCCGTATCCACCTGCAATGCTGAGCCTTTGCTGACCTGGTACGCGGCCGGGTAGTCTTTGTACATGGGGCAATCCTCTATCAAGGGTGATCAAACAGGGCGAGGGAAAGGTGTTCTGAATCGTCCAGGTACAGGCTCATCGCCTCGCTGGCGGCCTGGGTTTGGTTGCGGGTTAGCAGTGTGTATATCTCATGGTCACGCTCCAGCCAGGGCGACTGGAAACGCTGCTCGTCAGGCGCGGCGCAGAACACCAGACGCAACTGAGCAATCACCTGAGCGAAAAACTCGTCGAACAATGGGCTGCCCATCAAGGCGACGATCTGCTGGTGGAACATAAGACTGTGGGTGGCCACGGCTCGCCAATCTTCGCGCTCCCGGGCCAAGTGGGTGGCGTCAATGGCGCTTTGCATACGCGTCGATTGGACGTCCGTCAGCGGCCCGCTCTGGGCAATCGCCTGCAACTCCAGGGTGCGGCGGACGACAAAGAGGTCACGCACTTCCGCCCGCACCAAGCGCCGAACCATCACGCCCTTGTTGCGGACATAGCGAGTAAGGCCCTCCTGGCCCAGACGATGCAGCGCCTCGCGAATCGTATTGCGGGATGCGTTGTAGGCTTTGACCAGGTCCACCTCGATCAGCGGCATGCCTGGTAACAGCCGGCCGCCTATGATGTCGGCGCGGAGTTCCAGGGCGATTTGGTCGGCTAAAGATAAAGTGAGTGGCATTGTTACCTCGAGATTGTTGAACAATCACTGAATTAGAGGTAACCACGTTTCGTGCCAATGCCGCCGGCGAGGGGAATTCGCAAGGCCGTATAAGGAAAGGCCGATCATCAACCGGCCCTTCGCGCTGTTTTCAGATACTCAGTTAATGACCAACCTGTCGCGATTTTTCTCCAGCAGTGCCTTGCCGATGCCTTTTACCTCGAGCAGCTCATCCACCGCAGTGAACGGGCCGTTGCTTTCGCGATAGGCGATGATTGCCTTCGCCTTGGAAGCGCCGATACCGAAGAGATCGCGACGCAGGGTTTCGGCGTCGGCGGCGTTGAGGTTGACCTTGGTGGATTGCTCGGTCTTGGTCATTTGGGTGGAGATCGGGGTTGGGGGCTCTGGCTTGATGGACGGCGCAGCGGTGGTGGCGACGGAGAGGCTGGTAAGGAAGGCGAAGATGAGGGATGAGATGTAGAGGTTTTGCATTGGTGACGCTCCATGATATCGGTGAGGGAAAGCAGCTTTTCCGAAGCTGCTTTTCTAACTTAGGCGAATGTTGGAGCATGTCAAAAGCCCGTGAGTAACAGAGTATGAATGACGCCTAATAGATGATTTTCACAACGGTTCATGGCCCAATGATAAAGTTGCACCTGATTGTGAGACTCTGACCAAGGACTGCACGGTGAAAAAGCAATATTTAAACCTGATCGGATTGGCACTTTTCATCCTGTCGATGGTATCGGTTTTCTCGTTTTATCCCGGTGCGATGACATGGGACAGCATGGAGCAGCTCAGACAAGCGAGAGCCGGAGAATACAGCGATTGGCAACCGCCCACGATGGCTTACGTATGGAGTTGGTTATTGCCCTTTACAGATGGTCCGGGAGGGATGTTCCTATTGCAGTGCAGTCTGCTATGGGCAACCGCGCTGATTTTATATAAAGCTTGCATTAGAGAGGAATACTCCTATGGCATGCTTTTCTTGCTGATTCCTATTGCCCCATGGATCATGAACTTCGAATTTACCCTCTGGAAAGATGTGGCCATGGCTTACTCCTGGGGCTTGGCTACTGCAATCTGCTTATATTATAGAGATTGTCAAAAATTCCCCAAGGCTGCTGCGCTGCTTGTCTCAGTATTATTTTTGTACGGCGCGCTAGTGCGAACCAACTCTTTAAGCGCCGGGATCTTTCTGCTGCCATTCTTGATCAACTCAATTTTAAAAATCCATACCATCAAGAGCACAATATTTTTTATATTCATCAGTGGCGCGATAATTGGTCTGGCGCATTTATGCGTTACCCCCTTGATTGGGGCGAAAAAAGCCAATTCAGTTAGTTATGTGATGTTCGATGATATCGTTGCACTCAAGGTCAGAGGCGTCGAAGTGCCTGTAAGCTTTTTGAGTCCAGACGACATGAATGCCATCAAACAGTGTGAGTACCTGAATGTTCATGAAGTGGGCGCCGCCTTTTGTCTGAGCAATGAAAAATTCACCGATATCACCCAAGCGCATTACCAGGAACTCAAAGAAGCGTGGACCCGGTATGTACCGCGGAATATTCTGACGTATGGAGAATTCCGATTGAATGCTTTTTTGAATTTCATACGCTCGCCCTCCCTCCCTCCTTATTACCCTACTGAATTTCGTGTCATGAATCAGCCGTATGAGCCCAATGCAGGAACCAGATCGGTCTCGTCGATAGAAAAACTTACCGCTGGTTACGTTACAACCTCGATAGAAATACTTCCCGAGCTCTTCAAACCTTATAGCTGGCTTATCATATCCATACTATTGATTGGCGCATTTCAACTCAGCCGACAGTGCAGGGCACATTCACTCTGGCTTTTACCCATGTCGGGGCTTTCCTACACGACAAGCTATCTACTCATCACACCAGCCAGCGATCTGCGGTACGCCTACTGGATGATTTTTATAGCCACTCTTTCAATCGTTCTATTCATAAATATCCACTTTAAAAAACCGGCCACATCCAGTTGAGTCGAAAGCTGAACTTCCCCTCGGCCCACGATATTTCTTGCAACAGAGCTAAGGAGCGCTGCCGGTATAGCCTGCGGCAGCCCCGATTCGAGAACGAGTGCTCATCCAAGCCAAAAGCTCTCTTCACGTACCCATCGTGAAGGCTTCAGCACGAGCACGGATCCGGTAGGGTCGGTGAAGGCTAGCGACTCATAGCGTCAAACCACATCGAGGTCGACATACCTCGTGATCGAACGGCCTGCACGTAGGACAGATACCATCCTCATATGATTTAATACGTCACTACTTAGACCGAATTCAGCGTTCGGTAGTGTTTCCAGGACAAATGCAGATAACTCTGCCTGAACCAAAAAACCAAAAAAATGGACAGTTAGTGATGCAAAATTATCAGACTCACGGAATTGGCATTGTTAATATTGGTAAAAACTGCTCGATAGGCAATAACGTAAAATTCATCTTCAAGACCAACAGAACGCTAACCCTGGGCGACTATGTCACCTTGGGCGATGGTGTAAAAGTCATCATTGAAGACGGTGATGTATCGATTGATGATTGGACCACCCTACACTCGGACTGCCTTGTATTAAGTACAAAGGGTGTATCGATAGGACAACACTGCTGGTTTGGCCAAAACTGTGTGATTGATGGCACAGGCGGCCTGACGATCGGCAATGGCGTTAGAGTCGGCATGTATTCGCAAATTTGGACGCACATAGCCGCAGGTGAACAGATTGAAGGCTGTCTCTTCTACTCCGCCGACCCGGTAGTCATCCAGGACAATGTCTGGTTAGTGGGCTCATGCACTGTCGGCTCTGGTGTCACGATTGGTAAGAGGGCCGTGTGTCTCAGCGGCTCGAACATTATCAAGTCAGTGCCAGAAAATGTCACGGTTGCCGGCGCCCCCGCCAAAGTCAAAGAGCATATCAATGCTTACACGCACAAGTCGCTGGATGAGAAATTTGAAATGCTTCGCGGTTGGATCAAGGACTTCTGCGATGAATCCAACCATGCTTTCGCGTTCAAAAACGAAGACAACGAAAAGCTGACAATTCATTCAACCAGCGACTTGAACGACCAGATAATTATGTTCAAGTACACTGAAAGCTACAGCGCTGCGGCTAATCAAGAATTCAAATCCAAAGCGTGCATCGAAACCAAAACCTACACCAAAGGATTTACGCTATCCGAAGAAAGGGTGATGCGTTACCTGTCCGGCAACAAAGCACGTTTTCTAAGGGATTAACTAAAGCCGGCGTGCTTATCACCGTCCAGTGATAAGCACCGGCTTCACCCCGACACAGACCACCGAGCCAGCCACATAAACGTTACATTCCGATTCGTCCTCATCAGGCGAACTGCCCACATGAAAAAACCATGGCATATCGGCCTGCTAACGCGGATTGTAATTGCCAAAACATGACTTAAACAATATCGTCAAGACAGACAGATTCCCCCTCACACTGCTAATTTTTGTCGGTACTTCACCCTTAGGGTATCGCCGCACGGTAGGCAACTCAGCACAACGATATCCCAACCTTGGGGCCCGACATGACAGGTAAGCGAGTAATTCATACGTGATAAAGACATCACGGAACACAGCCAACCTGGAATCCAATAGCATTTTCCGGCTATACGCCCGAAAGCCCTGAGTCGTGTCAGTCCACTTGAACCCCGAGAACATGCTCAACATCGGAGCATGGATAAAGCGGATGGCAAAGTCTCTTGATTTGGGGGTATTTTCAGCCACGCCCCCTGCAACGAATCGCGAAGCTTGTACAAAATCAACGCCCTGCTCCAGCGCTGCTATAAAGCGCGGAATGGCTTCTGGATCATCTTTATCATTACCATCGATGGTAACGATGCCCTCATAACCCTGATCGAGCGCAAAGGAGTAGGCGCAACGAAGCTGTGCACTAAGTTTTCCTGCTGCTGTCTTGACCAATAGCCCCCGCACGCCAAGCGGCTTCAACTCGTGCAACTTCAGGGAACCGTCCGTGGTGCCGCCATCGACAATGATGATGTCAGCAATATTCTCGACGTGAAGTACGGACATCCTCGCGAGTAAATTTTTAATTCGTTCACCTTCGTTAATGACAGGGATTACGACGCACCAGGAGTGTTGGCGTCCAAGCCAGAGTGGGGTGTCATGCGCTGGCACTTCCCATGTTGCGCGAACGGCAGCAATATCCGAAAGGATCATTTGGGTTTCCATCAAGTCACGCGAGCTGTGATCAGCCCGACGCCGGCGATTATCAGTACGATTCCGACCGCTGTGGTCCAGTGGAAGGATTCACGAAAAAAAACAACCGAAAACACAGCAACGGTCGCAATCGCTCCAGCCGTCAGGACCGGGTGGGCAACATTCATCGGGAGCCGCGCCAATGCCGCTGCGTAAAGAACAAAGGCCCCACCATACAAACCGAGCCCTAGCCAAAATGGCCAATTACTCAACGCGCTCATGGGGTCGCTGGGGGACGGAAACTTACGTGGTGGAGTCATGGCCATCTTCACCAATACGCTTGCTGACGCATTGCAGAGAATACCAAGAATGAGAATGAGCCATTTCATATTCATACACTGACCCCACGGTAACGAAGAGTGGCTACCTGGATAGCGCGTTTAATCGACTCTAAATGTGGCTCATTCCCAGTTGCTACCATTTCGATGGACACGAGATGAGCCGGCAGGTAGCGCCCCAGTGCAGCGGCCATTGCCACATGGTCAGTACTGCCATCGCCCAAGGGTAAAAGATTCGGCTCGCTGGCATGCACATGCCCAATCAATTGAGCACAATCTGCCAGGACTTCCAGCGGATCTTCCTGGTTAATCGCGAGTGCGCCTGTGTCAAATTGCATACGAATAGAAGGATGCGCAACAGCACGAACCACTCTGGCAGTCTCAACACTGGTGGTCATAAAGTTCGCGCCGTAACACGCAGGGTTGGGTTCCAGGCAGAGTGTCACGCCGCACGCCTGAGCGAGATCGCCCAACTCACGAAAAAAGGGAATCGCAATGTCCAGCGCCTCTTGATCATTCAGCCCACTGCGATCCCGATTCTTCGGTGAGCCAAAAACTATTCGCGTCCCGCCCAAGCCTGCACCGATTCGACATATTGCGGCCAAGTGTGTAAGCAGATCCGCCCGGCTCCGAGCACTACCAAAGATATTCAGCCCCTTCGTACCAAACAACAGCGCCTGCATACCGGTGATTTCGACTCCTCGCTCAGCCCACCAAGCTTTGACTTGAGCGATATCTTCCCCTGTCGCTTTGGTAAGTTCAGGAAAATACTTTCCAGGGGCAATATCTATCGCATCCACCGAGAACTGCTGAAGCAAGGCAGCGACGGCCTCATCCTCGCAAATGTCCCACGCAATGTTGGATATAGCCAACCTCATGCCTTCAACCCTGTTTCAGGTTTAATCGTGCGGGACTCAGACTGCGCGTATGCCCTGACCGCCAGGATTGTTTCGCGAACACTATTTTGATAGAAGCCAGCAGAATCGAATACGTGAGCGTATTTGGTACGCAAGTCATACGACGCAGGCGAATGGCTCAAGGTATTGGTAAAAGGCAGACCAAAACCTTGCAGCGAGATCTGCTCCACACTGACGGGTGCCGCCGTCAGGTGGACCAACTTGAGCTTGGCATCAAGCGCTGTTTGGATGTCATGCCAGAGGTTAACCATGGGATAAAATTGGAAAACGCCACGGCTGTCAATTGTGTGAAGGTTGTTGTCATTCAAAAAATCAAAAATCACGTTCTTACGTAGCCCCGGGCCTACGAGTCCCGGCAAACGCACAACAAGACAATTCGAAAAATATTTCTCAACAAATATTTCCAATTTCCGGCGATGCAAACCGTAAGCGTGCAAACCTGATTCATCTACAGAGGCATCCTCATCGACCCCTATAGGGTGCTTGAAAACATCTACCGTACTAATCAAAATAAAGGTCTTGCATTTTATGGTTTTAAGATGACCAATCAATGTCTCAATTTTCTTGAGGTCATCTTCAGGTTCCCGGTTAGCGAGCCATTTTTGCGCGGAGGCAGCCGCACACACGACGGTATCGAATGACTGATGATCGATGTCACCGATATTCGTTGAGCGGTACAACGACGCGAAGGCAGTTTGCTTGAGGAGTGTGCCCCCTACATACCCAGAATATCCAATTAGCGCGCTACGCATCCGTACCTCCAGACATCGACGTGGTTTGATCGCTGCCGGTGAAGAAACTCTCAGCATCCAGCTTTTCAAGCACGTCATAAATATTGTCGATTTTACCACCCAGCACTGAGTAGGCGCCTGGCAAACCGGTGTGTTTCTCAAATAAAATCGGCCTTCCGTCGTCGCCTTCATTCTTCAGCAAAACGGTTTTAACCTCAAATAATGAGTCAACATGTTTGGCTTTTAACACTTCAGGGATATAGCGACCTACGTCCCTGAGCATCTTATCAACGCGCGTGGCACGATCATATTGGCCAAGTTTCTGATAAGGATCTAGCCCTTGCAGATCATTCCAATGAAGGTGCGGTGTATAGCGCACATGAGACAATGTATGGAGCCCACGTGCGGGAAACGGCATCATAGAAAAGAACGGACCGTCCATGACTGTAACACCCACATTTTCAAGTGCGGGCGGCATCTGGAGCAGGGCCATTTCTGTAATCTCTTGTTTTAGGCCTAAACCGACGCCTGGAAAGTCTCCGCCAAATTGGTTTAGCCCGCTATAGGTACAGTTGAATACATAGCGGCAGGAAAAGGCTTGCTGCTCTCCCTGCGCCAGGTCGACTACCACCTCCAGTGGTGCCAGCCGCCCCTTTGAAATAGCCACGACGCGGGTTTGATAGTGAACCTGCACACCACTCTCTTTAAGTTCTCGCGAAGCCCAAATGGAAAGTTGCGAGGTGTCAAATGCGCACTCATTGACCCAATATACTTGCTCAATCAATCGAGGTTCAAACAACGCACGTAAAGAAGGCTCAGCCGGTTTGATCCCTGCACCGATCTCTCGGCAAAACCGTTCAAACTGTTTAGCCGTAACTTTGGAGTTGCGTCGGGCAATAGCATAGAGCTTGGTGAAGTCTTGCTTTATGGCGAGCGGCCAATCCCGAACAAATTTCGGCAAGTTTACTCGACTGCGATAGGCAGTGGTAAAACTGCGCGGGTAATGGTAGCCGTTATGGACGCGTGCCTGGTTATTATAAGACGCACGCATCAATAACGCCGATTCGCGCTCAATTAGTAAAATACGCTTGAATCCCCGTTGTCTGGCCAGATAAATAGCGATAGCAGCGCCGTAGAACCCACCCCCGATGACTACCGCATCGTGGCATATTTCGCCTTTGTTAAGCCCCGACATCAGGCACGGTCACTGGTCGGAATTTCCTTATCCGCCGACTCTGATGCCCACTCTTCAACATTCAACTTTTCACAACGGGTCATCCGCGCACTGGTGAACTCTTGCGCAACATGATAAAGCGGCCCCTCGTTCGACAGGCTTGCCATGTTTAGAATGTATTCACCCAACACCAACAACACCAGAGAGATGAGAAAGAACATGCCAGATTGTTGCAATGAGAGACTGATCCAACCTGGAGCAACATCAGTTTTTAAAATGCCCACGGCAATGACGTAGATGCAGTACAGCAGGTTTGCAACGGCCCCAAACAGCGAGAGAGACGTGACCAATCGCATTGGAGCGCGCGTAGTCGAAATCAGCAAGCGCATGCCGCGATCAATGCTTTCACCCAGGCGTTTACGCTGTGAGGTTTGCGGGGGAGAACTGTAATTCAAATAAGCTTTGGCAAAACCACCCGTTGCGGGTAAGTGCCTATAGGTCATTACAGGCTGCGGATGCTGAAGAATGAAATTGATTACTCGTTTGCTCAAAATGCGATACTGCGGCGCCTCTCTGGCCAGATGCACGCCATTGAACCGATTGTAAAGGCTATGGAAAACAGAATTAGCCGCACGGTACATTGGCCCCTGCGCCGGCTTCATCGCGTTATTCGCAAATACAACATCAGCGCCGCTAAGCGCCTGATCAAGCATAGTCGGGATAAAAGCTACATCATCGGCTAACGGGTCAACTACAACGACGAAATCTCCCAGTGCGTTTTCCAGGCCAACCCAAAATGCGGTGTCCGTATCCACTTCCTTGGTTAGCGCATATACCTGCAGATTCGCGAGTCCATTTTCAGCCGTGAGTCCTTTCAATATCGACACGCTGTCATCGTCGGAGGCGTTATCCACCACAATCAATTCATAGTCCGCGACAGTATCAGCAATGATAAGCGCTGCATCAGCGAGAATTCTCTCGACACTGGCCGACTGATTTCGTGCCACGAACACGACAGACAAAAAACAGGGGAAATAATCCATGCTTGCTCTCAAAAGCTAATGCCGAAGCCGAGATCTAAAGGGACGACTAATCCGCCCTCCACCAGCGTGTCCGAGATGGCCGCATACCATGGCCATCGCTTTCGGCCTGGGCGCATCACCTCAGCTCACTTGAGCTTCATTCTACGCTGCTGGTGAACCCAATCGACGATATCGCCATCCGGCGCATAACCGCTTACGGTCTCGCGTAGCAATTGGCGTACCTTAGCGTAGTCATGCACTTCTATCGCGGAAAGCAGATCTCTGAGGACCCCTTTCAGTAGATCCCATTCGAGATAGTCTTCAGAAGCACTCATAATCATTGGATGCTGGGTGGGGGCAACGTTATCGCCAATCAACAGCTCTTCATAGAGTTTCTCGCCTGGCCGAAGCCCACTGAACTCAATAGAAATATCACCATGCGGGTTTTTCTCGGAACGAACACTAAGCCCAGAAAGATTGATCATCTTTTCAGCCAACTCCACGATTTTGACCGGTTCGCCCATATCCAGAACGAACACGTCGCCGCCCAAGCCCATCGATCCTGCCTGAATGACAAGTTGCGCAGCTTCGGGAATGGTCATGAAGTATCGAGTAATTTTCGGATGCGTCACTGTCAGGGGGCCACCTGACTTGATCTGTTTGTGAAAAAGCGGAATGACTGAGCCTGAAGAACCCAATACATTGCCGAAACGTACCATCGTGAAGCGCGTTTTGTTAGGCATGCCTACAGCCGCTAAATCACCGTGCAATTGCGGATTATCTTCACGACTAAGCGCCTGGAGTATCAGCTCGGCCAACCGCTTTGTACTGCCCATCACGTTAGTAGGACGCACCGCTTTGTCCGTTGAAATGAGTACGAAGTTTTGGACTTCCGCCTTGAGTGCCGCCTGCGCCGCACTCAGAGTACCCATCACATTGTTGAGTATGCCTTCAGCGATATTGTGCTCGACCATCGGCACATGTTTATAGGCCGCAGCGTGATAGACGGTATTTACGTTCCAAGACTTCATGAGGTTGAACAGCTGACCTTCGTTGCGCACCGACCCTAAAATCGGAAGCAACAATACAGACAGCGACTCACGGGAGACCCGCTGCTCCAGCTCGGAAACAATACTGTATAAGTTGAACTCGCTGTGTTCAAACAACAACAGTGTAGACGGACGCAGCGCCAGTATCTGCCGGCACAACTCAGACCCTATCGAGCCGCCCGCGCCGGTCACGAGCACTACTTGACCTTTGATACAATGTTCGAGCAATTCCCCTTGGGCAGGAACCGCGTCACGTCCCAGCAAGTCGGCAATATCCACCTCTTGGATATCATCGACCTTAACCCGTCCGCTGGCGAGATCCATAAATCCCGGAACACTACGAACATGCAACGGAAAGCCCTCCAGAAACCCCAGGATTTCCCGGCGACGGGCTCTGTTAGATGACGGGATAGCCAAAAGAATTTCTTGGGCACCCGTTGCGTCAATCATCCTCTGGATGTGTTTGGACTTATAAACCTGCAAGCCGGAAATAACACGATCGGAAATGCTGACATCGTCGTCAATAAAGGCGACAGGCCGCATCACACGCCCCATCCGCAATGCCGCAACCAACTGATTACCCGCGGCGCCTGCGCCATAAATTGCAACCCGTGGCAGGCCATTGTCGCGACTGGTAAATGGCACATGCTGAGCAGCAGAGAACCAGTCGCCCAGGAAGAACTGCCGCATGGCGAGTCTCAACCCTCCGACCATGATCAGGCTCAACCACCAGTAATTGAAGATAATAGAACGAGGCACGACGTTTTGGTGGTTGCTGTACCAGTACACAACGACACCCAATATCAGCGCTGACAGGCTCACGGCTTTGACAATAGCTATCAGCGCATCATTGCCAAAGTAACGCATAACCGCTCTGTACATGCCAAACCGTACATAGAGCGGTATAGCGACAATCGGCGCACACAGGAAAAGCCAGGTATGGGCAACCAAGGGGTTAACAAAATCCTCTACACCCAATCGTACAATGAACGACAGCCAGAGCGCAGTCCATACAAGTAATACATCTACGGAAACTTGAATAAGCCGTTTTTGCCGCCGTGGCAGATCAACTAAAAATGCACGAACCCTATCCATACCTACCTCTGAAGCACCGCATTGTTCAAAAAAACAGTCGCTTGATCTTTCAAATACGCTCCATCCTATCGACAGAGCAACAAATGTTATTCGCTGGCTTCCAACGCACCCGCCCTGAACCTCCAGGCTAACAATATCAACGGCGTATACGCGATGATCAACGCGACAATGCCATCAAGCTGTTTAGTCGCGACCAAGCAAGCTAAAGGCAATAACCACAGAATGTTAATGAGGGCAACAGCTACAGTTACAGGAATATGCGATCTAAACTCGCGTGAGGCGAATTGATAGGCATGGCTGCGATGCGCCTCATATAGTTTGTCACCGCGCAGGGTACGCCGACACAGTGTGAAAGTGGCATCAACAATAAACACGCCCAGAAGAATCAACCACCCCCAGAAAAGGTCAAACGACATCCAAGCTCCCTGTATCGCCAAGACACCCAAGGATATGCCAAGGAAGCCGCTGCCAGCATCGCCCATGAAAATTCGTGCTTTGGGAAAGTTCCAATACAAGAAGCCAGCCACCGCAAAACCAAGAAGCAATGGCACCCAGGCGATGATGGGCGTCGCGCAGAGCCAGTAGAGCAAGGCTGCGCCGAAGCAGGTGGTGATGGCCTCAACACTTGCCAGGCCATCAATTCCATCCATGAAATTGTAAAGGTTGAGCATCCATACCAGGTAAAACGCAGCCAGTATGTGGGCGAACCAACCTAAATCCACCACATAGCCAAAAGCCTCAACAGGGGGTAGGCCGTGACTCCATATCAGCACCCAGACAGCAGCGGTGAAATGGCTCAATAATCGCCAGCGGGCTGGAATATGCCCATGGTCATCGAGGAAACCGACGATCGCAACCAGCAGGCCGGCGCCGAATAGCGCCATGAATGCGTCAAAAGAAAGTACATCCCCGATCCAGAGGACGGGAAGGAACGCGAGAAAGCTCAAGACGATCGCTACCCCCCCTCCCCGCGGAGTTGGGACAACATGAGAGCTACGACCATTCGGAAGATCAATGAGATTGTTGTTAAGAGCGTAGCGGCGCAGCGCTCCTGTGAGCACCAACGCCAAAATCAAAATGGCAGGAAACAACCAAAATAATGTCATTCAAATTTACTCTCGAGATAAGCGTTGGCCGTTTTTTTGAGGGACGCATCGAGAGTGACAGGAGGCAACCAACCCAATAGCTGATGATTTTTCGAAATGTCCACTTGCAGTGAACCGAAGAGTCGGGTTGCTACCCCTTTCTTGCCAACAAGCGTGGCCAAAAACATCAATAATTTTACTGGAAACGGGACCAACACCGCCTTAGTTCCAACCGAATGCGCGACCTTGCGTAAAAGCTCTGTGGTGGACACGTCATTGCCATCACTCACCAAAAAAATCTGGTTGGCTGCGGCAGGATGCACCATACAGGTTTTGATCAAGTCGACCAAATTGTCCAAAGCAACAAGGCTGCGTTTATTATTGACCGAACCCAGCGGCAACGGAATGGAAACTCCCTTCGCCAGGAACGCCATCATATTGCGGAAATTCGCCTTCACACCTGGCCCGTAAACGAGAACCGGTCTGATGATCACAATGTCCATGCCGGTACTCTTGGAAAGGGCCAACAAACCATTTTCGGCTTCCAGCTTGGAAATGCCGTACGGGTCTACCGGGCATGGAGAGTCATTTGCCGTAAAAGGCCTGCCGGGGAGCGTGAACTCGCCGTTTACCTTGATTGAGCTGATAAATACGAAGCGCCGCACCCCGGAAGCCGCAGCTTGGCGCGCCAGGTTCAACGTACCGTCCACGTTGACCTTACGAAACTCTGCCAAAGGATCTGCGCTGTTATCGTTCATCACATGCACGCGAGCAGCGGCATGAACAACTACATCAACATCCTGGGCGAGAGATTCCCAGCGGGCATCACCACCCAGATCGCCCATGGTGATGTACTCGACATCAGGGTGCTCGGCCACACCGATATTGCGAGCGCAGGCGCGTACCTGATAGCTTGCGCTACCAACCAGAGAGTCCAAAAGCGCCCGCCCCACAAAGCCGGAAACGCCCGTCAGGAGCACGACTTTCTTAGTGCCTTCCATAATCCACCAGACCTATAATACAAAAAGTTCAAACGAGATAAGTCATCAAACGCTGATTAACAACGCCAGCGTCAAATTTCTCCTGCGCCATCGCATGGCTTGCCAACCCCATTTGGACTATATCGTCTGGGTGTCTGATGAAATGGATCATCTTGTCAGAGAGTTCTTCCGCAGACCAAGGTGCAACCAAGTAACCGTTGACCCCGTCCACCACAGTGTCCCTACAACCGGGCACATTCGTAGTCAGGATCGCACGGCCAATTGCCATTGCTTCCTGAGTGCTCCGGGGGACGCCTTCACGATAATAAGACGGGAGAACAAAGACACTGGCACCGGAGACCCAGCCAACAACATCAGACACGTGCCCCGGATGCTCAATCACGCCTTCCATCTTCAGTCGCTCTAAATCGTGCGCCTTTAGTCCACCTGGATTCGACTCGTCAATCCCCCCAAGCATCACGAATCGCGCCTCGGGAAATTGTTCTTTCACAATCCGCGCCGACTCGATAAATATATGCACACCCTTTTCCGCCAAGAGTCGCCCGACAAATATGAAGCTCACGGGAGACACGGGAGGTCGGGAATAGGGGTAGTCACTCAATTTCAAGCCGATTCCGCCGAGCACTGAAATCTTATTGACCTTCAGACGATACTTATCAACCAAGTCAATCTGGTCATCTTTGTTCAAGAGGATCAATTGCTCAAGAAACGGAAACGCCATTCGATAAAGTGAAACTTGAACCCACTTTAACAGCTTGCGTTTAAACCCCATCCCCTCAGGGAGCTCCGTAAATACGTAGCCGAGGCCTTCCAACATTCCAACCCTGCGTTTGACACCTGCCAACACAGCCGCGAAAGTACCGAATATCACAGGCTTTGCAAAATATGAAAAAACCATGTCTGGCGCGATGGAGCGAAGAATTCTGGATAATTTCAGCGTCGAGGCAAGGTCATTTAACGGGTTTAATCCTGCCCTGCTAATGTGATAATCCATTGGAATGCCGCCCAACGCCCTGACGCCCTCGCGACTTGCACTGTCGTAGTCCAGAGCGAATGCGTAAACAACGTGGCCTTGCTCCGTCATCGCACGGATTAGATCAGCACGAAAGCCCAACACACAGGCAGCAGTAGTTCCTATCAAAGCAATTTTCATTTGGACTGATATCCATCCGGGTTGCTCTGTAACCATCTCCAAGTATCCCGCATCATATCCTCAAGGTCTAATTCCGCACGCCACCCTAGTTCTCTCAACGCCTTCGAGGGGTCAGACCAACATTCGGCAATATCTCCCGGCCTGCGCTCACAGATTTTCTGGGGGACTTCCACTCCTGACACTTTTTCAAATGCAGCGATCACTTGCAAGACAGAATAGCCCACGCCGGTGCCTAAGTTCCAAGCATGTAACCCAGTCTTCTCTGCTATATACCGCAATGCGCTAATGTGGCCGTTCGCCAAATCAGCAACATGAATGTAATCGCGCACGCCCGTTCCATCACACGTTGGATAATCATTACCGTAGATGGACAAATAGGGCAGCTTACCGGTTACTACTTTACTGATATACGGCAGTAAATTATTAGGCGTGCCATTCGGGTTTTCCCCAATCAGCCCGCTGGGATGAGCCCCCACCGGGTTGAAGTACCGAAGTGTCGCTATCGCCCATCGATCATCGGCGCGAACCAGGTCTTCGAGTACCTGCTCAACGATAAGCTTGGAACGACCATAGGGGCTTTTGGGCGCACCAACGGGATATTGCTCAGAGATAGGCATGACTTCTGGCTCGCCATACACTGTTGCCGACGAACTGAACACAAGCCTGAACACGCCCGCTGCCGCCATGGCAGAAAATAGTGAAAGGCTGCCCGCAACATTGGTTTGGTAGTATGCAAGGGGGTCTTTAACGCTATCCCCAACAGCTTTCAACCCAGCAAAATGGATTACGGCATCGAATTTATGCTCGCGAAAAAGCGTCGCGAGGAGTGCCTCGTCCAGAATGTCGCCGAGGACAAATAATGGCTCGCGTCCAGCTATCTGGGCAATCCGAACCAAGGAGACCTCGGAGCTATTAGCCAGGTTGTCAAGCACGACAACGTCCCAACCGACGCCCAGTAACTCGACCACCGTATGAGATGCTATGTAGCCAGCACCTCCAGTTACTAATATCTTCACAACTTCGTCTCCAACGGCCCTTCACGACCGCATGAATATAAAATGATCGAGAGCCAGATACACGCTCTGCTGCTGTTCACTAGATGCAGAATGAGGCTGCCTCTCTAATCTCCATTGGGAAAGCCGATAAAATGATAAGGCATGAACGGAGAGGGCCCAATACCCTCCTCGGCTACAAAATTCCTGTAGCCACTCGCCGCGCTCAAAACGCCCGCCATAATGAAGGCGAGTTTGATTGTTGTGTCAAATTTCAAGGCCAGACGGCTATAGGTCAAGAGAATCGCAACGGGAAAGGCGAAGGATATCAAATCCAAAAATCGCAAACCGGCATACGACACCGCTGACACCAACCAAAAAGAAATGGTGAAACCAGCGCCTAACACTATGAGTTTGGTTTTTTCCGCATTTGGAAGTTTTGAAAAGAACAACGCTGCCACGAACAGCAATAATACCCCGACCTTACTCAGGCCCGACAGCGGATTTGGAGACTCTGAATCCTGATAAGACAGCAATTTGGCGAGAAAGTAGTCACCATTCAAACTCAGTAAAAACAACAATGCACATACTACAAACGGGACAACCAAGACATTACTTGTCTTCAGCCAACGAGACCACGATGCCCAGATAAACAGCAACGACACCAGAGACGAGTAGTGAAACAACAGGGCAGATACCGCCAGCACCATTCCAGATTTATACCTAAGCTGACGCACGTTCTGCGTGGCCAGCAACAGCAACATTGCCGCCAGTCCAATTCGTAACCCGTTCATGCTGTACTGATAAACAAAGGTCGGCAAAATATAGGCGATGAGCAAAAAACGTTCGTTCTTGTCGGCACGACCCAAGTATAGAAACAACATCGCAAAAATCAGAAAGCTGAGCACCCTCACTGCGATGACGCCTGAGTCTGAAACAGACAATAACGCTTTACCCAATAATACGAAACCCGGCTCCATGCCACCCCAGACATAGTCTGCCGAAAAGCCTTCAACGATCAACTCGTAGTTGGCCGTGTCTGTGCCTACGGCACCGCGCATGACCGAAAACACCATAAATACAATCAAAGATATTGCGATAAACAGGCGCGTCCTGTTACCCGCCAACCCGGTCAGGAAAAACATGAGATACAGTATGCCCCAGCCAATTAGATATATCATCCCAGGCTTGATCCCAACTTAATCTTAAGCACTCTGCGTATATAACGCATGACCGACCACCCTTTTAGGAGACACCGACGGACAGATCCAATTCGACCCTCACGAAAAAGATGGTCATAGACATCCAGCTCCCCCTTTTCCATTGCCCACATATTACTGCTCAGTCCGGCATGCCCATAAATGGGCTTGTGGCAAAACGTCAAGGGCAACTCAAATGAATAGCCGCGAGCGCCACTACCCAGCAACTCGCACCACAGCAGGTAGTCCTCGCAGAACCTCTTATCCGTTGAAAAACGAAAAGCCACATCTTTCTTGATCATGACCGAGGGCGTTGAAAATCTATTGGATTTCAATAAAGCCGGGAAGGTAACTTGATAGAATCCTGCCTGCGAAGCGTTATAAACTTGATGCGGCATCGACTCCGAACTCAGCGTCTCACAGATCTGTCCGGTTAGCGTCACCTCTGGATTTTCCAGCATCCAGCCATACTGAAGCTCGATTTTCTGTGGGTGCCAACTATCATCGGAGTCTAGAAACGCAATATAGGGCTGCGACGCCATTTCCCATGCCGTGTTGCGAGCCGCTGCGGGTCCTGCGTTTTTTTCCAACGCGCAAACCCGCACCCAGTCCTCCGGGTACTCTGTGACCAATGACTGAAGAAAGTCTAGAGTGCCGTCCGGACTTGCGTCGTCGACCAGCAATACCTCGGCCGGTCTCAGCGTCTGGGCAAACACTGAATCAAGCGCACGCCGAATTGTTCCCTTGCAGCGATAACAAGGAATCACAACGCTCACGTTAGCAGACGTGGCGCTACGGGCGCCCTTTTCACACAGCATGTTCTGGCTCACACCTTCGTAATTATGAAGTAACAGAAGTTCACGAATTTGACTCAGGAAAATTGATCTTCGAGCCGCGCGCATCTAAGACTTCACGTAGTTTTTCGCTGCCGATCAACGTGTTGTTGAGCTGATCAAAAACCTCGACATTCTTCTCGACGTATCGTGCACGAACCCGGTTAATTATCCTTGACAAGCCCCATACAAATTCTGAACACACTGAAAATACTAACTGTGCAGTAATCTTCAGAACACCAAATTCTGCGCAAGCTGCCTTCAGGGAAGCCAATGTATATTTATACGAGCCTGGAAAGTAAACGAAACACTTCAATAACAACCTGCCAAAATTCGGATTCAGGCTCTTACCGCCTTGGGACTGAACTCTCTCGACGGCCTTAAGCAAAGAATACGACCACACCGTGGGAACCGAATAAAATTCGGGTATTCGGGCATCCCACACCAAGTTTTTGAACGGCGCAATATGAGCATTATCTCTTAACGCTCCGTAGTGCCCGCCCGTTACGCTCTTGCCTGAAGTACTTTGACCCGAGGCGCCTGGTACGATGACCGGATAATCGACCAGCACGCACGAGGTGGACTCAGTGGCGATCAGCAATGAACTGTAGATATCAGGACTGACGCCGCCAAACAGCGCGCCGTACTTCCCCTCAATCCTCTTGGCCAATGTGTTTGAAATCATACCTGCATACGCTCGCGGCATACCAAATACGCCACCGCCAAAATTATCCAGAGCGTAATTGACCGACGCTTTGACGTCGTGTCGAACCACATCACCTGTGAACGGGCTCATGTGCAGCGTGCCAAAATAAGAATCGCCACGGGTTGAATGTTTGAAATCATCCCAGTAGTACAACGCAGGAAAATTGAATTTCAGCGCATCAACATCGTGTTTTTTAGCCCAATGGGCAACATCAATTATTTCCTTCGCGACGAAATCATCATCGCCGATGAAAACTAAATAATCACCATCTGCCGACTGCAACCCAAGGTTGAAGTTATCGACCACACTGATGCCCTCAGTCGAACGAACCAACTTCAAGCGTGTTTCTGGATATAGACCTTTAAAGGCTTCTGATATTTCGTCAACCGGGCTCGAGTCACAAACCACTACTTGAACTTCTTCCGACAAACCCAATATGGATCGGATGGACGGAATCGCGTAACGCGCCCGATTATGCGTAGGGATAATGACACTCAGAATGCTCATACTATTGACCAAGGCTGTGCTGAATATAGGACAATGTCATGAGCAATTTCTTAATATCTTCGCCCTGCAGCAATTCTGTATTATGCGACGTATAGTCGTCGATTGCGTTTGCCTCGGGCTGACCTTCAATAATAAACTTATCATAGTTTAGGTCGCGGTTATCCGCTGGAATTCGATAGTAACGCCCCATGTCTTTGGCTTTGGCCATTTCTTCTCGAGACACCAGAGACTCATAGAGTTTTTCGCCGTGTCGAGTACCAATAATATTAACCGGCACGTGGCTATCAAAAAGCTCCTTCAACGCGTTCGTCAGATCACCGATGGTACTGGCCGGCGCTTTTTGCACGAAGATATCACCCTGCTCGCCATGTTCGAACGCATGCAATACCAAGTCCACGGAGTCTTCAAGACTCATGAGGAACCTGGTCATGTTCGGATCAGTCACCGTCAGAGGGACACCCGCTTTGATTTTATCCACGAACAACGGAATGACCGAGCCACGCGAGGCCATCACATTACCGTAACGGGTTGCGCACAACACTGGGCCGCCGTCGCGGACTGTCCGCGACTTTGCGATCAATACCTTCTCGCCCATCGCCTTGGAAATACCCATAGCGTTGATAGGGTAGACCGCTTTATCTGTACTCAGCAGAACAACGCGTTGTACTTTGTTATCAATCGCCGCATTGAGTACGTTCTCTGTACCGATGATATTGGTCAATACAGCTTCCATCGGGTAAAACTCACAAGACGGCACTTGCTTCAGTGCGGCAGCATGAAATACGTAATCGACCCCGGCCATTGCGCGACTGATGCTCTCGTAATTTCTCACATCGCCAATGTGAAATTTCACCTTGGGATTGTTCAGTGCAATCCGCATGTCTTCCTGCTTCTTCTCATCGCGACTGAACACGATGATCTCCTTAACCGCAGTGTCGAGAAAACGCTTCAGGACAGTATTACCGAATGAGCCTGTGCCACCGGTGATCATCAAAACCTTATTGTCAAACATACCTTCACCAATCAAACCAAGAAGAAAAACAGCAGCGCTACCACCGCTACAAACAACAGCACTGCTGAAGACACCAATAGCGCCGAAACTCTCGCGTACCCTTTTACATCCGGCAGGGTCATCGCCCTGCCCCACGAAACCATAGTCGATGACGCATGATAGGCCGAGTACACATAACAGATTGCTTTTACGTCGCCAGCGGAGGCGGCCAATATCGTCATGACCAGCGTGGCGATCGTCAATAAGCCTGACATGGTCGCCTGAAACCTGAAGTCTTTGGCATAGATTAACAGGCTATAAGGGATAAATCCGAAAGCCCCGATCGCAACACCGGGTAAAAGTATCGCGAGATAGGCTGAAATCAGCTCGTTATTGGCACCTGGCCCCACCCAAAGCGTGATGAGAGGTTCACGGAACCACCAGAGTACAAAGGTCGGTAGTGCGGTCACTACGAAGACCGAGATGGTGAACCTGATAATTATCTTACGTGCGTCACTGCTCACTCCGCTCGCTGCTGTACGCAGCATGATCG
Organism: Pseudomonas sp. GW823-FHT02F05; assembly: GCF_058797315.1. Taxonomy (NCBI): domain Bacteria; kingdom Pseudomonadati; phylum Pseudomonadota; class Gammaproteobacteria; order Pseudomonadales; family Pseudomonadaceae; genus Pseudomonas; species Pseudomonas sp. GW823-FHT02F05. Next base: position 27,745 of record NZ_JBXAJM010000003.1, read on the forward strand.
GTTGAAAATACTGGCTGACTGGCCCTGCGAGAATCGAAATCGGGGCCATGCAAAGCAAGCTGGCGAGGTAATAGGGCGCGACACTGGCAGCAGAAGTAAAAAATGAGATGATTGGTTTGTCGAGCTGCGTCACCGCGGCACCCGCCGCAGAGAAGATTACCAGGGCACCACCAGCCTTCGTGAGGTTGAATGCTTCGGAAAAAGATGGCCAATCAGCCTTCTGGACCCCGAGTGCTGTGTCCGACAGATCTTTTATCAAGATCAGTCGAGACACCCACCAATGAATAATCGTAGTTACCAGTTGGGTGTATATGAACACATCCAGAGTCGCTGAAAACACGTACATTGCAATGACAGTCAAGGCCGCTCTCAGCGACACACCTATCACCTGCAAAGCGCTACCCGATATATATTGCCTGTTGGCGATCAGCATCGAATAGTAAAGATTTTGCAGCACCAAGAACCAAAACAGCAGGACTACCGCAGCGATCGCGCCCCAACTGATGCCCAGCTCAGCAATAAACAGCTTGACGCCCACTGCAACAAAAAACAAAAACCCATAAAATCCGGCGAGACTAAGCTCCGCACTTCTAAGTAACTTGATTAAGGGGGCTTTATCTTTGCCCGATACAGAAACCTCCCTTCCCAGCAGCGTTGACATCCCCAAGTCCATCATCACCAGAAGGGCTTGAAAGGACAGAATCACCGCGATGCTGCCAAACTGGCTCGCACCGAGCATACGGCTATAAATAGGTAAAAAAACAAAAGCTACCAATAGGCTGGACGATCGCCCAGCGTACAGCATCAGCATCCTGCTAATAACGGACATATTCATCATTTTGCACAATCGGTCATAGTACCCACAGCGCCTCTCAGCGCACCCTTCAAAGACGCTGTGACCGTCAGCAGGTCATCCTCATCGAGCCACCAACCACACGGCACACCTATTATATGATGCTGAAGGAAATCGGTATTCGGCAGATATTGCGGCGCCGCGTCAAACCCACTGTAGGTGTCGTTTCTTTGATGAATACTTGAAACCATGACTCCGGACTGCTTGAGCCGGCAAATCACTTCATCTCTATTTTCAACAAAAAACAATAACACCCAATAGGCGGATTGATCACCCTCCAATACAGGCACAGGTGTCAAACCGTCTATATCTCTGGTTAACCCCAGCAACGCTTTGGCATTAGCCTGTGTAGCTGCCTGCCGGGACTGCAAGGATGTCATTTGAGCATATCCCATCGCCGCGCACATATTATTCAGCGTCATGCTCCAGCCAATTTCTGGCACATCCGAGCTGCTATTTATCTCGCCAATAGCTGATCGAAAAGTGCCGAAGTCGATACCAAAGCGCCGTAGTTTGCGGGCTCTATTCGCCATGTCAATACTTCGGCATGCCAGCGCGCCACCTTCAGTGGTATTGATCTGTCGGTTTGGATAAAACGAATAAATGGCAAAGTCACCGTAAGCGCCAACCGGTAGCGAAGCGTGCATAGCAGACAAAGCGTTATCACAGTCTTCTATCAAGACAAGATTATGCTTCTTGCATATTTCTGCTATTTCACGGGCTGGCCCAGGATAGCCAGCAACATGATATAGAATAACAGCTCTAGTCTTTGGCGTGATCTTCGATTCGAGGTCTGCAACGTCCATGGTAACCGAGCGCGGGCTAACATCCACCCAGACAGGAACCGCTTTACTCTGTGCAATTGCTGAGTTGGTGGAGAGACAGGCAAACGCCGTGGTGAGCACCTCATCCCCATCCTTTACACCAGCCAAATACAGAGCAAGATATAAAGCCGTCGTCATATCGATGGTAGAAACTACATGGGGCAAGCCGGCAATTTTTTCCAACTCGGACTCAAACTTTTCCACCCACTCTCCGCCCGCGATTCTCCCGGAACGTAAAACTTCCACAGCAGCCTGCTCCATTTCAGGAAGCATGACCGAGTTATACAGAGGGACGTTGTTGAGCATAGTCAAATCTCTAATCAGCCGCGTTTCAATGCCGTAACAATTTTCTCACGATCCTCATCCGAGACCCACCAACCGCAAGGTACATGAATCAATTTTTTATAGAAAGCGTCCAATTGTGGCATCGGCCTCACGAACTCTTTGAATACCGAATGAAAGTGATTGGGACGGTGCAACTTCGACGCCATTACGCTCTCTTCAGCCAAGATACGCTCAACATCATCCGAATCATCCGCTAGTAGCGTATAAAGCCAGTAGGCAGACTGTGCATTGGCTTCATACTTAGCTGGCTGAAGTCCAGGGATATTCTGTAATGCCTGATCCAGGTATCGGCCGTTAGCTTGATGCCGCTTCAACAGTGGCGTTATATATTCAAGTTGCTTGAGCCCGATAACGGCCGCCACGTTATGCATGTTGTATTTGTAACCCACGCGCGTTATATCGACTTCGGTGCGAGGAACGCCCTTGGCCAATCCAAACCAACGCAAGCGACGCGCCTCTGCAATTTTCGCAGCATCCTTCACCACCAAGGCACCGCCGTCCACGGTAGTCATGTGCTTGATCGCCTGAAAGGAGAAGATCGAATAATCACCAATCGTTCCAATGGACTGATTTCCATAAGACGCGCCCAGTGCATGGGCGCAATCTTCTATCAGACAAAGCCCGTGACGATCGGCTATGGATCGCAGCTCAGTCAACCGCGCAGGATATCCGGCATAATGGACAACACAAATAGCTTTTGTATTCTCTGTAATCAGGGCTTCCACAGCTGAGGGGTCAAGATTACCTGTCAGACTGTCAACGTCTGCGAAAATTGGCTTGGCACCCATTTGTAGAATCGTCGTATTCGTCGGCTCAGCCGTCATTGAGGTGGTGATGACCTCATCCCCAGGCTCGATCCCGCCAAGCAGCATAGCCAAGTGCAAGGCGGCCGTACCGCTGCTCGTGGCGACTACATTCTGGAGACCAAACAATTGCGCAAATGCCGCTTCGAATTGATAAACAAACTCGCCCTCTCCAATCATTCCGCTATAGAGCACCGCTTCCAAGGCGGGCATCAGTACCTCTTTGGGAGGCATTGCGACCTTAACAATAGGTAACATTGGAAGACTACTAGACATTCATTTAGATCCGATCAATAAGTTTAATAGGGTGCACTTTCAAGGGACGGCTTGTTAACCACTTGATCATTCGAACCGCTCCCGGCACAAGATCAACTCTGAAGCCTCTTTTAGTCAACTCCGCCACCAATGTACTCTGTGCGCAGACATTGATGACCCAAGGCTCTGCTATAACAGCCTGGATCAAACTCGCCACCTGCGAGTCCTCCCCTTGCCACTCGGCCAAGGTTACGCGATTTGCTCCGCCTAAAAGAATCAACTCAGCGCATTCGCTTTTAATCCGTTTCCCATGTAAAGCAAACGGCGGAAGACCACGTTCTCGGTCGTGCTTATCCGAGCCAGGCCAGTCGCTCGTTACGTATTCAATATTTTCAGCACACTCGCTAGGGAGATAGATCGACCCTATTGAGTCTTGCTCGTCAAAACGGAAGCCATGCCGGTCGTAGATGCCTGGTTTCTGAGTCCAGAGCACCAATGCGGATAGACCATTATGCATAGCATGGTCCATCGCAGCCGACATCAATTCAACACTCAAGCCTGCCCCCCTCCACTCCTCATGTACGCAGACTAAGCCGATCAGTCCTACCGACTCACCGGTGGGTAGCTCAATTACCCTGATAATCAGAGCGGCTATGGCAGACTCCAGGTTGGAGGGGTCTCTGATTTCAAGGCAAGTCACTTCCCGATCATTTTCCAACCAAGGAAAATGGACCTGCAAGCTAACCCCACGGCCACGAGAGGAAAAGAAAACATCCCAGAATAGCGCCCGGGCAGCCTCAGAGGCCCCAGCACGCGCGATCACATCAGACATTATGAGTGCCCGACCTTTGAGTGACGATCGGCCACTCCACAAGCGTCGCCAGCCAGATAAACTTCACAGGCACCAAATTCGACACCATTCTCGCTCCCTCAAAAACTGCTTAGAGAATTCCCCTGACCATTCTCAACGTTTAAACATCAAGAGTGATAGCAAGCGGTATCCAATTTTGAACCAACACTCAGTGTAGCGGGTGAAGAAATCAGTCAAATTTACTGATCGGGTGCCATTTGATAGAAGCTTAAACAGGAGCCGACCAAACCTGCACAGGGACGGTGCCAGGCCAGCGAGCGTAAAGCGCGCCCGAAACAGAGCAAAATGCGATGATCTCGGCCTGTCGGATTGGATACGACGCGAACGAGCGAGTTCCGAAACCAAACCAAAAAGTCGCTCTCACCCTCACAATTGCTCAGTGACTTTAATGCCTGGCATTGCTCGCCCCTCTCTACAGTGCTTACGGCACTATTTTTCTCGGCTCGCAATCGACAGTTGGGCGCCCGCAAGTGAGCTTGACGCACGCAGCCTATTCCGCGAGTTAATCCCTGAGGTTTCGAAAAGATAACGGCCCAACACTACTACCAATCCTAACAGGAGGCCAAGTGCCAGGCCTGCAAGAATGATCAGTGTCTTTTTAGGCCGAATTGGCGCCAAAGGCTCCAGTGCTCGTTTATCCACCGTCACCAGCTTGAGCCGGCTTATGTCGATACTGAGTGCGGACAGGCGGGCCTCTTCGGCCCTGAGAGACTCCACACCACCTAGAAAAATATCTTCATTATCGCGCCGGCCCAATACTTCTGCCTCGCGGTTAGCCTGCAGCAGTTGAAGCTCTTTTGCGATCTGGGCAATTCGACCATCGGTAAAATCATCAGACTTACGCTGCGCCAACGCTGAGCGCTCAGCCTCGAGAGCTTCGACACCCATGAAGTACAACGGAATCTGCTGATTATTGATTTCAGTACGCATGGTCCCAGTCGAACTGGCTCGATCCGAGTCGCCAAGCGATGAGGGCGTAGTAGGCTTGCGTATCCCAAGTGACTTGGCAATGCCGATCGCCTCCGTAAGCTGTGCGATACGATCCCCACGCAACGCCTTTAGCTGCGCACGCAAAGCCTTGAGCTCATCCTGCAATTGCGCGCGGCGCAAATTATCAGTCTCTCGCAAAGCCGCAATCTTGGCCTCTTTTCCAATTTGGTAACTGGAACGAGCAGCCTCCAACTTGCCCTTGAGCTCACTCAAGCGATTTTTAACGATTACACGCAGATCGCCAGCAATTTGGTCTCGCTCAGTGGCGATGGCGTAATCAACAAACCCGTTGATAATCGCGACACCATCAACCCCCTGCGGGTATGTCATCTCGACGCCAATAAAGGAACTGAGAGCATCTACCTTTTTTGGATCAGTGAGAATAAGACGAATGGAGTTGCGATTAAACTCTTCGAAGCTTTGCTCCAACGTTCTGCCGGGGCGCTCAAACGCCTGAAAGAGCTTTGGATTGGAACGGAAAAACCCCAACCGGGTGTCGTAGGACTCCAGAGAAGCCCCCACCCTGATGAGTGCTGCACTAGGCGGCAGTTGATAAATTTCCGAGCGATTAAGCGCGTCGAGTTCGTTGATCGCAGCAGGTCGCAGCACGCTGCTGACCTCATACTCCGGAACCACTGAATAGGCATAAAAGCCAGCCAGCAACCCAAAAACAATGGACGCGCCTAAAATTAATTTCTTATGCAGCCAGGCAGCGCGCATGAGTTGCGCAAGATCAATTTCGTCGGACGGGGGTACCGGCGGAGCGCGGAAGCTACTACTCACAACAAAAACCTGCCTTCAAAGAGAAACTGCGGGCTCGTTATGCAGACAAGATTGTGTGTGTACTTTTATTTTAGTTGGATGACCGCTAAAAACTCAGCGTCTCTGCCAAATTTTTAGCGCACAAAATGCCCGTTATCGAGAACAGATTCCATTTTGCCATCTCCCAGCCATAATACAAGTCTTGAATTCCTATAGGAACTTTCCTAAAATTCGAAAGAAAAATCGCTTTAGCCCCTCTCCCAGACACAAACATGAAAAAAATTCTAAATCAGCCCCACGCCATTCAATAAAATGGACACGCACGCCCCCTCCCTTGATTCAGCATCCCGATCAAATGCGGCGTGAAAAGCTTTGTGGAAGATATTTATCTGACAGGCGGTAAAAGCTGCAGCCTACAAAGCCGGTGAACGAGCTAGTGACAATCCACTCTAAACCCGCTCTGCCCTCATCGCCCCACCTCTTCTACCGCGGATGAAGATAGCAATCAGCGGCCCAATCAACATCCCCAAAATCAAAGCCACCACCACAAACACCGCCACCGGCATCTGCGCAGTACTCCACCCCAGGAATGACAGCGCCACGCCCTGCTGGTTCTCCAGCACAAACGCCAGAACCACCAAAGCCGCAAGCACTGCAATCAACACCGCAACAACGCGCTTAACCCCACGCATACTCTTCTCCTTCCCCAAAAACACTCAGACGCCTTCTTCCTCTTCTTCGTTCACCCGATCGCGCAATTCCTTGCCCGGTTTGAAGTGGGGAACGAATTTGCCGTCAAGGCTGACGGATTGGCCGGTTTTTGGGTTGCGGCCTACGCGCGGTGCGCGGTAGTGCAGGGAGAAGCTGCCGAAGCCGCGGATTTCGATGCGATCTCCGGTGGCCAGGCATTGGGACATTTGCTCAAGCATGGTCTTGATAGCCAGCTCCACATCCTTGGATGAGAGCAGCCCTTGATGGGTGACAATTCGTTCGATCAACTCCGACTTCGTCATATTTTTCCCTTCTTTTTCAAGCAGCTAGGAAAAGCGCTCCGAAGGTTTTAGCATGAGTTGATGAATTTGAACAGCCCATGTATCAACTTATGTGAGGCTGAATAAACACGCTCAGCGAGCGGTCAACCCCTTACTTACAGATCACCAACATGGTCCGCGTCACCGCGCCAGCAGGGTTCCAGCCGAACAGGTAGTCGCCCTCTTCGTCCTCCGCATCACTGGAGCGGGTAATGACCTTATAGCCCTGCATCTTGCACTCACGGGCGGCGCGTTTTTCGCATTTTTCCCACTTGTTACCCAAGCCAGAGCAGTCGATCTCGATGCCGCTGACGCCACGCTTGGCGTGGGTCTTGGCGCTGGTAGAGGAGCAGCCTGCAAGCGCCAGCAAAGCGAATACTACGATAATTCTGTTCATTCAAACCCTTATTGAGTCAGCAACGCGAAATAGCCGTTTTTAAAACTATAGTCAGTTCTGACATTGGGCTGAACACCTTCGTTCGGTGCAGTTGCTTCATCAAATTTCAGGCACAAAAAAGGGCGACCGAGGTCGCCCTTTTTCTACAGCTTTACAGAACTTAGTTCTGCTTAGCCATTGCCTGGCGCAGCAGTGCCGCCATGGTGGTGTCAGCAGCAGCTTCCGGAGCAGCTTCTTTCAGGCTCTGGATAGCTTCTTTCTCTTCCACTTCGTCCTTCGACTTGATGGAGAGCTGAATCACGCGGCTCTTGCGGTCAACGCTGATGATCTTGGCTTCTACTTCCTGGCCTTCTTTCAGAACGTTGCGCGCGTCTTCAACGCGGTCACGGCTGATTTCGGAGGCTTTCAGAGTCGCTTCGATATCGTCGGCCAGAACGATGATGGCGCCTTTGGCGTCAACTTCTTTCACAGTGCCTTTAACGATGGCGCCTTTGTCGTTCTCTTGAACGTACTCGGAGAACGGATCGCTTTCCAGTTGCTTAATACCCAGGGAGATGCGCTCGCGCTCTGGGTCAACCGACAGGATAACGGTGTCCAGCTCGTCGCCCTTCTTGAAACGACGAACAGCTTCTTCGCCAACTTCGTTCCAGGAGATGTCGGACAGGTGAACCAGGCCGTCGATGCCGCCGTCCAGACCAATGAAGATACCGAAATCGGTGATCGACTTGATGGTGCCGGAGATTTTATCGCCCTTGTTGAACTGGCCAGAGAAATCTTCCCATGGGTTAGATTTGCACTGCTTGATGCCCAGGGAGATACGACGACGCTCTTCGTCGATGTCCAGAACCATAACTTCCACTTCGTCGCCGACTTGTACGACTTTCGAAGGGTGGATGTTCTTGTTGGTCCAGTCCATTTCGGAAACGTGTACCAGGCCTTCCACGCCTTCTTCCAGCTCTGCGAAGCAGCCGTAGTCGGTCAGGTTGGTAACACGCGCGGTTACGCGAGTGCTTTCTGGGTAACGAGCCTTGATAGCAACCCATGGATCTTCGCCCAGCTGCTTCAAGCCCAGGGAAACGCGGTTACGCTCACGATCGTACTTCAGAACCTTGACATCGATCTCGTCGCCAACGTTGACGATTTCGGAAGGATGCTTGATACGCTTCCAAGCCATGTCGGTAATGTGCAGCAGGCCATCGACGCCACCCAGATCGACGAATGCGCCGTAATCGGTGAGGTTCTTGACGATACCTTTGACTTGTTGGCCTTCCTGCAGGGATTCCAGCAGAGCTTCACGCTCGGCGGAGTTCTCTGCTTCCAGCACGCTGCGACGGGAAACGACAACGTTGTTGCGCTTCTGGTCGAGCTTGATGACTTTGAATTCGAGTTCTTTGCCTTCCAGGTGCGTGGTGTCGCGCACTGGACGAACGTCGACCAAAGAACCTGGCAGGAACGCACGGATGCCGTTAACGTCGACAGTGAAGCCGCCTTTAACCTTACCGTTGATAACGCCCTTGACCACTTCTTCAGCTGCGAAGGCTGCTTCGAGAACAATCCAGCATTCAGCGCGCTTGGCTTTTTCACGGGACAGCTTGGTTTCACCGAAACCGTCTTCAACCGAGTCCAGAGCAACGTGAACTTCGTCACCGACATTGATAGTCAGGTCACCAGCATCGTTGTAGAACTGTTCCAGCGGGATCAGAGCTTCAGACTTCAGACCAGCGTGAACGGTTACCCAGCGAGCTTGGTAATCGATATCAACGATAACACCGGTGATGATGGAGCCTGCCTGAAGGTTCAGGGTTTTTAGGCTTTCTTCAAAGAGTTCCGCAAAGCTTTCGCTCATTTTAATTCCTGTTGATAAGGGCGAAGAATACGCCCATCTCCACACCCCAGACGGTGTGGGTCAGTTTCAGTTAAAAGAAGCCACCGCAGGACTATGACTGGTCCCCTGCGGCCTTCTTGATCACCCGGCGATATCGCGAATGGCGATTTCACTCATGATGCGTTCCAGCACCTGCTCGATGGACAGCTCCGTGGAATCCAGCTGTATGGCGTCAGCCGCCGGTTTGAGCGGGGCTACCGCACGCTGGGTATCACGCTCATCGCGTGCACGGATCTCATCTAGCAGACTCGACAGACTAACACCATCGACTTTGCCCTTCAACTGCAAGTAACGGCGGCGTGCCCGCTCCTCGGCGCTGGCGGTCAGGAAAATCTTCAGCGGCGCCTCGGGAAACACCACCGTGCCCATGTCGCGGCCATCGGCCACCAGGCCCGGCGCCTCCTGGAATGCGCGCTGGCGCTGCAGCAGCGCCTCGCGCACGGCGGGCAGCGCAGCCACTTGGGAGGCGCCCGCGCCGATACTCTCGGTGCGAATCACATCGCTGACTTCATCACCTTCCAGAATGATGCGCTGCAACTGACCCTCGGTCGCCGCAATGAACTGCACATCCAGATGGGCGGCAAGCTTCGTCAGCAATTCTTCGTTGGTCAGGTCAACACCATGGTTGTGCGCAGCAAACGCCAGCAGGCGGTACAGCGCGCCAGAATCCAGCAGGCACCAACCCAGGCGCTTGGCCAGAATGCCAGCGATTGTGCCTTTGCCCGAGCCACTAGGCCCGTCGATGGTAATCACCGGTGCTTTGATATTCACAATTGAGCCTCTTGGGCAACACGGATGCCGACTTGGGCACACAGTGTCAGAAAGTTCGGAAAAGACGTAGCAACATTGGCGCAGTCAAGGATACGAATAGGCGCCATCGCCCGCAGGGAAGCCACACTGAACGCCATGGCAATCCGGTGATCGCCATGGGCATGCACTTCACCGCCGCCCATCGGGCCACCGTCAATGATAATCCCATCAGGCGTGGGTTCACACTTCACGCCCAGGGCCAACAGACCGTCGGCCATCACCTGGATACGGTCGGACTCCTTGAGCCGCAACTCCTCGGCACCGCGCAAAACGGTGCGACCTTGAGCGCAGGCTGCGGCAATAAACAGCACAGGGAACTCATCAATCGCCAACGGCACCAGGGCCTCTGGAATTTCGACGCCCTTGAGCGCGGCGGCACGCACACGTAGATCCGCAACCGGCTCGCCGCCCACCTCGCGCTGATTTTCGAGGGCGATATCAGCCCCCATCAGCCGCAGGATATCGATTACCCCGGTGCGGGTCGGGTTGATACCGACATGCTCCAACAGCAGCTCGGAGCCCTCGGCAATCGAGGCCGCCACCAGGAAAAACGCCGAAGACGAAATATCCCCCGGCACTTCAATACGCGTAGCGGTCAACCCATGCCCCGACGCCAGCGACGCCGTCGCGCCCTGCACCGCCACCGGGTAACCAAAGCCGCGCAGCATGCGCTCGGTGTGGTCGCGGGTCGGTGCGGGCTCGGTCACCGAGGTTTTACCCTCCGCGTACAACCCCGCCAACAACAGGCAGGATTTCACCTGGGCACTGGCCATGGGCAGTACATAGCTCAAGCCTTTGAGCGACTGCCCACCACGAATGCTCAGTGGCGGACGCCCGTCCGGCCCCGTCTCGATGATCGCGCCCATTTCCCGCAGCGGCTTGGCTACGCGGTTCATCGGGCGCTTGGACAGCGAGGCATCGCCGGTCAGCACGCTGTCAAAGCTCTGCGCCGCCAATACACCGGCCAACAGGCGCATCGATGTGCCGGAATTACCCACATAGATCGGCCCCGGCGCAGCCTTCAGGCCATGCAGGCCGACACCGTGAATGGTCACGCGCCCATGGTGCGGGCCCTCGATCACCACGCCCATGTCGCGAAAGGCCTGCAAGGTCGCCAGGGCATCTTCACCCTCAAGGAAGCCCTCCACCTCGGTCACACCTTCGGCCAACGACCCCAGCATGATCGAGCGATGAGAGATCGACTTGTCACCCGGCACGCGGATGCGCCCGCTCAAGCGGCCACCCGGGCTGGCGATGAAGGTCAAGTCATCGGTGCTCACTGCGGTTTCCATGTAGGCCCGGCGCGCGAGGATCTTGCTGAAATGTTCACGCGCCACCCGCGCACGGGTGAACACGCCCAGCAGTTGATGGCCGTCTCCCGCATCCACCGCGTCGCGCAAGGCGTCGAGGTCACTGCGGAAGGTGTCCAGAGTGCGCAACACCGCTTCGCGATTGGCGAGGAAGATGTCGTGCCACATCACCGGATCGCTGCCGGCAATCCGCGTGAAATCGCGGAAGCCGCCGGCGGCGTAACGGAAAATCTCGAGGTTCTCGTTGCGCTTGGCCAGCGAATCCACCAGGCCAAATGCCAACAGATGCGGCAAGTGGCTGGTCGCTGCCAACACTTCGTCGTGACGCTCGACCTGCATATGCTCTACATCCGCGCCCAGCTCGCGCCAGAGACGATCCACCACTGCCAACGCCGTGGGATCGGTTTGCGCAAGCGGCGTCAGGATGACCTTATGCCGACGGAACAGCTGCGCATTGGATGCCTCCACCCCGCTCTGCTCGGACCCAGCGATTGGATGGCCCGGCACAAAGCGCGGCGGCATCCCACCAAACGCCAATCGTGCCGCACGCACCACGTTGCCTTTGGCGCTGCCCACATCGGTAAGAATCGCTTGCCCGAGGTCCATACCAGCCAGTACCGCCAGCAATTTCTCCATGGCAAGGATCGGCACGGCGAGCTGGATCACATCCGCGCCCTGGCACGCAACGGCCAGGTCCGCTTCACAGCGGTCCACCACGCCCAACTCCACCGCCAACTTGCGCGACTGCGGGTCGAGGTCCACGCCCACCACTTCGCCACACAGCCCGCTTTCACGCAGGCCCTTGGCGAAGGAGCCACCGATCAACCCCAGGCCGACCACCACCAGGCGACCGATCATAGGCACAGCAGGTTGCAATGCAGTGACATCAACCACGGGCCAGAACCTTGGCCAACGCCTCAAGGAAGCGGCTGTTCTCAGCCGGCAAACCGATGGTGATACGCAGATGGTTCGGCATGCCGTAGTTGGCCACCGGGCGCACGATCACGCCCTCGCGCAGCAAGCCCTGGAACACCGGCGCAGCCACCTGGCCAAGGTCGACGCAGATGAAGTTGCCCTTGGACGGAATCCAGCCCAGGCCCAGCTCACGAAAGCCTTCCTGCAATTGCAGCATGCCGCTTTCGTTGAGACGACGGCCTTCTTGCAGGTATTCGGCATCCTTCACCGCCGCACAGGCGGCCGCCAGGGCCAGGCTGTTAACGTTGAACGGCTGGCGCACGCGGTTCAGCACATCGGCTACCACGGGCGTGGACAAGCCATAACCGACCCGCAACGACGCCAGGCCATAAGCCTTGGAGAACGTACGCGACACCAGCAGGTTCGGGTAGGCCGCGAGGAAATCCAGGCCATCGGGCAGGTCGCTGCCTTCGGCGTACTCGATGTAGGCTTCGTCCAGCACGACCAGCACATGCCCCGGCACGTCCTGCAGGAATTCGTTCAGTGCCTGCTCGTCAAACCAGGTGCCGGTCGGGTTGTTCGGGTTGGCTATAAACACCACGCGAGTCTGGGCATCGATGGCCGCCAGCATCGCCGGCAAGTCATGGCCCCAGTCCTTGGCAGGAATCACGCGAGCATCCGCCCCCACCGCCTGAGTCACGATCGGGTAGACCGCAAACGCGTGCTCGCTGAACACCGCATTCAAGCCTGGCGCCAAGTAAGCACGGGCGACCAGCTCAAGGATGTCGTTGGAGCCATTGCCCAGGGTCACCTGGTTCAGCTCGACCCGGCACTTGTCCGCCAGCAAAGACTTGAGCGCAAAACCGTTGCCATCGGGATAACGGGTCAGTTCGGCCAGCTCTTCACGAATCGCCGCCAACACTTTGGGGCTCGGGCCCAGCGGGTTTTCGTTACTCGCCAGCTTGACGATTTTGGACGGGTCCAGATTCAACTCGCGGGCCAGTTCGTCCACAGGCTTGCCTGGAACGTAAGGCGAGAGTTGTTGCACGCCCGGCTGCGCCAGGGCGAGGAAGTTGCCACTCATGTCAAAGCCTCACAAAACCGCTTTCGGGTAAGAGCCCAGCACCTTGAGTGCCACAGCTTCCTGACTGATTTTCTCCAGCACGCCCTTGACCAGAGGGTCGCGGTGATGGCCCATGAAGTCGATAAAGAATACGTAGGTCCACTTACCGCTGCGCGAAGGACGAGTCTCGATGCGCGTCAGGTCAATCCCGTTGTCGTGGAACGGCACCAGCAGCTCATGCAGCGCGCCGGGCTTGTTGCTCATGGAGACGATGATCGAGGTCTTGTCGTCGCCGGTGGGCGGCACTTCCTGGCTGCCGATCATCAAAAAGCGCGTGGAGTTATCCGGGCGATCTTCGATCTTCTCGGCCAGGCGCGTCAGGCCGTACAGGCCCGCAGCCATATCGCCGGCAATCGCCGCAGAGTTCCACTCACCCTTGACCCGCTTGGCCGCCTCGGCGTTGCTGGATACCGCCACGCGCTCGACATTCGGGTAATGGGCGTCCAGCCACTTGCGGCACTGCGCCAGGGACTGGGCATGGGAATAGATGCGGCTGATGCTGTCGGTCTTGGTGTTTTCACCCACCAGCAGGTGGTGGTGGATACGCAGCTCCACCTCACCACAGATCACCATGTCGTGTTCGAGGAAGCTGTCCAGCGTGTGGTTGACCGCGCCCTCAGTGGAGTTTTCCACCGGCACCACGCCAAAATTCACCGCACCGGCCGCGACTTCACGGAAGACTTCGTCGATGGCCGCCATCGGCTTGCTGATCACCGCATGGCCGAAGTGCTTCATGGCCGCTGCCTGGGTGAAGGTGCCTTCAGGGCCGAGGTAAGCCACTTTCAGCGGCTGCTCCAGCGCCAGGCACGAGGACATGATTTCACGGAACAACCGCGCCATCTCTTCGTTGCCCAACGGGCCCTTGTTGCGTTCCATCACACGCTTGAGCACCTGGGCTTCACGCTCGGGCCGGTAGAACACCGGCACTTCGCCTTCCGCCAGGGACGCCATTTTCACCCGGGCCACTTCCTGGGCGCAGCGCGCGCGCTCACTGATCAGTTCCAGGACCTTCTCGTCCAGGCTGTCAATGCGTACGCGCAGGGCCTTGAGTTCTTGCTCAGACATTAGCCGTGTTCCTTCTCGAACTCTGCCATATAGGCAACCAGCGCATTGATGGCGTGGATGTCGACGGCGTTATAAATGGAGGCGCGCATGCCACCCACCGAGCGGTGGCCCTTGAGGTTCAGCAGGCCGCGCGCGTCGGCGCCGGCCAGGAACGGCTTGTCCAGACGATCATCAGCCAGGCGGAACGGCACGTTCATCCACGAGCGGTCGCTGAGGTTGATCGGGTTGCTGTACAGGCCGCTGGCGTCGATAAAGTCGTACAGGACGCGCTTCTTCTCTTCGTTGAGCTTGCCCATGGCCGCCACGCCGCCCTGCTCCTTGAGCCATTCGAACACCAGGCCCGACAGGTACCAGGCAAACGCCGGCGGTGTGTTGTACATCGAGCCGTTATCGGCCGCTACCTTGTAGTTGAGCATGGTCGGGCACAGCGAGCGAGCGCGACCCAGCAGGTCTTCGCGGATGATATTGACCAGGATGCCGCTCGGGCCGATGTTCTTCTGCGCGCCGGCGTAGATCATGCCGTATCTGGACACGTCGATCGGGCGCGAGAGGATGTCCGAGGACATGTCGCACACCAGCGGCACGTCACCTACTTGCGGCACCCAATCAAACTCCAGGCCACCGATGGTTTCGTTCGCGACGTAGTGAACGTAGGCCGCGTCCTTGGTCAGCTTCCACTCGTTCTGACCGGGAATGGCGAAGTAGTCGTAGGGCTTGGCGGTGCCTGCCACGTTGACATGGCCGTAGCGCGAGGCCTCTTCAATGGCCTTCTGCCCCCAGATACCGGTGTCGATATAGTCGGCAGTGCCGCCTTCGGGCAGCAGGTTCAGCGGTAACTGGGCGAACTGCTGGCTCGCACCACCCTGCAGGAACAGCACTTTGTAATTGGATGGGATGTCCAGCAAGTCGCGCAGGTCCTGCTCGGCCTTGTTGGCGATAGACACGAACTCATCGCTGCGATGGCTCATTTCCATCACGGAGAGGCCTTTTCCATGCCAGTCGAGGAGTTCACCCTGCGCACGCTGCAGGACTGCTTCAGGAAGCGCCGCGGGACCGGCACAGAAGTTATAGGCTCTCTTGCTCACATCCAATCTCACTCTGATCTGGTGGGGCTGCAATCATGTCAGCAACGCCCTCGTTCTGGAGCGGACATCTGTGGGAGCTGGCTTGCCTGCGATAGCAGCGCCGCGGTATCACTGAATGACCGAGGCGCCTGTACCGCAGGCAAGCCAGCTCCCACATGGACCGCGTCCAGGCAAAGGGCGCTGTATTTCATACGGGACAAACAACAAGGGGGCGAATCTTCATCCGCCCCCTGTGTGTCCGCTTATTCCTGCGGTTCTTCTTCGTCTGCGGCAGCGTCGAGGGTTGGCTCGTCAACGTTGTCATCGCCAGCTGCGATCACCTCGCCTTCAAATTCCTCACCTTCGAGCTCTTCACCTTCGACTTCCGAAGGCTCCTGCACACGCTCCAGGCCGACCAGTTTTTCGTCCTTGGCCAGCTTGATCAGGGTCACGCCCTGGGTGTTACGGCCCAGGCTCGACACTTCCGCCACACGGGTACGCACCAGGGTGCCCTGGTCGGAAATCAGCATGATCTCCTCGCCATCGAGCACCTGCACCGCGCCGACCAGACGGCCGTTGCGGTCGTTGCTGACCATGGCGATCACGCCCTGGCCGCCACGCTTGTACTCCGGGAACTCACTGATGGCGGTACGCTTGCCATAACCACGCTCGGAAGCGGTGAGGATCTGGCTGCCTTCTTCCGGGATCAGCATGGAAATCAGCTTCTGCCCTTCCGGCAGGCGCATGCCGCGCACACCGCGGGCGGTACGGCCCATGGCACGTACGTCGGATTCCTTGAAGCGTGTGACCTTGCCGCCATCGGAGAACAGCATGACTTCGCGCTCGCCATCAGTGATGGCTGCGGAAATCAGCACGTCGCCTTCATCCAGCTCCAGGGCGATCAGGCCCACGCTGCGTTGACGGCTGAAGGATTCCAGCGGGGTCTTCTTCACGGTGCCTTTGGCGGTGGCCATGAAGATGAAGTGGCCTTCGGTGTATTCCTCGACCGGCAGCATGGTGGTGATGTATTCATCACTGTCCAAGGGCAGCAGGTTGACCAACGGACGACCACGGGCAGCGCGGGAGGCCTCCGGGATTTCGTAGGTCTTGAGCCAGTACACCTTGCCTTTGCTGGAGAACAGCAGCAGCGTGGTGTGGCTGTTGGCGACCAGCAGGTGAGCGATGTAGTCCTCATCCTTCACGCCGGTAGCCGATTTACCTTTACCGCCACGACGCTGGGCCTGGTAGGCCGCCAGCGGCTGGGTCTTGGCATAGCCGCCGTGGGAGATGGTCACCACGCGCTCTTCTTCCGGGATCATGTCACCCAGGGTCAGGTCCAAGCGCGCATCGAGGATTTCGGTGCGGCGCACGTCGCCGTATTCGGCGCGGATCACTTCCAGTTCTTCGCGGATCACTTCCATCAGGCGCACGGCGCTGCTGAGGATGCGGATCAACTCGCCGATCTGGTTGAGGATCTCCTGATACTCGGCCAGCAGCTTCTCGTGCTCCAGGCCAGTCAGGCGGTGCAGGCGCAGTTCCAGGATGGCCTGGGCCTGTTCTGGCGACAGGAAGTACTTGCCTTCACGCAGACCGTATTGCGGGTCCAGGGTCTCCGGGCGGCACGAGTCGGCGCCAGCGCGCTCAACCATCGCGACCACGGCGCTGGATTCCCAAGGCGTGCTGATCAGCGCTTCCTTGGCTTCCGACGGGGTTGGCGAGGCCTTGATCAGGGCGATCACCGGGTCGATGTTCGACAACGCAACCGCCTGGCCTTCCAGGATATGGCCGCGCTCGCGGGCCTTGCGCAGTTCGAACACGGTACGGCGGGTCACTACTTCGCGACGGTGACGCACGAAGGCTTCCAGCAGGTCCTTGAGGTTCAGGATGCGCGGGCGGCCGTCGATCAGGGCAACCACGTTGATACCAAACACGCTTTGCAGCTGGGTCTGAGCGTAGAGGTTGTTGAGGATCACCTCAGGCACTTCGCCGCGGCGCAGCTCGATGACCACGCGCATACCGTCCTTGTCGGACTCGTCGCGCAGCTCGGTGATGCCTTCCAGCTTCTTCTCTTTAACCAGCTCGGCGATCTTCTCGATCAGGCGTGCCTTGTTCAGTTGGTAAGGGAGCTCGGTGATGACGATCTGCTGGCGGCCACCGACCTTGTCGATATCTTCGATCATCGAGCGGGCACGCATGTAAATGCGCCCGCGGCCAGTGCGGTAGGCTTCGATGATGCCGGCGCGACCGTTGATGATCGCGGCGGTCGGGAAGTCCGGGCCGGGGATGTATTGCATCAGCTCATCGACGGTCAGCTCAGGGTTGTCGATAAGGGCCAGGCAACCGTCGATGACTTCACCGAGGTTGTGCGGCGGGATGTTGGTGGCCATGCCCACGGCGATACCGCTGGAACCGTTGACCAGCAGGTTGGGAATCTTGGTGGGCATGACAGCCGGGATCATTTCGGTGCCGTCGTAGTTCGGCACCCAGTCCACGGTTTCTTTATGCAGGTCGGCCAGCAGCTCGTGCGCCAGCTTGGTCATGCGCACTTCGGTGTATCGCATGGCTGCGGCGTTGTCGCCGTCCACCGAACCGAAGTTGCCCTGGCCGTCTACCAGCAGGTAGCGCAAGGAAAACGGCTGCGCCATCCGAACGATGGTGTCGTACACCGCAGTGTCGCCGTGAGGGTGATACTTACCGATCACGTCACCGACAACACGGGCAGATTTCTTGTACGGCTTGTTCCAGTCGTTACCCAGCTCGCTCATCGCGAACAGCACACGCCGGTGCACGGGCTTCAAGCCATCGCGCGCATCAGGCAGTGCCCGACCGACAATTACGCTCATCGCGTAGTCGAGGTAGGACTGTTTCAGCTCGTCTTCGATATTGACCGGGAGGATTTCTTTGGCCAGTTCGCCCATGAGAAGCCTGATTCCTTTTTCGGGTGAAACCTCGTCACATCCATTCGGGACGAACGAAGCTCGCCGCTGCCGGCACGGTGCCTGACAACGACTTACGACAAATCAACGAGTTATGACACGGATCTGCACGTTATAGGCAACCCCTCGGGGCAGCCCTGGAAACCGCCGGATGTTATCACAATCGCCGCCACGCACCTATCCCCCTGATGCGCATGGAGGCTAGTAATTTGACGGATGACAGGCTTGAAGGGGACGAGAGGGGCTCAGAGGCGCGGTGGTGGTATTTTTTGAGGATGGATCCAGCAGTTTTATTGACCTTAACGGCCAATCGCAGGCACCCACACACTCAATGCAGCCGCTTACGGCACATCAACTTGGCCAGTTTGGCAGTGTCTGGCCGCTCGACAATGCCTTTTTCGGTGACGATCACGTCAATCAGGTCCGCAGGCGTCACATCAAATACAGGGTTAAGCGCCGCGATATCCAACCGCTGCCCATCAACCTCAAGCAACTCACCCATATCGCGCTGCTCCAGCGCAACATCCTCCCCCGTAGCCATCATCAAATCGAGGGTCGAACTTGACGCCACCACCATAAAGCGCACGCCATGGTGCATGGCACAGACGGCCAGTTGATAAGTGCCGATCTTGCTGACCACATCGCCATTGGCCGCAACACAGTCAGCACCCACCACCACCCAGGTCACGCCTTTGGTCTTGAGGATATGCGCCCCCGCGGAGTCGGCATTCACCGCCACCGGGATGCCCTGGCTCGCCAACTCCCACGCCGTCAGACGCGAGCCTTGCAGCCATGGACGGGTTTCATTGACATAGACCTGCTCGACCAACCCCTCCAGATACGCCGCGTGAATCACCCCGAGGGCTGTGCCAACGCCGCCGGAAGCCAACGCGCCGGCATTGCCATGGGTAAGGATCGCCTGGGCATTGCCCTGATGCTTGCGAATCCGCTCCATACCCAACTGGGCCATGACCACATTGGCTTCCCGATCACTCTCATGGATCGCGACGGCTTCGGCCTCCAGCACCACCAGCGGGTCGGCGTCCTGCTTGAGGCGATCCAGGCGGTCGCGCATGCGCTGCAAGGCCCAGAACAAATTCGATGCGGTCGGCCGGGTGTGGGCCAGCAAGGCGTAGTCTTCTTCCCACGCGGCCTGCCAGTCACCGCCCTCGGCGATGCGCTCGCGGGCGGCGAGCACCAAGCCATAGGCGGCGCAGATGCCGATGGCCGGTGCGCCCCGCACCACCATGGTGCGAATGGCGTCAGCCACCGCTTCAACGGTACCGCAGGCCACCCAGTGCTCCCGGGACGGCAAAACACGCTGGTCGAGCAGGTGCAGCGCGCCATCACGCCATTCGATGGCCTTCACGTTCTCTGCAGCCAACAGTCGGTCGCGCATCCCTTACCCCGCACTCATGAACAAAAGCCGCCGATTATAGCGATCCGCCAGCCGGGACGCTCGGGTATACTTCGCCCTTCTTTTATAGCTGCCTGGGAAGAAGCCTGCGATGACCTCCACTGCCGCCCCGCTCGACTTGTTGCTGCTGCCGACCTGGCTGGTACCCGTCGAGCCCGCTGGGGTGGTGCTCAAGGAGCACGGCCTGGGTATCCGCGATGGCTGCATTGCCTTTATCGGGCCACGGGACGCGGCGTTGAAGCTGGCGGCACAAGAGGTGCGTGAACTGCCCGGCATGCTGCTCAGCCCCGGCTTGGTCAATGCACACGGCCATGCAGCCATGACCCTGTTCCGCGGCCTGGCCGACGATTTGCCACTGATGACTTGGCTGGAAAAGCACATCTGGCCAGCCGAAGCCAAGTGGGTCGATGAAGCGTTCGTGCGCGACGGTACCAACCTGGCCATTGCCGAGCAGATCAAGGGCGGCATCACCTGCTTCTCGGACATGTATTTCTACCCCAAGGTCGCCAGTGACTGCGTGCACAACAGCGGTATGCGTGCGCAGATCGCACTGCCGATCCTCGACTTCCCGATCCCCGGCGCCAGCAGTGCCGACGAGGCGATTCGCCAGGGTATCGAGCTGTTCGGCGACCTCAAGCACCACCCGCGCATCAAAATCACCTTCGGCCCCCACGCGCCCTACACCGTGTGCGATGCCAACCTGGAAAAGATCCGGGTGATCGCCGAAGAGCTGGACGCCGTGATCCATATGCACGTTCACGAAACTGCCTTTGAAGTGCAGCAAGCCGTCGAGCAGACCGGCGAGCGGCCATTGGCGCGCCTGGCTCGACTTGGCCTGCTGGGCCCGCGCTTTCAGGCCGTGCACATGACCCAAATCAGCGAAGACGACCTGGCTTTACTGGTAGAAAGCAACACCAGCGTCATTCACTGCCCGGAATCGAACCTGAAACTGGCCAGCGGCTTTTGCCCGGTGGAGCGCTTGTGGCAGGCTGGCGTCAACGTGGCCATCGGCACCGACGGCGCTGCCAGCAACAATGACTTGGATTTGCTCGGCGAAACCCGTACGGCGGCGATGCTGGCCAAGGCCGTGGCCGGCTCGGCCACTGCGCTGGATGCCCACCGCGCCCTGCGCATGGCCACACTCAACGGCGCCAGGGCGATGGGCCTGGACAGCCAGATTGGCTCCCTGGAAGTGGGCAAGGCGGCAGACATCGTCGCTTTTGATCTTTCCGGGCTGGCGCAACAACCGATCTACGATCCGGTCTCACAGCTTATATATGCCACCGGGCGCGATTGCGTGAAACACCTTTGGGTTGCCGGCAAGCCATTGCTCGACGACCGGCAATTGACCCGCATGGATGAACAACAGTTGACCGCCACGGCCATTGCCTGGGGCCAACGCATCAGCGGGCACAGCGAATAACGACGCGGCTGAAGCCTTGGGTTCAGCCGCGACACACCGACTTATCAGATTCAGAGGATTCACCATGAGCAACGTCGATCACGCCGAAATCGCCAAGTTTGAAGCCCTGGCTCACCGCTGGTGGGACCGCGAGAGCGAATTCAAACCCCTGCACGATATCAACCCACTGCGGGTCAACTGGATTGACGAGCGCGTCAACCTGGCCGGCAAGAAGGTGCTGGACGTCGGTTGCGGCGGCGGCATCCTCAGCGAAGCCATGGCCCAGCGCGGCGCCACCGTCATGGGCATCGACATGGGTGAAGCGCCGCTGGCCGTGGCCCAGTTGCACCAGCTCGAATCCGGCGTGAGCGTGGAGTACCGCCAGATCACCGCCGAAGCCCTGGCCGAAGAAATGCCCGAGCAGTTCGACGTGGTCACCTGCCTGGAAATGCTCGAACACGTGCCAGACCCGTCCTCGGTGATCCGTGCGTGCTTCCGTATGGTCAAGCCCGGCGGCCAGGTGTTCTTCTCCACCATCAACCGCAACCCCAAGGCTTACCTGTTCGCGATCATCGGCGCCGAATACATCATGAAGCTGCTGCCGCGTGGCACCCATGATTTCAAGAAATTCATCCGCCCTTCCGAGCTGGGTGCGTGGAGCCGCCAGGCCGGGCTGACCGTCAAGGACATCATCGGCCTGACCTACAACCCGCTGACCAAGCACTACAAGCTGGCCAACGACGTTGACGTCAACTACATGATCCAGACCCTGCGCGAGGAGTAAGCCTGTGAAGTTGCGAGCGGTTCTCTTCGACATGGACGGTACCCTGCTGGACACCGCGCCGGACTTTATCGCCATCTGCCAGGCCATGCGCGCCGACCGCGGCCTGGCGCCGATCAACCCGCAGCACATCCGCGATGAAATCTCCGGCGGTGCCCGGGCGATGGTTGCCGTGACCTTCTCGATGGATCCTGAATCCCCAGGCTTTGAAGAGCTGCGCCAGGAATTCCTGGAGCGCTACCTCAAGGACTGCGCGGTGCACAGCAAACTGTTCGACGGCATGGCCGAACTGCTGGAAGACATCGAGAAAGCCAAGCTGATCTGGGGCGTGGTCACCAACAAGCCGGTGCGCTTTGCCGAACCGATCATGCAGCGCCTGGGCCTGGCCGAACGCTCGGCCGTGCTGATCTGCCCGGACCATGTGAAAAACAGCAAGCCGGACCCGGAGCCGATGATCCTGGCGTGCAAAATGCTCGACCTGGACCCGGCCAGCGTGCTGTTCGTGGGCGATGACCTGCGCGACATCGAATCCGGCCGCGACGCCGGTACGCGCACGGCGGCGGTCACCTACGGCTATATCCACCCGGATGACAACCCACGCCACTGGGGCGCGGATGTGGTGGTGGATCACCCGCTGGAATTGCGCAAGGTGCTGGATAACGCGCTGTGCAGTTGCTGATTGTTCGAAGATCTCAACAACGCTGAGATCAATGTGGGAGCTGGCTTGCCTGCGATAGCGGCCTGCCAGCCAGCACATCTGGCGGCAGTTAGTCCGCCATCGCAGGCAAGCCAGCTCCCACAGGAAATGGATTCCACTTCAAGTGGTGTATCACCTTGAATTTTGTCGAGGCTATTTATGTTTGATTACTCTGCACCGCCAGAACTGCTCAAAGGCCGGATCATCCTGGTAACCGGCGCCGGGCGCGGGATTGGTGCGGCAGCGGCAAAAACCTATGCCGCCCATGGCGCCACCGTGCTGTTGCTGGGCAAGACCGAAGCCAACCTGGCCCAGGTGTATGACGAGATCGAAGCCGCGGGCCACCCACAGCCGGTGGTAATCCCGTTCAACCTGGAGACCGCCCTGCCCCATCAATACGATGAGCTGGCAGCGATGATCGAAAAGGCATTCGGCCACCTCGACGGCCTGTTGCACAACGCCTCGATCATCGGCCCACGCACGCCCATCGAGCAGTTGTCCGGCGAGAATTTCATGCGGGTGATGCACGTCAACGTCAACGCGATG
The DNA here is from genome assembly GCF_058797315.1 of Pseudomonas sp. GW823-FHT02F05. NCBI lineage: Bacteria > Pseudomonadati > Pseudomonadota > Gammaproteobacteria > Pseudomonadales > Pseudomonadaceae > Pseudomonas > Pseudomonas sp. GW823-FHT02F05. The sequence continues at coordinate 50,827 of NZ_JBXAJM010000003.1, forward strand.
TTCATGCTGACCAGCACTTTGCTGCCGCTGCTCAAACTGTCCCAGGACGCGTCGGTGGTGTTCACCTCCAGCAGTGTCGGGCGCAAGGGCCGTGCTTATTGGGGTGCCTATGGCGTGTCCAAGTTCGCCACCGAGGGGCTGATGCAAACCCTGGCCGATGAGCTGGAAGATGTGGCCGCAGTGCGCGCCAACAGCATCAACCCGGGCGGCACCCGCACCAGCATGCGCGCCCAGGCGTACCCAGGGGAAAACCCGATGGAAAGGCCGGCGCCGGAAGAGATCATGCCGGTGTACCTGTACCTGATGGGGCCCGACAGTGCCGGCATCAATGGCCAGGCCTTCGATGCGCAATAAGCCCTGACACACCGCAAAACAAAGGTGGGAGCTGGCTTGCCTGCGATAGCATCACCGCGGTGCAACTGAAGCACCGAGGTGTCTGCATCGCAGGCAAGCCAGCTCCCACATTGCGTTGTGGTGTAGTTAAAAACTCAGTTTTTGACCACTTCCTCCAAGGTGAAACGTCCCAACGGGTTCTGCAGGAAGTTGCTTATGTTCTTGCGTGAGATGTTGATGTACGGGCTGTAGTACAGGTCAATCCAGTTCACATCCTGCTTGGCCAGTTTCTGCAACTCCACATACATTTGCTCACGCTTGGCCGGGTCTGCCTCGATCCGCGCGGCCGCCACCAACGCCTTGACCTGGTCGTTCTTGTAGCGGGTCATGTAGTTCTGGTTGGTGTCGTGGCCCAGTACGAAGGTGGTTTTCTGGTCAGGGTCGAGGATGTCGTTGGTCCAGTACATCACCGAAATATCGTATTCACCGTCCACCAGCATCTGCCAGCTTTGGGTGGGGTCGACTTTCTGCAGGTTGGCGGTCACGCCGACCTTGGCTAGCTGGTCCTTGATGATCACCGCGATCTGCTCGTCGGCCTCGTTGCCGGCGTTGACCACGTAGTTGAGCTTCAAGTCCTGGGCACCCGCAGCGGCCAGCAGCTTCTTGGCTTCGGCCGGGTCGTACGGGCGTTGCAGGTTGTTGGCGTAGTGGTACAGCGAGCCCTTTGGAATGTAGGAATAAGCCACGGTGCCTTGACCGTAAGTGACGGCTTTGACCAGCGATTGCTTGTCGATGGCCATGTCCAGGGCCTGGCGCACTTGCGGCTTCGCCAACAAGCCGTGCTCGTGGTTGATCAACAGGTGATCTTCACGGGTGGACGGGTCGGCGTGGATCACCACGTTCTGGTCTTTCTTCAGCTCTTCCACGCGGGAGAACGGTACAAAGATCGCCGTGTCGAGTTCGTTGTTCTGCACCATGCGCATGCGCGTGTTGTCATCGGTCACCGACACCCATTCCACGCCGTCCAGGCTCACGCTGCCGGCCTGCCAGAAATTCGGGTTTTTCTTCAGGATCACGCGGTCGCCCTTGCGCCACTCGTCCACGGTAAACGCGCCGGACGTCACCGGGTTTTCCGAGTAGGCGTCTTCGCCCATCTTGGTCATGGCTTTTTCCGACAGGATCGACACCGTTGGCGACGCCAGTTGCGAGAGGAAGGCCACAGCCGGGGTTTTCAGGGTGACCACCAGGGTCTTGGCATCGCTGGCCGTGGCGGTGTTGATCAGGCTGAACGGGTCGCTCCACAACGAGGCCTTGTTGTCGCGGATGCGCAGCAGGCTGAACGCGGCGTCGGCGGCAGTGATCGGCGAGCCGTCAGAGAACTTCGCCTCGCGCAGCTTGAAGGTGTAGGTCAGGCCATCCTTGGAAATGTCCCAGCTTTCGGCGAGGCCCGGTTCCATCTTGGTGCCCAGGTTATCCACGCGCACCAGGGTGTCGTAGACGTTGGCAAATACCCAGGTGTCGCGGTTTTGCGCGCTTTTGATCGGGTCGAAAGTGGTACTGTCTTCACGGCAGCCGATGGTGAGCACACCGGCGGCATGGGCCAGGCCGGCGGTCAGCGACCAGGCCGTGAGGGTAGCGGCGGCGAGCAATTTCAAGTGGCGCGAGTGCATATCACAACTCCTTGTTAATGAATGGCAGAGGGTCAAAGCAAAGGGTCTTCAAGCACGCAACTGTACCGATGCTCGTGCACGAAATGGGTGGGAGGCAATACCGAGGAACACATGGCTTGCGCATACCGGCAACGCGGGTGAAAGGCACAGCCTGTCGGCAGATTCAGCGGGCTCGGCGGTTCGCCGGGCAATGGCTGCGCAGGCAATGGCCGGTGCGGATCGATCTCCGGGATGGCCTGGATCAGCGCCGCCGTGTACGGGTGACGGGGCGCGGTGAACACCGCTTCCACCGGGCCTTCTTCGACGATCTTGCCCAGGTACATCACCGCCACGCGGTCGCATAGGCGCCTTACGATGGCCAGGTCATGGGCGATAAACAGGATCGCCAGGTTCATACGCTGTTGCAGTTCCAGCAGCAGGTTGATGATCTGGCCCTGGATCGACACATCCAGCGCGGCCACGCATTCATCGGCAATGATCAGGCGTGGCTCCACCGCCAGCGCCCGGGCGATACCCACGCGCTGGCACTGGCCGCCACTGAGGGAGCCGGGCTTGCGTGAAGCCAGCTCAGGACGCAAGCCGACCAGTTCGAGCAACTCATTCACACGATCAGGAATCTGCTGCGCCGCCACCTTACGCTGCACACGCAGTACCTCGGCGATGGTTTCGCCAATGCTGTGCCGTGGATTGAGCGCGGCGTAGGGGTCCTGGAAAATCATCGCGGTCTCATGCCGCAGCCGGGCGATGTCGATGGCACTGCCATGGGCCATGTCGATACCGTCGAACAACACCTGCCCGGCGCTGATCGGGTTGAGGTGCAGAATTGCCCGGCCCAGGGTGCTCTTGCCACTGCCGGACTCGCCCACCAAACCCAGGGTTTCACCGGCGGCGAGGTTCAGCGATACCCCGTTCACCGCCCTCACCCACTGGCGGTTGAGGCCAAACAGGCCGCTGCCGGACGCCGTAAAGCGCACTTCCAAATCCTTGACCTGTAACAGGCTCATGGGCGCGCTCCCAACGGGTAGTGACAGGCCACGCGTGCGCCTTGGGGCAGCAACTCGGCGCACAAGGCGCCGGCCTGTGGGCAGCGCGGGTGGAAGCGGCAGCCGTCGGGCAATGCATCGAGCAACGGCGGCTGGCCAGCAATGGTGCGCAACAACGCATGCCCGCTGCTGTGGGCTGGCTGGCAGTCGATCAGGCCTGCGGTATACGGATGTTGCGGTTGGGCCAGCAGTTCGTATTTGCTGCCGTGCTCGCACAGGCGCCCGGCATACATCACGGCGATGGCATCGCAGGTTTGCGCCACCACGCCCAGGTCATGGGTGATCATGATGATCGACAGGCCACGCTGGTCGCGCAGGTCGAGCAACAGCCGCAGGATTTGCGCCTGCACCGTCACATCCAGGGCCGTGGTCGGTTCGTCGGCGATCAACACCTTCGGGTTGCAGCCCAGGGCCACGGCGATCATGGCGCGCTGGCGCATGCCACCGGAAAACTCATGGGGGTAGTTGTCGACCCGCGCCTGGGGGTCGGGAATCCCGACCTGACGCAATACCTCGATCGCCTGCAAGCGCGCGTCTTTTTTCGACACGCCTTGGTGCAGGCGGATGCCCTCGGCGATCTGCTCACCGATGCGCATCAACGGGTCCAGGTGGCTGCTGGGATTCTGGAAGACCATGCCCAACTGCCCGCCGCGCACGGCGCGCATACCGGCATCATCCAGTGCCAACAGGTCCTGGCCGGCCAACTGCACAGCGCCGCCCTGCACGCGCAGATTGGGCGATGGCAACAGACGCATCAGGCCACGACAGGCCATGGTCTTGCCGGAACCGCTCTCACCCACCAAGCCAAGGATTTCACCTTCGGCCAGGTCGAAGGACACCCGATCCACCAAGGTAACCTCACGCCCGGCGTTGTTGGCGATCACACTGAGGTCGCGCACCTTCAGCAGGCTCATGAGCGCTCTCCCAATACCTGCGCAACACCATCGGCCAACAGGCTGAAGCCCATGGCCAAGGTCACGATGGCCAGGCCCGGAAAGGTGCAGATCCACCAGGCGGTGGTGATAAAGGCTTGCCCCTCGGCCACCATCGTCCCCCATTCGGCGGTCGGTGGTTGCACCCCCAGGCCCAGGTAACTGACGGCGGCGCCGTTGAGCAGCACCAGCACCGCGTCGGACATGGAAAACACAATGGAGCCAAACAGCGCATTAGGCAGCAAATGCCGGAACAGAATGCGCCCATGGCCAAAGCCCAGGCTCTTGGCGGCCAGGGCGAACTCGCTTTCCTTGAGCACCAGGATCTGCGAGCGAATCAGGCGCGCGTACGACACCCAGCCCACCAGCGCCATGGCGATATAAAAACTCTGCAAGCCCGGCCCGAGGATGGCCATGATCGCCAGCATCAGCACCAGGAACGGGAACGCCAGCACCACATCGATCACACGCATGCAGACACTGTCGAAACGCCCGCCGATATAACCCGAGACCGCACCGATAAAGGTGCCAATGATGAACGGGAAGATCACCCCGATAACCGCCAACTGCAGGTCGATGCGCGCACCCCAGATCACCCTCGACAGGATGTCCCTGCCGTAATTGTCCGTACCCAACGGATGGGCAAGGCTGGGGGCCAGCAAACTCATGCTGGTGTCCTGCGCGATAGGGTCATAGGGCGCGACCCACGGCGCAAACAGCGCCAGGGCCAACCACGCGAACAGGATCAACAAACCCCATGCGGCGGTCAGCCGGCCATTGCGAAAACCAAAGCGCAGGCGCAAGCGCCACGGGGCAATCAATGGGCGGCTGCTCATTGCATCTTTACCCGTGGGTCGAGGGCCACCGTCACCAGGTCGGCCAGGAAGTTGACCACCACCGTGGCACAGGCCAGCACCATCGCCACACCCTGCACCACCATGTAGTCACGGGTGAAAATGCCGCGCACCAGCAACTGGCCGATGCCTGGAATCGCGAACAGGCTTTCGATGACCACCGTGCCGCTGATCAGCCAACCGATGTTGACCGCCAGCAGGTTGACCGCCGGCACCAGAGCGTTGGGCAGTACATGCCGGCGAAACACCGCGCCTTCCGCCAGCCCGCGTGCACGTGCGGCGGTGACGTGATCCGCCTGCAACTCCATCAACATGCTCGCCCGCAGGTTGCGCACCAGCACCGCCGACAGCGCCAGGGCGATGGTCAGGCATGGCAAAAGCATGTGGTGCGCCTTATCCAGCCAAGTGCGCCCGTAACCGGACACCGGGAACAAGCCCCATTTCACGCTGAGCAGCAGGATCAGCATCAACCCCAGCCAGAACGCCGGCATGCCCAGGCCGACCGTGGTGAACACGCGGATCAGCTTGTCCGCCCAACGGCCTTGCTGGCGCGCCGCAATCGTTGCCAGTGGCACCGCTATCAACAAAGCGAGCACCACGCTGCCCAGCACCAGCACCAGCGTCGGCTCGATGCGGGTGACGATCAGTTTGAGGGCGTCGACCTTGTACAGCAGCGATTGGCCGAGGTCGCCCTTGAGCAGGTTTTTCAGGAAGTAAAAGTATTGCAGCCACAAGGGCTGGTCGAGGCCGAACTGGGCGCGGATCTTCAGCAGCGCATCCGGCGTGCTGCGCGCACCCAGCAAGGCACGCGCCGGGTCGCCAGGAATCGAGCGCACCAACACGAAGGTGATCAGGCTGATGCCCAGCAGCACCGGCAGCAATTGCAGGGGCCGGGACAACACAAAACGGTAGCGCGCCAGGTTCATGCGTCAGCCTCGGTGGCGAGCGAGAAAGTCCAGCAGCACCGGGAAGTACGCCTGTGGCTCCTCGTAAAAAGGCATATGACTGCTGTTGGGGAACACATGCAACTCGGCGTGGGGGGCTGCAAGTTTCATGCGCATCGCACAGGCGGGGGTGAGTTCATCATGCTGGCCGGTGGTGATCAGGATCGGCATCGTGAACTCGGCCATTTCCTTGAGGCGGTTCCAGTCCTTGAGGTTACCGATATAGAGGAACTCGTTGGGACCTTGCATGGTTTCGTACGGCCCCATGTTCCAGTCGCCCAGGGAGCGCTTGACCGGCTCTGGCCATTCGTCGAGCCGGCACACGTGGCGGTAGTTGAGCAAGGTGATGGCGGCCTGGTACTGCGGGTGGTCGAGGGTGCCCATGGCTTCGTGGCGTTGCATCATGGCCACGGTTTCGCTGCCCAGGGCGCCGCGCAGACGCTCCAGTTCCTGGGACAGGTGGGGAATGTCGCCGACGGTGTTTTCCAGGATCAGGCTTTTGAGCGCACCGGGATAATGCACGGCATATTCGATCCCCAGCCAACCGCCCCAGGAATGCCCGAGCAGATGCACGCGGCCCAGGCCCAGCGCCTGGCGCACGGTCTCGACTTCTTCGACATAACGGCGGATTTCCCACAGTGAGGCATCGGTCGGTCTGGCTGATGCGCCCGTGCCAAGCTGGTCGAATGCAACCACTCGCAGGTTATGTGCTTTGAGCCAGCCATGGGCGTCGCGCAGATAGTCACACGGCAGGCCCGGCCCGCCGTTGAGACACAGCAGCACCTCATCGCCTTCGCCAAAGCTGTAGACCACGAGGTTATGGCCGTCGACTTGCACGTTGTACTGCTGGTCGGGGGCAATTTCACGCCACATGCATACATTCCTTGTGTTGTATCGGCCTGGCGGGTAGCGGCCGTTTATCAGGTCAACACTACCGAGGATGCCGTGCGTCCATAACCTAGTATTTCTTATAGGTTTGGCCTGGCAGTCCTTCGCCGGGGCGTGGCATTCTACTTGCAGCAAGTCGAGATTCAAATGAATTCGGGAGCAGAACGGATGCTGGCCAAGCTGACCGCCTTCAATAATCGCCTCATACCGGGCAGGAGCCTGGATGAACAGATGGACAATACGTTTATCCTTGCCCAACAACTGGGCTTCGATGCCCTGGTGTATGACTACACCCCGGTGCCCATCGACCTCAACGGCGCACTGATCACGCCCTCGCTGTTGCAACTGCGCAACACACCGAGCGATTGGCACGCCTTATGGTGCAGCGAAGGGTTTTACCAGATCGACCCGGTGCAACACCTGGCGCTGAGCACAGTGTCGCCGTTTGTCTGGTCCTATGAGGCCAAGACTGAGACGGCCCTGCAAAAGATCATCGACCCCTGCCACGCCCCCGTTTCTTCTTATCTGCATGAGCGTCAGCTGACCTGCGGCGTCAGCGTGCCGATTCATCTGCCCCGGGGCGGCTTCGCCTCGCTGACCGGGTTGCGCACCGGCAAGGCGCGCACGGTATTGAAGGACGCCCAACATACGCTGGCCGATTTCAGCCTGATTACCCATGCCCTCCAGGAAGCGGCGTACCCGCTGTTCAGCAAGGAGGTGCGGGCTTATCCGCACATACGCCTGACCAAGCGCGAGCGCGAATGCCTGAAATGGGCGGCTGAAGGCCTGACCGCCGCCGAAATCGCCTCGCAATTGAGCCGCTCCCTGGCGGTGGTCACTCTGCACCTGGCCTCGGCCATGCACAAACTGGGCGCCAAGAACCGTGTTCAGGCCGTGGTTCGCGCCACCCACTACCGCTTGCTGGAAGGTTGAGCTTTCGGCAAAAACCTATCTGTTTTGCTAGTTACCTAAACTTTTTGTTCAGACTATCGTAACCCTGATCCTTTTTTTCAGAGCAGGGTACGAAATGGAATTCATCGAAAAAGTTCGCGAAGGCTACGCGCCCTTTGGCGCCTATCAGACCTGGTATCGCGTCACCGGCGACCTGACCACAGGCCGTACGCCCTTGGTGATCATCCATGGCGGCCCGGGCTGCACCCACGATTACGTCGACGCCTTCAAGGACGTCGCCGCCAGCGGCCACGCGGTCATCCACTACGACCAGTTGGGCAACGGCCGGTCCACGCACTTGCCGGAGAAAGACCCGTCGTTCTGGACCATCGGCCTGTTCCTCGACGAGTTGAACAACCTGCTGGACCACCTGCAAATCAGTGAGAACTACGCGATCCTCGGTCAATCCTGGGGCGGCATGCTTGGCAGCGAACACGCGATCTTGCAACCCAAGGGCCTGCGCGCGTTTATCCCTGCCAACTCCCCCACCTGCATGCGCACCTGGGTCAGCGAAGCCAACCGCCTGCGCAAGCTGTTGCCTGAAGGCGTGCATGAAACCCTGCTAAAGCACGAGCAGGCCGGCACCTACCAAGACCCGCAATACCTGGCGACCTCACGGATTTTCTATGACCAGCATGTGTGCCGGGTCAACCCGTGGCCCGAAGAAGTGGCACGCACCTTCGCCCAGGTGGATGCCGACCCGACGGTGTACCACGCCATGAGCGGCCCGACCGAATTCCACGTGATTGGCAGCTTGAAGGACTGGAATGTGATCGGCCGCCTGTCAGCCATCAAGGTGCCAACCCTGGTGATTTCCGGTCGACATGACGAAGCCACACCGTTGGTGGTCAAGCCATTCCTGGATGAGATATCGGACGTGCGCTGGGCACTGTTTGAAGACTCCAGTCACATGCCCCATGTGGAAGAGCGCCAGGCGTGCATGGGGACGGTGGTGAAGTTTCTGGATGAGGCGTGTTCGTTGCCGCACAAAGCCCTCAAGGCCGGCTGAAATCCGCCCTCTGTAGGAGCGAGCTTGCTCGCGAAAAACTATCAGACGCCGTGTTTATTCAGAAAGCACGCGTCATCGTTGACGTTTTTCGCGAGCAAGCTCGCTCCTACCTGTTTAAACCTCAGTGGTTTCGGGTTTTGCGGCTTTCTTTGAGGTATCTGCTACCAGGGGAATTTCCTTGCCCTCGGCATCAAACAACTTGCCACCCCGGTAGTAATCCCCATCGCGCAACGCAGCCACGTCGCGAAAGCACAAGCTGCGCTCAGTCCCCGCCACAAACACTGACTGCTGGTCCGAGTTGCCGGCGGTGAAGTGGTTGAACGCCAGGTTCAGCAATATCGCCATGATTGCCGACGAGCTGATGCCCGAGTGGAAGATGGTCGCGAACCAGCGTGGAAACTGATCGTAGAAGCTCGGCGCGGCGATGGGGATCATGCCGAAGCCGATAGACGTGGCAACGATGATCAGGTTCATGTTGTTGCGGTAATCCACCTTGGACAGCGTGCGAATCCCACTGGCCGCCACTGTGCCGAACAACACAATCCCGGCGCCGCCCAACACGGAGGTGGGCACGGCCGCGATCACTCGCCCCATGAACGGCAACAGGCCGAGCACCACCAGGAACACTCCGCCAGTGGCCACCACAAACCGACTCTTGACCCCTGTCACCGCCACCAGGCCGACGTTCTGGGCGAATGCGCTCTGGGTAAACGAACCGAAGATCGGCGCAAACATGCTCGACAACATGTCGGCACGCAGGCCGTTGCCCAGGCGCTTGGAGTCCACCTTGGTGTCGATGATCTCACCCACCGCCAGGATGTCCGCCGACGTTTCCACCAGCGTCACCATCACCACGATGCACATGGAAATGATCGCCGCCACATGGAAGGTGGGCATGCCGAAGTGAAAGGGTGTGGGGAAACCGAACATCGGCCCCTGCATGACGCCAGAGAAGTCCGCCATGCCGAGCAGCACCGCGATCACCGTGCCGATCACCATGGCCAGCAGGATCGACAAGCGAGAGATTGTTGCGCTGCCGATCTTGCTCAGCAGCAGCACCAGCACCAGGGTCAGTGCGGCCAGGCCGATGTTGGACATGCTGCCAAAATCTGCCGCCCGGCTGTTGCCACCCATGGCCCAGCGCGCCGCTACAGGCATCAGGGTCAGGCCGATGGTGGTAATCACAATGCCCGTCACCAGCGGCGGAAAAAACTTGGTGATCCTTGAGAACACCGGGGTAATCAACAAACCGATAAAGGACGCGGCCATCACCGCCCCGAGAATCGCTGGCACACCACCGGCACCGTCGCTGCCGACAATCGCCACCATGGTCGCCACACCTGCGAACGACACGCCCTGCACCAGCGGCAACTGACAGCCGAAGAACGGCAGGCCCAGGGTTTGCAAAAGCGTGGCCAGGCCACCGGCAAACAGCGATGCAGCGATCAGCAGACCGATATCCGCCGGCGACAACCCGGCGGCCTGGCCGACGATCAACGGCACGGCGACGATGCCGCCATACATGGTGAGCACATGCTGCAGGCCGTAAGCCATGTTGGCGGCGACGCCCAGATTTTCATCTTCGGGCCGCTGCGGTGACGCCTTCGGGATAGTCATGGTGAGGGGTTCTCTGTTTTTGTTGTGCGCTCACTGTATGCAATGTTCAGACTGTATGTCCATAGAGTTGTATACAATCAATCGAACAAGATACCCTCCAACGGCGTTACAAAAACAATCCGGCCGTCACGAGCCAGAACGCCAAAGGACAAAAATAATGAAAAAGGCACTACAGGGCGCCACCGTCGCATTGACCCTTCTCGGCGGCGGGGAGGCTGTTGCGGTGGAATGGATGAACAACAGCGTCGGGTTCCGCTACGGGCAGCACTTCACCAACCCGAACAACCCCGACGACTTCAGCAAGCGCATCTACAGTTTTACCCACGCCAGCGGCTACCGTTACGGCAGCAATTTCCTCAACCTCGATGTATTCCTGTCCGACAGCAGCGACCCGCGCAAAGGCACCGACCACGGTGGCAGCGAGGTGTACGCCGTGTACCGGCATCAGCTGTATGCCTCACGCGTGTTCGACTTGCCGCCGGGCACGGGGCTGATCAAGGATTACGCGCTGACCCTGGGCTTCGACGCCAACCGCAACAACAACTTCGCTTCCGCCAAGAAGCGCGCCTTGGTGATTGGCCCTACGTTGAAGTTCAACACTGTCGGCGTGCTGGACCTGAGCCTGATGTACTACAAGGAAAAGAACCACACCGGCATTCCCGGCGCGCAAGAGTCGAACCACACCTTCGACGCTACCTACATGCTCAACCTGACCTGGATGCGACCGTTCGAGGTGGGCAACCATGCGGCGAAATTCCAGGGGTTTATCAATTACGTCGGGGAGAAAGGCGAGGACTACCATGGCCGCGATACGGCAGCGGAGGCCTTGATGCGTACAGCGCTGATGGTGGCGGTGCGACCAGGTAAAAGCGTGAAGCCGAACCTGTACCTGGGGGTGGGGTATGAGTACTGGCATAACAAGTTCGGGGTGGACGGCGGCCGTGGCAGCCGCACCTCAACACCGACGCTGAACATGGAAGTGACGTTCTGACTGAAGAAGCAGGCTTTTTGTAGGAGCGAGCTTGCTCGCGAAAAACTCACCGACGCCGCGTTCATTCAGAAAGCCCGCGTTATCGTTGACGTTTTTCGCGAGCAAGCTCGCTCCTACCAGTTTGATCGTATTGTCAGCTCAGGCGTTGGCCAGTTCGGTAGAGTTGCCCTTCGGCCGTGCCAGCCAATAGCCCAACACCGCCAGTGGCGCCGTCGCCAGCATCACAATCACCGTGATCAACAGCGGTTGCTCGATCATCGACGACACCAACAGGCTGGCCACGAAGCACAAGCCCAATTGCAGGGTATTTTGCAGGGCCGCCGCCTTGCCGGAATTTTCCGCAAAGGGCATCAGCGCATTCGCCACCACAATCGGGTAGCTGGCGCCGTTGCACAGCGCCATCAGACAGAACGGGATCAACAAGGTGGTCAGGGTCGGCACACTCAAGGTGGCCACCAGGTACAACGCCACCATGCTCAAGCAATAGGCGACCAGCAACCATGGCAGCAGGGTTTTACCCGGCAGGCGCTGCAAGGCGCTGCGGCAACTGTAGCCGCCAACGAGAAACGCCAGGGTCGGCAGCACGTAGCTGAGGCCAATGTCATTCGGGCTGTAACCCATGCCACCGAGGATGAACGGCGAGGCGGTCAGCCAAGCGAAGAAGCTGGCCGAACAGGCGGCGAAGATCATCACATTGCCGGTAAACACCCGAGAAGTGAGCAATTGCCCATACCCCAGGCGCACCGGGCTGCCCTTGTGCTCCGAACGCTTGGGCACATTGCGCAGGAACAAGGTCGGCAACAACAGCAACAACGACACCACCAGCAACACGCCGAAGATCGCCTGCCAGCCAAAGTGATTCAGCACCATGGCGCCCAACAGCGGTGCCAGGGCCGGCGATAGCGACATCAACGGCATGATGCTGGCGAAGACGCGGTGAGCCTTGTCGGCCGGGTAGCGATCAATCACCAAGGCCTGCCAACTGACGGCGGCGGCACACACGCCAATCGCCTGCATAAAGCGCAGGGCCAGCAGTTGCGGCGCGCTCTGAACCCAGAACATGCCCAGGCAACCGAGCACAAACAGGCTCAGGCCCGCGATCAGAATCGGCTTGCGCCCCAGGCGGTCCGAGAGCGGCCCCCACAGCAACTGCCCCAGCGCAAAGCCGGCAAGAAAAATGCTCAAGCTGGCGCCCACCGCGCCAGCACCAATGTTCAACTGCTCGCCCATGGCGCCAAATGCCGGCAAGTACATGTCCATGGCGAGATAACCGAGCATGCTCAGCCCCGCCAGATACCAGGTAAAACCAAAAGAATTTTTCATCGAAGCCTTGTAGATACTGCCATCAAACTATTTGCTGACTGGCGCCCATTATGAAGCTGACAATATCTGTGTGAAGCGATAATAATTGGACACTCTCATCAATAATTTTGAAGGCAGCACCTATGTGGTCGGAATATTCCCTGGATGTAGTCGACGCCGTCGCCCGTCACGGCAGCTTCAGCGCCGCCGCCCAGGAACTGCACCGCGTACCGTCGGCCATCAGCTACACCGTGCGTCAGCTCGAAGAATGGTTGGCCGTGCCGCTGTTTGTGCGCCGGCATCGCGACGTGGAACTGACCCCTGCCGGCCGCCTGTTTATCGACGAAGCCCGCGGCGTGATGAAAAAAATGCTCGGCACCCGGCGCCTTTGCCAACAGGTGGCCAATGGTTGGAGCGGCCAATTGAAGGTGGCCGTGGACTCCATCGTCAAACCCCAGCGCTGCCGGCAATTGGTGCTCGACTTCTATCGGCAGTTTCCCGAAGTGGAATTGCTGCTCGAATACGAGGTGTACAACGGCGTGTGGGATGCGTTGGCCGATGAACGCACCGACATCGTGATCGGCGCCACCAGCGCGGTGCCGGTGGCCAGCCACTTCAGCTTCCGCGACATGGGCCTGTTGAACTGGCTGTGCGTGGTCAGCGCCCGGCACCCGCTGGCTGCGGTGGAAGGTTTGCTCAGTGATGACCAACTGCGCCCCTTTGCCTCGCTGTGCATGACCGACACCTCCCGCAACCTGCCCAAGCGCGACACCTGGACCCTGGATAACCAGCGCCGCCTGGTGGTGCCCAACTGGGCGTCGGCCCTGGATTGCCTGCGCGATGGCCTGTGTGTAGGGATGGCGCCGGCCCATCAGGTGTTGCCATGGATCGAGCGCGGGGAGTTGGTGGCGCTGCAATTGAGCCGGCCATTTCCGGCCAGCCCTTCGTGTGTGGCGTGGGCGCAGAACAAACTGTCGCCGGCCATGGCGTGGTTGTTGGAGTACTTGGGGGACACCGAAACGATGAACCAGGAATGGCTGAATGGCCCCTCTTTCTGATCACTCCCACGCTGCTGATCGTTCCCACGCTTGCTGATCGTTCCCACGCTTGCTGATCGTTCCCACGCTCTGCGTGGGAATGCTGCCCTGGACGCTCCGCGTCCGCTCTTAACGCGTGACGCGGAGCGTCACAGGAGGCGTTCCCACGCATAGCGTGGGAACGAGCATCGTCTTTCAGTCCAGTAGGCGGGTGATGGCTCACACGATCATCTCCACTTCCTTGCGCTC
>NZ_JBXAJM010000003.1:64744-233709 GCF_058797315.1 Pseudomonas sp. GW823-FHT02F05
ACAGGCGAATGACCTTGCCCCGCGTGACGTTGATCAACAGCCCATGCTCCTGCGCTGCCCGTTGGGCCAGGTCGCGGTACGGGCTGGCCAGTTCAATGCCGATCATCAAGCCCTTGCCACGAATCGCCCGCACCTGCGGGTGTTCCTCCAACTCCATCCGCAACCGGGCCAGTAAGTGTTTCTGATCGCTCCCACGCTGCTGATCGTTCCCACGCTCTGCGTGGGAATGCTGCCCTGGACGCTCCGCGTCCGCTCTTAACGCGTGACGCAGAGCGTCACAGGAGGCGTTCCCACGCATAGCGTGGGAACGAGCATCGTCTTTCAGTCCAGTAGGCGGGTGATGGCTCGCACGATCATCTCCACTTCCTTGCGCTCCAGCGTCAGTGGCGGCAACAGGCGAATGACCTTGCCCCGCGTGACGTTGATCAACAGCCCATGCTCCTGCGCTGCCCGTTGGGCCAGGTCGCGGTAAGGGCTGGCCAGTTCAATGCCGATCATCAAGCCCTTGCCACGAATCGCCCGCACCTGCGGATGTTCCTCCAACTCCATCCGCAACCGGGCCAGTAAGTGTTCTCCCTGGCGCGCAGCGTTCTCGAGCAAGCCTTGCTCCTGGATAATCTCCAGCACCGTACACCCGACGCGACACGCCAGCGGGTTGCCGCCAAAGGTGCTGCCATGGCTGCCTGGGGTGAACAGCTCAGCGACGGCAGCGCGGGCCAGGCAGGCGCCGATGGGCACGCCATTGCCCAGGCCTTTGGCCAGGGTCATCACGTCCGGCACGATGCCTTCGTGCTGGAAGGCAAACCAGGTGCCGGTGCGCCCGATGCCGGTCTGGATTTCGTCGAGCATCATCAGCCAGCCGTGGCGCGTGCAGTGATCGCGCATGGCTTTCAGGTAGCCCGCCGGCGCCACCAACACGCCACTTTCACCCTGGATCGGTTCAAGCAGTACCGCCGCGATGCGTGTACCGAACTGCGCGGTGACCGCCTCCAGAGCCGCCATGTCGCCAAACCCAATCTTGATGAAATCGCCGGGCAATCGCTGGAACCCCAGGCGCACCGAAGGCCCGTCGCTGGCAGCCATGGTGCCTAGCGTGCGGCCGTGGAAGGCGTTCTCCATCACGACCACCAACGGCTGTTCGATGCCTTTTTTCCAGCCATGCAAACGCGCCAACTTCAGCGCCGTCTCGTTGGCCTCGGCGCCGGAATTGTTGAAGAACGCGCGGTCCAGCCCGGACAGCTGGGCCAGGCGCCGGGCCAATTGTTGTTGCCAGTCGATGCTGTAGAGGTTGGAGGTGTGCAGCAGCAAGCCGGCCTGTTCGCTGATGGCGGCCACTAACCTGGGGTGGGAATGGCCAACATTGGTCACCGCCACGCCGGCCACGGCGTCCAGGTATTCGCGGCCCTGTTGGTCCCACAGGCGCGTGCCCAGGCCGCGGGTGAAGCTCAGGGCCAGGGGTTGATAAGTGCTCATCAGGCAGGCGGCGGTCATGGTGGCGGCTCCAGTGCATCGTTGGGGTGGATCAAGTATGGTTAACCACCCTCGCTGGATAAACGCAGAATTGCTGCAATAACTTTAAACCAGGGCTTGATAATGGATCTGTTCCAGGCAATGTCGGTGTACGTGAAAGTCGTCGAGACCGGCAGCATGACCGCCGCCGCGCAGGAATGCGGGATTTCGACCACCATGGTGGGCAACCATCTGCGAGCGCTGGAACAACGGCTTGGCGTCAGCTTGCTCAAACGCACCACGCGCAAACAGAACCTCACCGAATTTGGCGGGCAGTATTATCAGCGCTGCCTGGAAGTGCTGGGGCTGGTGGCCGACTCCGAGTTATTGGCCGAGCAGGTCCACAGCGAAACCCCCATAGGCAGCCTGCGCATCACCGCCCCCCCGGTGTTCGGCACTGAACGCCTAGTGCCGGCCTTGAGTGAGTTTTCCCAGCGCTACCCACTTATCGACCTGTACGTGGTGATGAGCAATGAGCGCATGGACCTGGTCGACAGCGGTTTTGACGTGGCGATCCGTCTCGGCGAACTGGAAAGCTCCAGCCTGATCGCCCGGCCTCTGCAGGCCTATACCCTCACCCTTTGCGCCTCCCCTGCCTACCTCGCGCGACGCGGCACACCGCACACCCCGGATGACCTGCAGCAGCATGACTGCCTGGCATTCGCCTACCCCGCGAACGACAACTGGCGCGACACCGATAAACTCTGGCGCATGACCGGCGATGAAGGTGAAGTGGAGGTGCCGGTGTCTGGCTCATTGACCATCAACAGCTCCCAAGGCTTGCGCCAGGCCGCCATCAACGGCATGGGCATCAGCATGTTGGCCGATGCCCTGGTGCAACCGGACCTGGAGAGCGGCAAGCTGGTGGCCTTGCTGACCACCTATAAACTGCCCAGCCGCCCCATGCACCTGATGTATCGCCAGGACCGCTATCGCCTGCCCAAGCTGCGGGCGTTCGTCGACTTTGTAATGGAGAAATGGGCGCGCTAGAACGCCACGCCCAACTCACGCAAACGCGCGGCGGTGCGCTCGGCCGATACGTGGTGAATACCCTGCCAGCCCAACGCGATGGCGGCCTCGATATTGCCGGCGACGTCGTCGATAAACACCACTTCACTGGCCTGTATGTCTGGCAAGTGTTCACGCACCTGACTGAGGCTGGCGTGGTAGATCGCCGGGTCAGGCTTGATCAACTTCACCTCGCCAGACACCAGAATATTGCGAAAACGCTTCAGAAATGGATAGTTGGCCCGGGCGTAAGGGAAGGTTTCAGATGACCAGTTGGTGAGCCCGAACAGCGGCATCTCAACCTGATGCAACGCTTCGAGAATCGCCACGCCCTCGGGTAATTCAGCCCGCAGCATTTCGGGCCAGCGCTCGTAATAAGCCTGGATCAGGGTCTCGTGTTCGGGGTATTGGGCAACCAGGGTGCGGGTGGCTTCAGCCAGGGTGCGACCGGCATCTTGCTCGGTGTTCCAGTCCTGGGTACAGATGGTGTCGAGGAACCACTGGCGCTCGACGTCGTCGGCAATCAGCTTGCGGTACAGGTGCTGCGGGCTCCAGTCGAACAGGACACCGCCGAAATCAAAAACTACTGCACGAATCGTCATCAGATCCTCCGTTAGCGTGGCTTGATAGCTGCTGGAGTCTGACAGATCTGAAAGAGGGAGGCGCCCGCCGAGATGTAAGAAGTGTCTGAAAAGACAGAGGGGAGGAGGCACGGCCAAATTGAGCGAACGCAATGCTCAAAGCAACGAAGATCAAATGTGGGAGCTGGCTTGCCTGCGAAAGCGGTCGTACAGCCTCAGATGCTGCGACTGACACACCGCCTTCGCGGGCAAGCCCGCTCCCACAGGGGATTTGCGTTAACTGACTGGCATCAGGGCAAGCCAGTTTCCACCTTATTGACCGCGTTTTAAGCCTGGATCAGGCCGTTGATTTTGACGGTCGGGTTCACATCCGCGTCGTAATCCACGCCGTCGACTTCAAAGCCAAACAAGCGCAGGAATTCAGCCTTGTAACCGGCAAAATCGCTGATCTCGTTGACGTTGTCGTCGGTCACCTGGTTCCACAGTGCGGCCACGGCGTCCTGAACCTTCGGTTCCAGCTCGGCCAGGTCGGCACGCAGGCGGCCATCGGCGTCGAGTTTCGGCTCGCTGCCGTACAGGCTGTCCTTGAACAGGCCGTAGACCTGCTCGATGCAGCCTTCATGGGTGCCCTGCTCTTTCATCACCTTGAACAGCAGCGACAGATACAGCGGCATGATCGGGATCGCCGAGCTGGCCTGGGTGACCACGGCCTTGAGCACCGACACACGGGCGTCGCCCTTGAGCGCAGCGAGGTTTTCGCGCAGGGTCAAAACTTTCTTGTCCAAGTCTTTCTTGGCTTCGCCGATGGAGCCGTTCCAGTAGATGTCCTGGGTCAGCTTCTCACCGAGGTAGGTGAACGCGGTGGTCTTGGCGCCTTCGGCCAATACATCGGCGTCACGCAGGGCGTCGATCCACAGCTGCCAGTCTTCGCCGCCCATGACCTTCACGGTACCGTCGATTTCTTCCTGGGTCGCAGGCTCAAGCGTGGTGTCGACCACCACGCCCTTGTCGGTGTTGATCCCGCGCAGGGTCACGGCCTTGCCGATTGGCTTGAGGGTGGAGTTGTGCACCACGCCTTGCGGGTCGGTACGGCGTGGCGCGGCCAGGCTGTAGACCACCAGGTCGATCTTGCCCAGGTCTTTCTTGATGGTCTCGATGGTCAGGCGCTTGATCTCGTCGGAGAACGCGTCGCCGTTGATGCTCTTGGCGTACAGGCCTTTTTCCACGGCAAACTTCTCGAACGCCGCGCTGTTGTACCAGCCGGCGGAGCTCAGCTTGCCTTCTTCGCCTTCTTTCTCAAAAAACACGCCCAGGGTGTCGGCGCCGCAGCCAAACGCAGCACTGATGCGCGCGGCCAGGCCGTAGCCGGTGGAGGCACCGAGGACCAGTACCTTTTTAGGGCCGCCCTCGATGACGCCGTTTTTGGTTACGTAGTCGATCTGCTCTTTGACGTTCGCTTCACAGCCAACAGGGTGAGCGGTCACACAGATAAAGCCACGAACCCGCGGTTTGATGATCATAAAAATTTCTGCCTCTTCCAAGGTGCCGAAGGCCAATAGTGGCCATTCAACTTCAATCGTACCGGTCTATGACGCCTGAAAAACCGAAGCGTCACGATAGTCGCAAATCTTCTGTTCTCAAAATTCAATCCACAAAACGTCGGAGCCTGCACGGCAACGGTTACAAATTGTGCAGCAGCTTCACAATTTCACCCTATTTAAAAACGCCTGCCGGCCCCATAAACCCCTATGATGACGAGATTGTTTCAATATGTTTCGGCTTTGGAGCCTCGTTTCATGAGCAAAAATGCTGTCGGCAAGAAGCTGGTATCCCTGGCGTGGGTACTCGGCGTTCTGCTATTGATCTATTGTTTCCCGCGCAGTTGCCTGGTGTTTCTGCTGTTGGTGGTGTGCTGCGGCGTTTATGACTTCCTGCGTAACGGCCTGTACGACCGCGACACCATCAAGAAGTATTTTATCGGCAACGGTCGTAATACCTGGGTGCTGGCACCGTTCAACACCCTGCTCGACCTGCTCAGCAGCCACAACCGGCATGTCTACACCATGAACGACCTGCCACCGGCCTGGCGCGCAGACCTGCAACAGGTGATCGACGACGCCATGGCCCGCAAGGATGAAATCATCAGCTACCTGGACGAGCGCATGGCCGAGAAGAAACGCGGCATGTTGTTCTTCCAGTGGTACGGTCGCCCGATCGAAACCACCCTGGATATCCCGCAGCTGCGCAAGAAACTGCCGTTCGTGAAAACCATCGGCGTCTCGGTGTTCAACGAGAACCGCTCGACCTCGTTCCACTTCGGCCCCCTGCGCATGATGTTCCGTGTGCTCTACAACATGGCGCCGGCACCGCACCATGAGGGCGTGTACATCCAGGTGGGCAAGCACAAGCACTACTGGCACGACGACCCGCTGTTTATCTTCGATGACACGCTGATGCACGCCTCCTTCAACAAAAACGACGCCAAACGCTACTGCCTGTTCATTGATATTGTGCGCCCGACCCTGCTGCCCTCGGTGCTCAACGCCGTGATCGCAGGGTTTGCCGGCCTGGTCTTTACCCTGCGTCGGGTTTTCTACAAAAACTGGAAGCTGATTCAGTAAGTTCTGCGGCATGATGGTGTTGGACGGCATTTGCGCTGGGCCTTGCGCCTGAGGTAAATAACCGTCTCGTGCGACCTTAATTGGCGCTCACCATTCTCAAGCCATCGCCCCCTAGCGGGCGCGGTGGCTATGCTTTCAAGGAATCAGAATGCCCCAACGTCAAGTCATCAACGCCTCCGTCAGCCCCAAGGGCAGCCTCGAAACCCTGTCCCAACGTGAAGTGCAGCAACTGAGCGAAGCCGGTACCGGCAGCATCTACACCCTGTTCCGCCAATGCGCCCTGGCGATTCTCAATACCGGCGCGCATATCGACAACGCCAAGACCATCCTCGACGCCTACAAAGACTTTGAAGTGCGTATTCACCAGCAGGACCGCGGCGTACGTCTGGAACTGCTCAACGCCCCCGCCGATGCCTTCGTCGATGGCGAAATGATTGCCAGCACCCGCGAAATGCTGTTCAGCGCCCTGCGCGACATCGTCTACACCGAGAACGAGCTGGACAGCCAGCGTATCGACCTGAGCAACTCCCAAGGCATCACCGATTACGTGTTCCACCTGCTGCGTAACGCCCGTACGCTGCGCCCGGGTGTCGAGCCGAAGATCGTGGTGTGCTGGGGCGGCCATTCGATCAACACCGAAGAATACAAATACACCAAGAAAGTCGGGCACGAACTGGGCCTGCGCAGCCTCGACGTGTGCACCGGTTGCGGCCCCGGCGTGATGAAAGGCCCGATGAAGGGCGCAACCATTTCCCACGCCAAGCAGCGCATCACCAATGGCCGTTACCTGGGCTTGACCGAACCAGGCATCATCGCTGCCGAAGCGCCGAACCCCATCGTCAACGAGCTGGTGATTTTGCCGGACATCGAAAAGCGCCTGGAAGCCTTCGTGCGTGTGGGCCACGGCATCATCATCTTCCCCGGCGGCGCCGGCACGGCCGAGGAGTTCCTGTACCTGCTCGGCATCCTCATGCACCCGGACAACCGCGACCTGCCGTTCCCGGTGGTGCTCACCGGGCCGAAACATGCCGCGCCTTACCTGGAACAATTGCACGCGTTCGTCGGCGCCACCTTGGGCGAAGCGGCGCAGAAGCATTACCAGATCATCATCGACGACCCGGCTGAAGTGGCCCGCCAGATGACCACCGGCCTCAAGGCGGTGAAGCAATTCCGCCGCGAGCGTAACGACGCGTTCCACTTCAACTGGCTGCTGAAGATCGACGAAGGCTTCCAGCGCCCGTTCGACCCCACCCACGAAAACATGGCCAGCCTGCAACTCAACCACGCGCTGCCGGCCCATGAACTGGCGGCCAACCTGCGCCGGGCGTTCTCGGGGATCGTGGCGGGTAACGTCAAAGACAAGGGTATTCGCCTGATCGAGGAGAACGGCCCGTATGAGATCCACGGCGACCCGGCGATCATGAAACCGTTGGATGAATTATTGAAGGCGTTCGTGGCCCAGCACCGCATGAAACTGCCGGGCGGAGCGGCGTATGTGCCGTGCTATCGCGTGGTGCAATAAGCCAGCGGCGGTCGGTCATAGTTTGTATTCGTTTGGGACATAGCAACGCGTGTGAGGAACAAGAGTTCGGACTAGGGTTTTACTATTCCGACTCATTCACCTC
This sequence comes from Pseudomonas sp. GW823-FHT02F05, assembly GCF_058797315.1. Lineage (NCBI taxonomy): Bacteria > Pseudomonadati > Pseudomonadota > Gammaproteobacteria > Pseudomonadales > Pseudomonadaceae > Pseudomonas > Pseudomonas sp. GW823-FHT02F05. The sequence continues at coordinate 72,089 of NZ_JBXAJM010000003.1, forward strand.
AGCGAGCGACCTATGGACCAACGGATATTGTCCTCCGTCATTCCTTACCTTAAGGTAAGGAATATCACGATGGAGATCTTCACTATGGCCACCGCCACACTCACTTCAAAAGGGCAAATCACCATCCCAGTCCAGGTCAGGACGGCCCTGGGCCTGGAAACAGGCGACCGGGTGGAATTCGTCGAAATGGAAGACGGCAAGTTTTCCATGATTGCCGCGAGCAAAACCGTCAAGGACCTCAAGGGTTTGATCCGCAAGCCTGCCCATGCCGTGTCTATCGAAGACATGAACCGCGCCATCGCGGCCCAGGGAGCAACAGCTGGATGATCGGCCTGGATACCAACGTGCTGGTGCGTTACGTGACCCAGGACGATCCGGTTCAATCAGCCAAGGCGTCCCAGCTCATCGAATCGCTCACCGCCACCTCGCCAGGCTTTGTCAGTCTGGTGACGCTTACGGAGCTGGTGTGGGTGTTGCAGTCCTGCTACCAGTCGGCCAAAAGCGAGGTGGTGATGGTGTTGGAAACCTTGTTGCACACGCGGGAACTGACCGTCGAGCACGCCGATATCATCTGGCAGGCATTGCGCAAGTTCAGCGCAGGCAAAGCCGACTTTGCCGACTGCCTGGTTGAACGCTGTGGCCATGCGGCGGGATGCGAGTACACCGCCACCTTTGATCTGAACGCGGCCAAGGCAGCGGGAATGAAACGGCTCGGCTAGCCCGCTTTGTTTGTGTAGGAGCGAGCTTGCTCCCGAAAAAATCACAGGCACCGCGTGCAACCTGAATGCCCGCGTAACCGTTGACGTTTTTCGTGAGCAAGCTCACTCCTACAGAGAAGGAGGTTAGGTCAGCGTATCCAGCCGCCGATCTGCCAGTGGTAGCCATCATTACGCTGCACCCAGTGCGGGTGTACATAACGATAGCCCTGGCGCACCGGCTCCCAATGGCCGTGCACCGCCACATAGCGCCCGCCTTCCCAACGCCAGTAACCGCGTGACCAGATATAACCCTCGCGTACCGCCGGTTCGACTTCTATCACCTGCACCGGAGGCGGCTGCGGCGCCACCACCTCAACATACTCACGTTGCACCGGCCTGCGTTCATGTACTACACGCTCTTGTACACACCCGGACGCCGCCACCACCATGGCGGCCAATGCTGCATAACGTAACAACATACAAAACCCTCGGGCGCGAACGCCCTGCACCTGCATCAGAAAGTAATCCGCCTTTATTCCAGCCGGGCTCCTGCATGGGCTTTGATTATTTTTAACAGGAAATGTCTGTCAGATTGCTGAACCCACCGGCCTCAAGTCGAACGGGCACTGCTGGCGCTGCATCTGCATGAACAGGTGAGAGAGCTCGCGCGTTTAAACCGAGCCAAAACGTTGTAATACGGCGTCGACAAACCGCCGCAACTTAGCCGTGCGCTGCCGATTCGCGGTGTAGACCAAATGCATTGATCGACTTGGCGCGTCAAAGTCCGGCAGCACCCGCACTAACTGGCCCTCGGCCAGTGCCCTGCGCAAGAAGTCTTCAGGGCCGAGCACGATACCGAAACCATCCAGCGCCGCCGACATCAGCGCCCTGCTTTCGTTGATCTGCAAACGGCTGCTTACCTGCACCCTGTGCGGGACCGCACCTTGGTAAAACACCCATTCACGATCTGCCGGGCGTGACCAGAAGGCATAGCCCAGGCATTCGTGATGCTCAAGGTCTGCCGGCGTCATCGGTGTGCCCCGCGCCTGCAAATAGGACGGTGCCGCACAGACAACCAGGCGATACGGCGCCAGCGGCCGGGCGGTCAGGCCAGTGGTCCCCAAGGGGCCGATACGAAAAGCCGCCTCATAGCCCTCCTCTACCAGGTCGACGAAACGATCCGTAAGGTGCAGATCGATTTGCACATCCGGGTTGTCACGCAAGAATCCGGTGATCAACGGCATCAGGCTGTAGGAGCCGAACGTCACCGGAGCGGTGATTTTCAGCTTGCCACGCGGGGTGTCGTTCATGATTTGCGCAAGGGAATCCGCCGCCTCAGTCTCCGTCAGGATGTGCTTGCAACGTTCGTAGTAAGCGCTCCCCAACTCCGTAAGGCTTTGCCTTCGCGTAGTACGGTTAAGCAAGCGCGCGCCCAAGCGTTGTTCCAAGGCGGTGACATGCTTGGCAACCATTTGCGGTGACATATTCAAGCGCTCAGCGGCACGCACGTAGGAACCGAGCTCAGCAGCCATCACAAAGGCATTCATGCTTGATAAACGATCCATCATTCCCTACCCCTAGTAACAACAGCCGCGCCACAACTGCGATTTATCGCCAAATGGTTGCCAATCATCATAGCCACTTCGTACTTCCATCGGAGCAAGCACATGAAGATTGGCGTAATTGGAGCAGGTTTCATTGGGCGTGCTGTGGCACAACTGGCCTTGGCCGCCGGGCATGAGGTGATGCTGAGCAATTCCCGCGGCCCGCACACCATGAGCAGCGTGGTAAGCGGCATACTCGGTGTGCAAGTTGGCAGCGCAGACGATGCCGCACGGTTCGGCGATGTGGTGCTAGTGGCGATTCCCTTTCAACACTACCGCAGCGTGCCCGCGCAATGGCTGGAGGGTAAAACGGTGATGGATGCCAACAATTACTACCCCGACCGCGATGGGCATATCCCAGAGCTGGACCGCTTTGAAACGACTACCAGCCGCTTGCTGGCCGACCATTTGACACATTCACACGTGGTGAAAGTGTTTAACGCGATCTTCGCCCCCGACCTGACGCAAGACGCCCGCCCTCACGGTGCACCTGATCGGCGGGCGCTGCCCGTCGCGGCGGATGACGCCACCGCGAAGGCCGTCGTGACCCAACTGCTCGATGAGTTGGGGTTCGATGCCGTCGACGCTGGTGAGCTGGATGAAAGCTGGCGATTCGAGCGGGCCAAACCGGCGTACTGCGTGCGCCTGGACCAGGCTGGCTTGAAGGCTGCGCTGGCGGCGGCCGAGCGTGCGGTTGAGCTGCCCCCGGTGGAGCGACACCCGCCGCTCTCCTGAACATTTCCCCACAAAAAAGCCCGCTGACCGTCACCGGTTCAGCGGGCTTTTTCGTGGGTGAGGCTTACAGCGCCAGGTCAGAAACCGGCTTGCTTGGCTCAGCCGCAGGCTTGGCAGCCTCGGTAGCCTGTGGAGCGGCCAATTGCGGGATCGCTGGCGGTGGTGTCAGTTGCAGCACACCGGCAGTGTAGGCCCATTCCTTGGCAACCGCTTCAGGGCTGTCGTTCAGCTTGGTGCCGTAGCTTGGCACGATCTGGTGCAGTTTTTCCTGCCAGGCCGGGCTTGCTACCTTGTCCTTGAACACTTTTTGCAGCACGGTCAGCATGATCGGAGCCGCGGTGGACGCGCCTGGCGATGCACCCAACAGGCCTGCGATGGTGTTGTCGGCAGAGCTGACCACTTCGGTACCCAGCTTCAGCACGCCGCCTTGCTCTTCATCACGCTTGATGATCTGCACGCGCTGGCCGGCTTGCCACAGGCGCCAGTCGGACTGCTTGGCGTTCGGGAAGTACTCTTGCAGCGCCTTGAAACGGTCATCATCAGACAGCATCAGTTGGCCGGCGAGGTACTCGACCAGTGGGTATTCACGAATACCCACTTTGGTCATAGGCCAGATGTTGTGGGTGGTGGTGCTGGTCAGCAGGTCCAGGTACGAGCCTTCTTTCAGGAACTTGGTCGAGAAGGTGGCGAATGGGCCAAACAGAATCACACGCTTGCCATCCAGCACGCGGGTGTCCAGGTGCGGAACCGACATCGGTGGCGAACCTACCGAAGCCTTACCGTAGGCCTTGGCCAGGTGCTGCTCGGCGATGGTCGGGTTCTCGGTCACCAGGAACGAACCACCGACTGGGAAGCCTGCGTATTCCTTGCCTTCAGGAATGCCCGACTTCTGCAGCAAGTGCAGGGCACCGCCGCCGGCGCCGATGAACACGAACTTGGCGTCGGTTTCAGTCTTGGTGCCGTCTTTGAGGTTTTTGTAGCTCACACGCCACGAACCGTCGGCGTTCTTAGTGATGTCCTGCACTTCGCTCGACAGCTTCAAGTCAAACTTCGGCGTAGTTTGCAGGTGAGCGACGAACTGGCGGGTGATCTCGCCGAAGTTAACGTCGGTACCGATCGGGCTCCAGGTGGCCGCGATTTTCTGGCTCGGGTCACGCCCTTCCATCATCAACGGAACCCACTTGGCGATCTGCGCCGGGTCTTCGGAGTACTGCATGCCGGCGAACAGCGGGCTGGCCTTCAGGGCTTCGTAGCGTTTTTTCAGGAACTTGATGTTGTCATCGCCCCACACAAAGCTCATGTGCGGAGTGGAGTTGATGAACGAACGCGGGTTCTTCAACACGCCCTGCTGAACCTGCCAGGACCAGAACTGACGGGAGATCTGGAACGCTTCGTTGATCTCGACCGCTTTCGGGATCTCAACGTTGCCGTTCTTGTCTTCCGGGGTGTAGTTCAGCTCAGCCAGGGCCGAGTGACCGGTACCGGCGTTGTTCCAGCCGTTGGAGCTTTCTTCGGCCACGCCATCGAGGCGCTCGACCATCTCCATCGACCAATCCGGTTCCAGCTCATTGAGCCAGACACCCAGGGTTGCACTCATGATGCCGCCGCCGATCAGCAGCACATCGACTTTCTTTGCCTCTTCCGCGTGAACGGACGTGATCCCCATCGACAAAGCCAGCCCCAGCAGGGCAGTGTTTACTTTTTTAAACATCAATAGCACCTATGATAAAACGCCATCCGCCCTACCGCCTCCGATCATGAGTAACCCTCGTTCACGCTACGTCAGGCAACGTACCGCGGGGTCTGCACAGTCACATAAAGGCTGCAGGGTGGGCACACAAGGCCGATGGATCGACCTCACTGTTATGTCCCTTCTGCGCTGACTTCTTATCATTATTGGCTTCAGCTACCTGGGCGACAGCCAACCGCTGGGACGTATACGGGTGTACGCACCAGGGAAAGACTAGCCCAAGACGGCGCGCAGAATATCACGCTAAACAGCGTTTATGCGCCGTTTGGCCAATTGACAGGCCTAAATCCCGGCTTTTAATGCGCCCCTGTCAAGCCTGGCAGCCGCGACCTGCGGTCACAGGCGTGGAACTCTGCCGAAAATGGCGGTTCTAGACACCTTCGTCGCGGCTTGCGTAGCATCGGCGACTGTCCTTCGTGCACACCTTTCACACAGAGTTACCCATGACTATCCAGCAATCATCCGGGCAGGTACTGCCCGCGCGCAGCGCCGCCAAAATGGAAGCGGCCATGGCCGTGGGCGCCTTCGCGATCGGCACCGGCGAATTCGCCATCATGGGCCTGATGCCCGACATCGCCCAGAACCTGGGCCTGAGCGAACCCCAGGTGGGCCACGCCATCAGCGCCTACGCCCTGGGCGTGATGGTCGGCGCCCCACTGCTGGCCATCCTCGGCGCCAAGTTGCTGCGCAAACACATGCTGCTGTTGCTGATGGGCCTGTACGCCCTGGGCAACTTCGCCACCGCCTTCACCCCGACCTTCGGCTCGCTGGTGGCCTTCCGCTTTATCAGCGGCCTGCCCCACGGCGCCTACTTCGGCATCGCCGCCGTGGTCGCCTCCAGCATGGTGCCCACCGACAAACGCGCCGGCGCCGTGGCCCGCGTAATGATGGGCCTGACCCTGGCCATGCTGCTCGGCAACCCCATTGCCACCTTCCTCGGCCAACACCTGGGTTGGCGCTCGGCGTTCGCCCTGGTCAGCGTGATCGCCCTGCTCACCATCGCCCTGGTCTGGCAATTCGTGCCCCACCGCCACGACGAACAACGCAGCGACCCGCGCAAGGAACTGCGCGCCTTCACCAAACCCCAGGTGTGGATGGCCCTGTCCATCGGCGCAATTGGCTTTGCCGGCATGTTCTGCGTATTCAGCTACCTGGCGCCGACCATGCTGGAAGTGACCAAAGTCTCGCCGCAGTGGATCCCCTTCGGCCTCGCCGCCTTTGGCGTGGGCGGCATCATCGGCAACATTGCCGGTGGCAAGCTGTTTGATCGCATGCAGTTTCGGGCGGTGGGTTTGATATTGGTATGGTCGATGGCGGTGTTGTTGTTCTTCCCCTTCGCTGCGTCTTCGCTGTGGGGCGTGCTGCTGAGCATGGGGCTGGTGGGCACCATGGTCGCATTGGCGGCGCCGTTGCAGATTCGCTTGATGGACATCGCCCACGAAGCGCCGAGCTTGGCGGCAGCGTCCAACCATGCGGCGTTTAACCTGGCGAATGCGCTGGGACCGTGGTTTGGGGGGATGGCGATTACGGCAGGGTTGGGTTGGACCAGTACCGGCTACATCGGTGCTGCTACAGCGCTGGTGGGGCTGGGCCTCTACCTGATTGCCCGGCGGATGAAAGGCGGCCATTAACGCCCTACTGGATCAAACTGTGGGAGGGCTTCTTGTAGGAGCGAGCTTGCTCGCGAAAAACTCACAGACGCCGCGTTTCTTCAGGAAGCCCGCGTTATCGTTGACGTTTTTCGCGAGCAAGCTCGCTCCTACAGAAGGCGATGACGCTTAACTGACAGGTATTAGTGCTTGCCCCCCACCCCATCAATCATCATGCAACAGCCCCGAACCATACTCCCCATAACTACTCCCCAGCCCACTGCCACCAAAATTCATTTTCGCGGCTTTGTTGGGGCTATGGTCGCCAAATGCCTGGCACCCGCCTGAAAAGCACGGGTCGCTGTTGGTCACGCGCGATGAAGATGAGCAAGCGCTTAACAACAACGTGCCGGTGATCATCACGACTTTGACGAGGTTCGAGATCATGGTTTCAGTTCCCTATGGGCTGGAGGCGCTGGGGTCCTCTCTCAGTAGGGGATCGTAGACCTCAACAGCGCAGGGAATTATGAAACTTTGCTGGGTGACAGCATGAGTTCAGGTTGCCGCCTTAGGGCAAGGCGGCAGGGTTGGTTGTCAGGCTTTGACTGGGGCCGTTACAGGCGCAACCTGCTCCTGGGCTCGGTCAACGAGTAGCGAACTCAACTCGATTAACTGCTGAATGCCCAGGGCGATGGCGCGTTGGGAGTCGTCGAGGTCGAACGCCAAGGTGGCGGCCATTTCGTTGGCGGATGCGAGGTTTTCGGCGGCATTGGCCAGGAGGGTTTCGGGGTCGATGGTCGGGTTTACGAGGAATAGGTTGTTGCTTGGGAGTTCAACAGGCGCAGCGTCGTCGGATGGGGGCAAGTGATGATGGATTGCTCGCTGGGCTGCGGCTTGAAGCTTGGCATCCACGGACGATGCGGTTTGATCAGTTGAAGAACTGTTTGTGTTGTTGTGCATGGGCGAAGCTCCAAATATTTTCGGGAGTTAAAACGCCTTAGCAGTTCGGACTTCCACCTCCGGCCACTGGGTTTACATACAGCAGCTTGAGAAGGTTAGCGGTGGTAGGTCTGACAGGCAAGCCGAGAAAAGTGTCGGAAGGTTCCTATGGAATATCATAGTCTGGCTTTGCCATATGTACTGCCGTAAAGATCTTCAAAAATAAAGCTCTGAACACTTCACTCCGATTGGCATCAAATCCAAGGAGCCGAACATGTTGAACCAGGATACCGAATACGAAAAACTAACGAGAGAGGTATACGAAGAAATCCTTAGAACTGATGGATTCGATACAATCTTAGTAAAACACAATGTAAACCTCGCTGGAAAATCGACACAAAAGCATCAGCTAGATGTTTATTGGGAATTCAAAGTCGCAGGACTGGTTCATCGCGTTGCCGTTGAGTGTAAAAACTATACATCTACAATAACGGTTGGCAAGGTGAGAGATTTCGCAGCAGCTCTTGATGATATAGGTAATATACAAGGAATATTCATAACAAAAACCGGATATCAAAAAGGTGCAAAGGTATTCGCAGACCATAAAGGCATAGCATTGAAAATGCTTAGAGAACCTACAGCCGAAGATCTAGAATTAGCACTTGACATTAAAACCATACATACTGCAGGCACAATGTACTATTTAGATAATGTGCGCCCAGCATTAAAATTTGATCTCAACTGGATTGAATCAAATACAACACTGAGAGAAGGTGACTCCATCGAAATATCAGGAATGACGGATAAAATCACAATAGTTGATGAATCCGGCAACATTATCGTTAAATGGTCCAAACTGCAAAATGAACTCGCAGAAAACTCAGGAAAATTTGAAGAGTTTGAAAACCGCATAAAGGTATATAACTTTACGAACCACTATATAATCTGGCCAGACTGTACACACGGCAAGTTAAAGCTAGAAAAATCGCCTTCAAATATAATATACGCGCCATCAAAACAACATCAAGGTTCGAAGGGAAAATCGCAGCAAAGGCTGTATTGAAAGACATAAAGACAGGCGAAATACATCTTCACCAAAGAAAAGTGACAGTCGAGTCCCATACAGAGCGGGAAGACTCATCCAAAAGTACTTTGAGAGGGGGACATCTGAGTCAGACCACAATACCTCCCACAGTGGACTTAGAGAAGAAAAACGAATGAGTCACGACCTGCTGATTCAACCCAGCGCTCCACGGTGTAAGATGCACCCACAAGCTCTTAGACACTTGTCCTACACAGTTAATTCGTTTATTTACTTAAATGATTTCGCGCTATAATTCCGAGGACTTTAGATTAACTAACTGCTCACGCGGGACATTAGTAGAAAACTCACTCACAACTAAATAGTCGAAATAAAAGCTCAGGAACCCTCAAGAATTTCACGTCTTTCCCGCACCACGAAACCCTTCAAATTTTTCAAGCACAACTCAGCTTCAACAGTAGGAATAAGTTTTTTAAACTCTACGTGATACTTCTTAATCACTGCATTGCTAACGGCAACATAATTCTGTAGTTTTTCATATTCACTCTCCACAGAGCGATACAGCTCTTCAACGCGGCAAAAGGTCCTTGCAGCATCAACACCTTTTGCTATCAAACCATCTAAGTGACCAGACAATTCACTATCAAAATAAACATCTACAACCCCCAAAACCACACGAAGCTCAACTTCAACCTCTTTACACTTAAAATACCACTCCAACGATTTCTCTCTAGTTGACTCATACTCAACTCGATAGCTCTCTTTTACCCCTTCAAAAAAAGCCTCTTCCTTAGCTTCAATATAAAGAAAAATGGCCTCATTAACACCCGACGACAAGTGCGCGATATGATAATTCTCAATTTGCTCCACGTACTTATAAATAAGAGAAATTGCAGTCTTGTAGGTATCAAGCCTAAGATCAAACTCTTCCTTCAGCCACACCTCACGCTGCTGCCCCTTCCAAATTAAGTTCTTATAACCTTCCAAATCAACAAGATATTGCGTCCTCACGCGTTCAACTTGATGAGTAATACCTGCAACATCTTCTTTCGTAGCGAGATTTTCACCTTTCTTTTTGATATAACCGGGCAAATAAAACTTAAACAATAAAAACTGAAATACAACAAATACCAAGAAAACCAGCCCTAAAAACCTATTTAAAAAACCACTCAAAAACTCAATATAAATCACCACACCCCTCCAAAAAAACGCCTATTAAATTCTGTTCCGTAAAAATATACAGACAGTCCATCACCGATGGCTGTCATGACTCGGATATCCCTAAACCTTTCGGAAGACCTGTCCAACTCTGTCGCCAACTTGGCCAAAACCATCGTCAACCTGGAGCTGGGGTCCAAGCTGCCGGAGGATACCATTGAAGACCTGACGGAAGATAACAAGGGGGAATTCATTGGGGTCACCGCGTACTACCGCGACAGAGGGACCGGTAAAGGCAGTGAAAGCAGAGGTCAGAGCAAGCCTCGACGATTACGGTAGTTATATGCTATGGAGAAGACGGCGAAACGGGCAGTGGATCGAGAGTGGAACAGACTTGAGGTCAAAAATATCCAGGAAGGTTTGCCTTTAAAATAGCTAAAGTCACCTGCTCTGGACCACGAACCCAAATTTCATACGCCATCACCAACCCAGTAATTTGATTCGCAACGACTGCCTTATGGAGGTATTCGTAGCCCTGTACTCGGACGAAAAATCTAAGCATTTCATCGCTCAACGTAAAAAACTCATCGTGCTCTAAATCTAAAGCGTCTGAGGACTCAAGCAGCTTTCGATAGTAGAAGGCGATCTCGTCTTGGTCGTCCCCCCCTTGAGCACCTATCGGCAGCGTCATATCCGGCCGGCCGTTAAATCCTTCGTGTGCAACCTTGTGGCATTCGAAACACAGCGTAATTCCGTTGCCGAGTTCATATCGCGCCTGCGAAAACAAAGTCCGTCTAAAAACATGATGCGCTTGGACCCGATCGTCAGAATTACAGACGACACACTGGTGAGCATCTCTAGCTCTGACAAACCTACTCCAAAGCGCCAAACACCATCTGTCTGAGCGGTTGTTATCAATTGCTCTATATAGCCTATCTCTAAGCCTGATTAACTGTTCCTTGTCGATAACAGGAACTCCTGAACTACTCATCAGCCTCTCCTTGATTATCGTGGATTGATTGCGCCGGCCAGCTTAGTACCGCGTGGCTCCAACTCACGAAATATTCCTGTTGAAACAACACCAAAAGACAGCACAAACGGACAGATTTATTTATACCATCGCTGAGAAAAAGCTAATCACAAGACAGCAAAAAGCCGCGTCATCCGCGGCTTTTTTGCCTTAGGCCTTCAGTTCATCCGGTGTATGCGTCTTAAGCCAATCAGCCAAGGCGGCATTCATTCGCGTTTGCCAGCCTGGCCCAGAAGCCCTGAATCGCTCCAGCACGTCAGCATCAAAACGAACATTAACGTGCTCTTTAGTGGCTACCGACTTTGGCCGCCCGCGCTTGGGTTTGAGCATTTCCTTCGCCTGAGCTTTGCCAAACAATCCCACAAGCACCTCGCTGGCTGGCTTGGCCTTAGCAAAGTCTTCAGCCGACCACTCAGGGTTCGCTGTATCGACCTTCTCAGGGCTGGGTTTCTTGGTCATAATTTTTGACCTCCCGTTTGTTGGCTTTACGAAAGCTGATGACGTGGACCGCGTCCCCCCGTGGGGTGAACACTACGACATGCAGCCGTTCCCCTATGTATCCCATCGCTCGATAACGACACTCACCGTAGTCGAATCGATCATCTTCCACGATCAAGGCCGTAGACCATTCAAAGTCCCGCACTAACGCAAACGGGAGTCCGCGTTCTTCAACGTTACGAGCGTCTTTGGCTGGGTCATAGGTAATATGCATGTGATTATCGTATCCACAATAAATAATCAACACAAGCTGCGCGTCGAAAGCCTACCGAGCATGCACTCGGGTTACCACCGATGATTGGCTGGCTGGGCTTGAGAACCCGCCAAGTACCTGACAAGCATCCCTGATAAACTGTGCCCCATTCGCCTCGCTGACTCAGATCCCCCATGTCCCTACAAACCGCCCCACTCTCCCGCCGCTTTTCAGTCGCCCCCATGATGGATTGGAATGACTAAACCTGTAGACCAGGCGTTGCATGGTCTTCAGAACGATCATTGAGCACCCGTACCACTTTCGTACCACCACTCTCCCCGTAAACTGATGTCCCGCCCCTTTCTCGCTGGCTATATCAATCTCGAGCATTACCACTGCTATGCTTGCTTTCTTTCCAGCTGAGGAGTCCACCATGGCAAGCGAGTACTCACTGACAGACGTTCTGGAACGGTTTTATGAAAATCAACTGGCTCTGGAAGCGGCAGTGATGGAGCTGACTCTATGGGCTGAGCAGCAAAACGCTTTAGCGCTAGGTGACAATATTCGGGGGGCACTTCACACGATTGGTGAAAACGCGGGCCATATTAAGCAAGGCCTAGCTCGTTTGAGAGGGGCGGATCTCACCTGACATCACCGATGTTAGGACAAAAATATAGGTTTCCGGCGAATAAGAAACCACTTAGGACAACCGATCGGGGGAGCAAGAATGCGAGTCGAGAAGGTTAGGGTCGAGGGATTTCGACTGCTTCAGGATGTTGAGATCATGCTGGAAGAAAATTCCACAGTGATCGTGGGACGCAACAACAGTGGCAAGACATCGTTTACCGATATTTTTGATCGCTTCACTGGAGATACCGGGGCGCGGTTTCGCCTTGAAGACTTCTCGAACTCACAGCGGGAGCGATTCTTCACTGCAAAGACGCTTAGACAAAAGGAGGCCAAGCCGGAGGACGTACTCGCGGCACTCCCAACGCTAGCTATTACGCTTACCTTTCGCTACGACAGCACTGTCCCAAATTTAGGACCTCTTTCGCCTTTCGTCATTGACTTGGACCTAGACTCCACCACGGCCATTGTGCGCCTCGAATATCGTGCAACACTGGCAACCTTCCACACACTGTTAGATGCCCCTCCCGCACCAGACGGTGTAGAACCTAGAACACACTTCTTCCGCTCATTACGCGACACGGTACCCAAGGCATACAGCATCCATGTGTTCGCCATCGACCCCACCGACGATACCAATCGCCGTGATTTTGAGGGTACGGCCGCACTAGCGGCTTTGCTGCAGTGTAATTTCGTTCGGGCACAAAGAACTCTCGATCACGCGAAGCATGGCGATGCGGATGTAATTGGAAAATTACTCAGCGCGTTATTCAAAACTGCCTCCGCACCAAATGCCGCGGCGGCTGATCAGGCACTCGCGGCGAAGCTGAAGGCATCTGTCGAAGACATTGAGCGCAATGTTCAAGGCGACTTCGACGAGATGCTGAAAAAGCTCTTACCAGCCATGGAAGTATTGGGGTTTCCGAGTCTCAACGATACCGAGCTTCGACCAGAGACCTCGTTGAACGTTGAGGCCCTTCTTTCGGACCATACGAGGGTGGTCTACACAGGCACAGATGGGGTACATCTCCCAGAGGGCTATAATGGTTTGGGAACTCGCAACCTGATCTACATGCTGTTGCAGCTACAGAGTTATCACAAGGTCTACCGAGCCAAGACAACCCGCCCAGCAACTCACCTAATATTCATTGAAGAGCCTGAGGCTCACTTGCATCCGCAGATGCAAGAAGTTTTCATCAACCAGCTCAATGCCGCCATTGGAAAACTGTCTAAGAGCTACCCTGAAGAAGCTCCGTGGAACGTTCAGTTTGTCATCACAACGCACTCTCCGCATGTGGCAAATACCGCATCGTTTGAAGCAGTGCGATATTTCCTAAATGAGTTACCAACCCCGGCAAATGCTCGTCAGACCAAGGTTAAAGACTTCAAGAAGGGCTTGAGCAGCATCTCTCCCGACGACCAAGACTTCCTGCACCAGTACATGACGTTAACCAAGTGTGACCTGTACTTTGCGGACAAGGCCATCATGGTTGAGGGAACAACGGAGAGGCTACTGATGCCCCGTCTGTGCGAATTGGTTGATAAGTCGCTGGAGGAAAAGTACAAACTGGCCAGGCAGTATGTGACCTGTGTCGAGGTCGGCGGAGCTTATGCGCAAATCTTTTATCCACTCCTAGATTTTCTCGAGCTCAAGACTTTGGTCGTCACCGACCTGGATTCCACCAAACCGGTGGAAAAGCAGAACAAACATGGGAAAAAAATTACGACCTGGGACAAGTGCCCCGTGGCTGAAGGCGAGCGCACTTCGAATACATCAATCAAAGATTGGTTTCGTCCCCACGATGCCGCGGATAAGGAGGGCTGGCAGATCACCCCGGCAGAGCTTATTGCCAAAACTGCCGAACAGAAGCAAAGCGGTTTCCGTCGCATCGCCTATCAGATTGCGGAGAAACCCGGCACTAACATTTGTGCCCGCAGCTATGAGGATGCATTAGTCCTTGCAAACCCCGATCGATTTGAATGGCCCAAGGAACAGGACGAGGCATCTGAGGCATGGGAGATCGCCAAGGGGCTCGCGAAAGCGGATACGGCTTTGCGGTTCGCCATTCGCGAAAAGGAATGGACGGTACCCCGCTATATCCAGGAAGGCCTGACATGGCTTTCCGCCCCGCCTCCTCCCGCGCAGAACGCGGAAGTACCAGTTAAGGAGGAGGTGTTATGACGGAGCCTACTGAGAATCCTGCACTCGTTGCGGCACTTGAAGCCCAAAGAAAGATCAATGATTCCCTTGATGCTGGTTGTAGCTTTCGCCTTGAAGCCGGCGCAGGCGCAGGCAAAACGTACTCCTTGGTCGCCGCGCTCAAGCGATTGATAACAGAGCGAGGCTCAGCCTTGGTTCAAGCAGGGCAAAAGGTAGCTTGCATCACCTACACCGAGGTTGCCCGTAACGAAATTGCCCAGGAGATTGAGGATCACCCCGCCATTTTGGTCAATACCATCCACGGATTTTCCTGGTCGTTCCTGCACCAGTTTCAAAAAGCGCTGCGCGACCTCGTGGGTGAAATGGATGATCGGAAAGAAAAGGTGGAACAAGGCGGAGGAATCGGATCAAAGCCTGTGGATTACAACCTGGGATACTTCAGCGTTGATAACGACAAAATCACGCTAAGCCACGACGACATTCCGGAGATGATGGCCAAACTCCTGAAGAAGGAAAAGTTTCGACGCCTCTTGAGCCAACAGTTTCCAGTGATCTTCATCGACGAGTATCAAGATACTCACTCCCAATTCATGGAGGCAATTACCGAGCACTTCTTGAGGCCCGCCACAGGCCCGCTCGTTGGTCTATTTGGGGACCACTGGCAGACTATTTATCGTAGTGAATACGAGCTCGCACAGTACCCGATAGAAGAAATCCCCAAAGGCTCCAACTTTCGATCGGTGCCTGCAATTGTCGAAGTACTGAACAAACTGCGCCCTGAACTGAAGCAAGCTGTCTATGACCCCGATGCGAAGGGAGAGGCACGGTTCTTTCATGCCAACGCCTATAAAGGCCAACGGACCAGTGACAGGCACTCCAAAGAGGATCTTCCACCCGACCTGGCGCGACGCACTCGAGAAGACTTGATGCAGCGGCTGCAAGCCGAGGGCTGGGACCTGAGCAAGACGAAGGTGCTAATGCTTACCCATAACGTCCTGGCCGCTGAACAGGGTTATCCCAACATCGCCGAGGTATTCAGCGGTCGCACCGAACAATTTGTAAAGAAGGAAGACCCAGCGATCAAGTTCTTTGTAGAAGTAGTAGAACCGATGTGTGCGGCCTATGGCGCATCTCGCTTCGGCGATATGTTTAGGGTTTTCGGCTCCGGTCCTACGATCACCAAGCAAGAAGACAAAACCTGTTGGCGTCGCGACATGGATACTCTCCAGATGCTGCGTGCAGATGGCACGATTGGGCAGGTCATCGATCACCTAAAAACAACGAAACGCCCTACGCCACCAGATCGCCTGCTCCGACGCGACGAAGAGCTCAGAGCCCTTAACGGAGACCCCATACCTGACGATGCCTCCGCACTTCAGCGGTATAGCAAACTGCGGGAAATACCTTACGGAGAGGTTATCGAGGTGGCCAAATTCATTGAAAAACAGACCTCCTTTGCCACACAGCATAGCGTCAAGGGGGCAGAGTTTGAGAACGTTTTGGTAGTGCTGGGAGGCGGCTGGAATCACTACAACTGGCCTCAGCTACTAGAGCTTGTTAAGACAAAAGCACTGAATGCCAAGAATACGAAGGGCTTTTATCGTTCCCGCAACCTCTTCTATGTCTCCATATCCCGCCCCATGACTAGGCTCGCGGTGCTCGCTACGCAAACCATGCCGTGTGCCGCCCTCGAATCGATAAACTACCTATTTGGAAGCGACAATGTCGAAGAGCTTGCTATCGCAATGTAAAAACCACAGCCCAAGCCAACCGGGTAATTAAACCCGGGAAGCCCTAGTTGCATATGCCCACGTTTGGCCGATATCCACGCGTCTTGCTGTAACGATTGCCTGACGCTCCCATCACAACACCATCGACACGCATGCTCAGCCCCAGACCGCGAACAAATCATCGTGAACAACTGCTATTCGCAGACGTGCCCCTTCACTCAGAAGCAAAAGTGTCAAAATTTCCTGGGCAAAAAAAAAGAGTAACATTAGTAATCTTGACCGTATTTGACGCTCAAGCCACTGAAATAAAAGGGGTTTTCACCTCAACCGAAAGGTAATCTTTAAGTAACATTTAAGTAATCTGATTACTCTTTATAAACGTAATTTTCGTATTTATAAAAATCTTTTAAAAACAATAGCTTGGAGAATAATTACCTTTTCAGTTACTTCTCTGTTACTCCTTTTTGTAACACCCAACCCCACGGAACACGTGGCCTCCAGCCCATTACCCATACGTGGTTACCGAAATTACTCTTTTTGAAATCCCCCCCCCTCTACCTACACAGCAACGCCTCCAGACCTTTTGAAGAAACACCCCCTCGGTGCAGGGTTCCGCAGGCTTTCAACCTCCCCACAACGCCAAGCAAGCGCCCAGCCTGAGCCGCCGGGGGTGGTCCGCAGGGGCGCAGAAAAAGAGACCTATTTAGCCCGCAGGCGAGGTGGGGGGACGACGGCGCGCGCCAGGTGATGATGCACGTCACTGGCCTTTGTAGCACGCCAATCCCCTGGATCGCTTCGGACCTGCTCCCCTACAGCTCGTCGCCTCAGATCGCATCAGGTCAACACCTCGATTACTGTATGCACATACAGCTTTAGGATTAACCTACCATGAACCTCGATGAAGACACCTGTGGGTGGCTCGGTCTCCCTACGCCCCTGGAAATGTACCGACAGCACTGCCGTCTTCTGGAGAACGAGATCCAGGAACTGAACCTTCAGCTACGCAAAGCGCGGGCGGATATCTTCGGCATCAGTCAAATGCTGCTGGAAACCCAGGCAAAGAACAGTGAGTTCGCCATCTATCTCAGTGAGCGCGGGGCTGAAGCAGCAGCAATGCGCAAAGAGATCGCGGACCTGACTCTATTAGCTAACTCCCGTAAGCGAGAGGCTGACACCTTGCGGCGGATCGCCATTGAAATGAGGCCCCTGACCACCACGATTGTCTAAGCTCAATCGGATAGAGGGCCAAACCATGTGCGGAAGACTTTCACAGTACCGGGGAATCCACGAGTTCGTTGCTGCACTGAGCATGCCCAACGCTCTAGCGAACACCGTGGGTGACCAGCCAATCGAGCGGTACAACGTGGCGCCCTCAACTGCGGTTGCGCTGCTGCACCTGCAGGGCGATCTCCTGCATGCCGATCCGGTGCGATGGGGCTGGCGTCCACACTGGGCGAAGGACCGTGCTGCGCCGATCAATGCCCGCGTCGAAAAGGTAGCCCACGGTCCATTCTTCCGGTCGATCTGGCCGCACCGGGCAATCACGCCTATCGACAACTGGTTTGAGTGGGTGGATGAAGGTGGACCCAAGAAGCAGCCCTACCTGATCCGTAGGCGGGATGGCGCGCCAGTACTATGTGCAGCAATCGGCCAGCTACCTGACCCCGATGAAGGGCCAGGCGAGCATGACGGCTTCGTAATTATCACCGCCGACAGTGCCGGCGGCATGGTGGATATTCACGACCGAAGGCCCGTGGTGTTGACTCCGGACCTAGCCCGTGAATGGTTGGACCCGGTAACGCCCAAGGAGCGCGCCGAGCAGATGGTGTTGCTCCAAGGCGAACCGGCCGAAGCTTTTGAGTGGTTCAAGGTCGACTTGGCAGTGGGCAACGTGAAAAACAAAGGCCCCAGTTTGATCCAGCCGGTGCGTTAGAATAATCCGCCGAAAGCGTTTGGCTCCCAGTTCATGATCACCAATTCGCCGCTAACTTCCGCCTTCGCCTGGCGTTGATTGGCCGTGCTGTATCGAATATCCACCGTTTCAAAGTGAAACCCCTCAAATACCCGCCGGATATCAGGGTGATCGTTGATGCTCACCATCACCTTGCCTTTGCAACGTCGCATGAACTCGGCCATCTGCTCGTAGTTTTCGAAGGGGAAATCCACGCCATAGCCTGCGGTCTGCCAGTAAGGCGGGTCCATGTAATGGAAGGTATGCGGCCGGTCGTAGCGTTCAGCGCATTCAAGCCACCCCAGATTCTCGACGTAGGTGCCAGACAGCCGTTGCCAAGCTGCAGACAGGTTCTCCTCGATCCGCAGCAGGTTAATAGCCGGCCCTGTGGTCGCGGTCCCGAACGTTTGCCCGCTGACCTTCCCCGCAAAAGCATGGTGCTGCAGGTAGAAAAACCGCGCCGCCCGCTGGATGTCAGTGAGCGTCTCTGGCCTGGTCATCTTTTGCCATTCGAATACCTGACGTGAGCTGAGCGCCCACTTGAACTGGCGCACGAACTCTTCCAGGTGGTTCTGCACAACCCGGTACAGCGTCACCAGGTCGCCGTTGATGTCGTTGAGTACTTCAACGGGTGCAGCCTGGGGACGCATGAAATAGAGCGCGGCGCCGCCAGCAAAGACCTCGACGTAGCATTCATGGGGTGGAAACAGTGGAATTAGACGATCTGCCAGGCGGCGCTTGCCACCCATCCACGGGATAATTGGTGTGCTCATAAGTGATCCTTGTTTTGGAAATTGGATTCGCTTAGGCTTCGCACCCCCTGCGCAGTGGGGCGAGGCCTTGGTTGGAGCACTCGGCACGTTCGAGTGATTCAGCGTCGAGCGGGTGTTAGCGCACCGGCTCGTCGCCTCGTTTACTGCGCAGGGGGTTTTATGCCCCTACGGGAATTTCGTATGGCTTGAAGCGCACGACCTCCTCCCCGAGCCATTCATTCACTTGCGCCATGCGCGCCTGAATGGGCTCCAGTTCATTGGCCGCATAAATCTGCGCCGCCTCCCTGATCGATCCAAACCCACCCGCGTTTTGCGGCACGATGCCCATCAGCTGCGGCGGAATACGCAAGCTGGCAAGCACGTCGTCGCGAGTCTGATTTTTGATCGAGTTGAATTCGTCCTTGGCCGTCACTTCGCTGACAGGGATGATCTGCAGACCGTCTTTTTTTCCGTTCGGCGAGTAAACGAACAGGTTGCGGAAGTTGCCAGGCCCCTTGGAGTCCTTCAGCGCTTTGCGTAGCGAGTCGACGTCCGATTCGTTCTGCGCAGCGTCGGTCATGTAGAGGATGAAACCGGCATGACTGCCGTTTTCGTAGTACTTGCGACGAAAAAGCGTGGCCGACTCATTCAGCAGTGCCGACTGCAGCGCGCTGATCCATTCGGGCAGGCCGTACACCTCTTGGTGCAGATCCGCCTCCCGCAGATGGAAAACAGTGCCCGGTTCAAATTCGTGCTCTTCCTTCCAGCCCTGAACCATGAACTGCCGGCCATCCTTGCCCTGGCGCATGTACTTTGCCAACGGCGGTACCAGCTCGCGCACCGGGCCGAGCATCGAACGTCGTCCTTCCAGATAACCGTTGCCCAGGCAAAGGAAATCCAGCGCGAACTGTTCGAACGCGGCGCGCGACAGCAGCCGGTGCGGGATAAAGGTCTTACTCAGCAAATTGCGCTTGAACATCAACCCCGAGTGCAGATGCACGCTGGAACCCACCGACCGTGCCAGGCCATCCAGAGATAGCGGCGGCTCGTACCAACGGCCGTTAAACCAGCACTCCAGATAATCGAACACCTCCCGCCCGCTCAGCACCGGTGACGGATCGCCGAAGCTGAATGCCTCCATCTTGCTGTCACTACGCGGGATAAACTCCTGCGTTACTACGTCGGGAGCCTGGGCCAGGTGCTTATTGTTTCTGCGGCGGTTCGACATCAAAAAATCTCCATCCGCCCGGTGTTGGCAGAGGTCTGCCCCTCCAGCGGTTCGTTGTGCAATGCGTGAAAGAGCGCCCACGCCAGGTCGGCGTGGCCGGTGTTGTCGTTGCGGCCGGCGGTGTACGTGAATTGGCGACCGCCTGCGGTGATGGTCTTGCGGATCGCCATCAGCGACTGCGCCATGTCAGTCCAGCCGGCGTCGAACTCCAGCCGGCCCCGGTGGATCACGTCGTAAGCCTTGAGCACCAGGCGCGTCTTGACCTCGGGCGAATAGCTGAACGTGGTGACATTGGGGAAAAATTGGCGCACCAGCTGCGCCACGCCGCTACCCAGGCCAGTGACGTCGATCCCGATGTAAGTCACCCAGTAGCGGTCGCAGACGGCTTTGATTACGCTGGCCTGCGCCGCGAAGTCCATCCCACGGAACTGGTGACGTTCCAGCACCCGGAACTTGCCGCCCGGTACCAGCGGCGGCGCAACCACCACCAGGCCGGAGCAGTCGCCAGTTTCAGCAGGGTCATAGCCCACCCACACTTGGCGATCACCGAATGGGCGCATCGCAAACGGCTTGTAGTCCTCGGCCCACTCGACCCAACTGTCGACCATGCACGGCTGCAGCACCGTCAGCGGAAAGATGCTCGCGCCGTCGTCAACGAACTCGCACATCAGCAGGTTGGCAAACGCCTCGGGACTGTACTCGCGGCGCAGCTCCTCAATGTCGAACAGGTCGCAACCGCCCTGCTCGGCGTCGAGGATGGTGACGATCTGCCGCCACAACCGGTCCTCGCAGAACCGACCTTGCTGGAGCGCGCCGTGGGAAACATCGACCTTGGTGTGTTGCGCCGCTGGTTTGCCTTTGTTGAAGCGTTCGCCAGTCCAGAACGTATAGGCTTCGTGGGCCATGGTCGACGGCGTCGAGAAGTAGGTTTTGCGCCACTTCTTGTGCATGGACATGCCGGAGGCGACCTTGTTCAGTTCCTCAAACTTGAACGTCCAGAAGAACTCATCGAAGTAGAAATTACCGTGGTAGCCCTGGGCCGTGCGTGCGTTGGTACCGAGAAAAAACAGTTCGGCGCCATTCGGCAAAACGATAGGGTCACCGGTCAGTTCAACGCCGATGACTTCGCGGGCAAATGCTTGGATGTACCCACGAAACAGGTACGCCTGGTTTTTCGAAGCCGACAGGAAAATCTGGTTACGCCCGGTCTCCAGCGCATCAATGAACGCCTCGCGGGCAAAGTAGTAAGTGGCGCCGATCTGCCGGCTTTTGAGGATGACGCGTGTGCGCTGGTTGCCCGCCCGGTGCCAGTCTTTCTGGTAGTCGAAACACCCGTCGATGAACGCTTCACGCAGCAGCTCGATCTGGTCTTCACTGATGTCGTTTTTCGGCGTCTTTTTCTTCGGTCCTTCGTTACGCTTGGCGAGGTTGGGATTGAGTTCGGTTTCAGTACCGCCGCCCTGGAAACGCTGAATGCGTGCCTGGCGCTCAAGCTGGCGGTGCAGCAGATCAATTTCCTTGAAATCGCCGCCGCTCTTGCCTTCCTTGAGGATCAGTTGTACCAAACGTGCTTCCAGCGCACCGCCGATCCGCTCGACGTTGTCGGCCCGGTCCCACTCGTCGCGGGCCTTCCAGCTATGTAGCGTTTTTTCCTTTTCGCCCGTAGCCTCGGCAATCTCGCAGATACGCCAACCCATCCAATAGAGGAACTTGGATTGGCGTCTGGGATCGATGGGGAGCAGTTCGGTCGTAGTCATGGCCGCGATGCTGCCGCTCTGGCCTGCGACTCAGTAGCGCCGCCCCTTGTAGCCCCGCCCTCTACAATCTCGTCCCGTTGCCGCAACTCGCGCGCGTCACGACCATGCCCCTCATTGCAACGCACTTAGCGCCCAACGCATTGAGGATTCCCGGCATGAAGAAATTTCGCAGCAATTGGTTCCGCGTCGCCGTCGAGGGCGCTACCTCGGACAAGCGCACCATCAAACGTAGTTGGCTGGAACAAGCAGCAAAGAACTTCAATCCGTCCACCTACGGCGCCCGCATCTGGCTGGAGCACTTCCGCAGCCTGCTGCCCGACAGTCCCTTCAAAGCCTACGGCGACGTGCTCGCGGTCAAGACAGAGGAAGTGGAAATCAACGGCCAGAAGAAGCTGGCCCTGTTTGCCCAGGTCGAGCCCACGCCCGATCTGATCGCCATGAATAAGGCCAAGCAGAAGATTTACACCTCAATCGAAATCGACGACAGCTTCTCGGACACTGGCGAGGCCTACATCGTTGGCCTGGCGGTGACCGATTCCCCGGCCAGCCTGGGCACCGACGTACTGTCTTTCTCCGCGCAGAAGCCAGAATCCAGCCCATTCAAAGACCGCCATTACTCGGCGACGTCGATGTTCACCGAGGCAGTGGAAACCGAGCTGCAGTTTGAAGAAGTCGAAGACAAGCCCGGCCTCGGCGCCCAGCTTTTCAGCAAGGTGCAGGCGCTGTTGGGCGGCAAACAGGCGAAGGACGATGCCGAGTTTGCCCAGATCGGCCAGGCCGTCGAAGCGATTGCCGACCACGTCAAAGACCTGCCGGATCAACTCGCCGCCGAGAAGAAATTCTCCAGCGAACTGAACACCAAGGTCGAGCAGCTCAGCAAAGACCTGGTCGAGCTGAAAACTACCCTCGGCAACACGCAAGACCACTCCCAAACTCAGCGCCCACCGGTAACCGGCGGCGGCAAACAAGCCCTGGCTGAATTCTGACCTGCGGCCTCAACCGCCCAGCCCAATATCGGAGACACCCATGCGTAACGACACTCGAAAACTCTTCACTGGCTACCTCGCCCAGGTGGCACAGATCAACGGCGTAGAATCGGCCACCGCCACGTTCAGCGTGGACCCGACAATCCAGCAGCGCCTGGAAACCAAGATTCAGGAATCGAGCGAGTTCCTGACCAAAGTCAACGTCATCGGCGTCGACGAGCAGGAAGGCGAAAAGGTCGGCTTAGGCGTCGGCGGCACCGTTGCCAGCCGCACCAACACCAAGGTCAAGAAGCGTGAGCCAAGCAGCATTGGCACCCTGTCCAGCGACAAGTACCGAGCTGAGCAGACCGACTTTGACACCTACGTCAGTTACAAGCAGCTCGACGCCTGGGCGAAGTTCCCGGACTTCCAGACTCGCCTAGCCAGCGCAATTGCCCAACGTCAGGCGCTCGACCGTATCCAAATCGGTTTCTACGGTACTTCGGCGGCCGAACAAACAGACCGCACCGCGCACCCGTTGCTGGAAGACGTCAATATCGGTTGGCTCCAGCAATACCGCACTCACGCGCCTGACCGCGTGCTGAAAGAAGGCGCCGTCGCCGGCAAGATCACCATCGGTAAAACCGGCGACTTCAAAAACATTGACGCCCTGGTCTATGACGCCATTCAGTTGCTCGACCCTTGGTACCGCCGTAACCCTGGTTTGGTGGTACTGACAGGCCGAGAGTTGGTGCACGACAAGTTCCTGGCCCTGGTCAACAAGGACCAAGACGCTACCAATACCCTGGCGAGCGACCTGATCATCTCGCAGCGCCGCGTCGGTGGCCTACCGCTGTACGAAGTGCCGTATATCCCTGAAGGCACCATCCTCATCACCACGTTCGCCAACCTGTCGGTGTACTGGCAGATCGGTGGGCGCCGCCGCTACCTCAAGGAAGAGCCGGAGTGGAACCGCGTCAGCAACTTCGAATCGTCGAACGAAGCTTACGTGGTTGAAGAATATGGTCTGGGCTGCCTGCTGGAAAACATCACCCCAGTCGAAGAAGCCGGCAGCGAGGGTTAACCCCATGGCACTCAGCATCGCCCAAGCCCACCAGCGCCGCGCACGCGCGGCCATGGAGGCGGCAAAAACAGCACCGCAGCAATCCATGGCCGGTGCCACAGCCTACGAGCATCAGTTGAATCAGTTGCTGCAAGACCGCTTGCGCTTGAAGGCCATCCAGTCCAACGAAGGCAAGGCTGCGCTCAAGCTGCAGCTGCTGCCTGAGTACATCCCTTATGTCGAGGGCGTGCTCCAAGCTGGCAATGGTGCTCAGGACGACGTTATGACCACTGTGATGGTTTGGCGCGTCGATGTTGAGGACTACAGCGGCGCGCTGGACATCGCCGACTACGTCCTCAAGCACAAGCTGATCATGCCGGACCGCTTCGAACGCACTACCGGTTGCCTGGTGGCGGAGGAAATCGCCACCGCCGCGCTGAAAGCGCAGAAGGCCAACGGCAGTTTCGACTTAGCGATCCTGCACCGCACAGTTGAACTGACCGAAGCCGAGGACATGCCCGACCAAGCCCGCGCCAAGCTGTTCCTGGCAACTGGCCGCGCCACCTTGCACGGCATCAGCGCCGAAGAGCCTGGTCAGCCTGGACAGATTCAGGCCGGTATAGACCTGCTCAAACGCGCCATCGAGCTACACGACGGCTGCGGCGGCAAAAAAGATTTGGACGGCGCCGAACGCCTCCTGAAAAAACATGCTGCCCCCAGCAGCTAACCGAGCGTCCCCACGCACCCCGCCGGCTCGGGGCGGATCGGCCAGGCCACTCCTCCTGAACGTGAAGCCCCGACCACCGGCGATCTATTTTCGAGTGCAGTCATGAGCGCATTTGTAGCCAGCGGCCCAGTTATCGGTGGGCATATCAACACCGACCCGTTCTGGCCGTCGATTGACCTGGACAACCTGCGCGCCACCCTGCGCATCGACGCCAGCGTCACCCCGGCCCGCTTGGAAACCGCCGTGATCGCTGCCGCCATCGACCTCAATCGCGAGTTAAGTGACTGGCGAGCGGCTCAGCAAGCCGCTGGTTACGCCACGCTGGCAGACGTCCCTGGTGATCGCATCAAAGACGTATCGGTAAAGGCTCATCTCTACCGTCGTGCCATCGAAGCCGCTACCGGGGCCGAAGTGTGCGAGCGGTACCGCGACTACAGCGCTACCAACACCGGGAACAATAAAGCCGAGGAAACCGCCCCAACCATCGACGACTACCGCCGCGACCTGCGTTGGGCCGTTCGTGATTTTCTCGGAAAAAACCGCACCACCGTGGAGCTGATCTGATGCCCGTCACCATCCGCGCCAATCAAAACGAGACGGTCGACGCTCTGTGCTGGCGGTATTACGGCCGAACCGCGGGCGTTACCGAAGCGGTACTGCAGGCGAACCCCGGCTTGGCTGACAACGGCCCCGTCTTGCCGCATGGCCTCCCCGTCAACATGCCCGAAGCCCAAACCAGCGCGCCCCAGCGGCAGATGGTGAACCTATGGGACTGATCCCCTGCAACCAAGGAAACCCACACCATGGCTGATCCGACTTCCAGCGCCGTGACCGGCCTGCTTATGGGCCTGGGCCTGGCAACTGTGACGCCGATTATCGACGGCGAGGCGCTCTTCGGGGCAATCCTCGGCGCGTGGCTGGTGACCAGCACCAAGCACGACCTCAAGGTCTGGCAGCGGTTGGGCTCGCTGTTTCTGTCGGCCGGCGTGGGATATCTGTTCGCGCCGATGGCCTTGCAGGCTATCCCGTTCATCACCAGCGGCGGCGGTGCATTCCTCTGCGCCCTGGTGGTCATCCCGATCAGCATCAAGCTGATGGTGTGGGTGGAAAAAGCGGACATCTGGGACATCTGGCGTCGCATCCGAGGGGGCAGCTGACATGCCAAACATCGAACTGGCCGTGCAACTGATCACGGCAATCGCCTACTTGCTGAGCGCCTTCCGTTTGGCCTGCTACACCCGAGGTGCATCCCGGTACCGGCGCACCATCTCACTACTCGCCAGCCTGTTCGGCTCCGCGCTGTGCATCTGCGGTCTGGAAATACTGCTGTATCGCCAGCCCACCAGCCTCTGGCAAGCCGTCTCCATCGTATTGCTCTGCACCCTGATTTTCCGTTCACGCGGCAACGTCGCCGCCCTGTTGAGGCCCAGCGCATGACCACCACCCTTCGCCACGGCGACCGCTCGCAGGCGGTGCTTATCCTGCAAAAGAATCTCAACAGGCACGGCGCCAAACTGGAACCTGACGGCCACTACGGTGACGCTACAGAGACGGCCGTTCGTGCGTACCAGGTGAAAGTTGGACTGGTAGCCGATGGCCTTGCCGGAACCAAGACCCAGGCCAGCTTGGCGGGCGGCGACTGTGCCCAGCTGCTTCGCAATAACGATCTCGTGGCCGCTGCCGAACGCCTAGACGTGCCGCTAGCGAGCATCTACGCGGTCAACGAAGTTGAGTCGAAGGGCAAAGGCTTCCTCGACAACGGCAAGCCGGTGATCCTTTTCGAACGGCACATCATGTACCGCCAGCTCGCCAAGGTTCGCCACGCAGACGATGACCCGGCTGAGGCCAAGCGTCACGCCGATGAACTGGCAGCAACAAACCCTGCCCTGGTCAATCCGAAGGCGGGTGGCTATATCGGTGGTACCGCTGAGCATCAGCGCCTCGCCACGGCTCGCATGATCGATGACACGGCTGCACTTGAGTCGGCTTCTTGGGGCGCCTTCCAGATCATGGGCTTTCACTGGCAGCGCCTCGGCTACGCCAGCGTGCAGGACTTCGTGGCGGCAATGAGTGCCGGCGAATCCCAGCAGTTCGACGCCTTCACCCGCTTCATCGAAACCGACCCAGCGCTACACAAGGCCCTGAAAGCCCGCAAATGGGCCGAGTTTGCCCGGCTCTACAACGGTCCGGACTACCTGCGAAATCTTTATGACACCAAGCTCCAGCGCGCCTATGAACGGCACGCTGGCTGTGAATGCGGACAGGGGGTGGCGGCATGATCGACTTCGAAGCGGTGAAAAAACTGCGAGTACGGGACGGGGACCTTCTAGTGGTGCCAGATTCGACCGACCAAGCAGACATGGAACGGCTGGGCGAGTGCATCCGGTTGATGAACAACGCCAGAGCCGTAATTGTGCGCGGGCCGCTCAAGCTTCTTGACGACGCCACCATGAACAAACTCGGCTGGTACCGCGCGTGAGCACCCTGCGCCAGGCCCTGTACGGCATTGCCCTGCTCGGTGCCCTGGCGCTGCTGATCTGGGGCCAGCAACAGCGCATTAACACCGCCGAAACGCAAACTAACCTGGCAAAGAGTGCGGCCAAGATGGCCCGCGAAGACGCCAACCGCAATCTGGCGACCGCCAACACTCTCACCGCCAGCCTGAAGCAAGAACGCGAAAACCAGTCAGCTTTGCGCGCCCAGCAGGATCAACTGCGGCAGGCCCTGGCACAGCGCGCGCGAACAATAGAGGTACTGAAACGTGAAAACGACGAACTACGCGACTGGGCTGCTCAGCCTTTGCCTGATGTTGCTCGCCGGCTGCGTAACCGCCCCGCCCTCACCGGCGCCGCAGCTTACCGTGACTGGTTGTCCGGCCGTGGTGCCGTGCCAGCTGCCAGCGACAAACCCAGCCAATAACGGCGACCTACTCACCGACGAAGACCGCGCCGAAGCCGCTTGGGCCGATTGCGCCGCCCAGGTCGACATGGTCTATAAACATCAGCAGGCCCACCGATGAACAAGCCCGAGAGTCTGCGCGCTCACCTGTTGGCCACCGTCGCCGAGTTACAGCACAACCCCGACCGGGTGCTCATCTTCATCGACAACGGCAAGGTCCGCTGCACCGCTGCGGCGACCCTTTCTTTTGAGTACAGCTACGATCTGCAGATCATCATGACCGCCTTCGCGGGGCACCCTGACAGCGTAATGCTGCCCGTGCTGGGATGGATCAGCATCAACCAACCGGAGCTGCTCGAGAACTACGAAAAAATGCAGACCGGCATTCAGTTCGAAGCCGACATTCTCGATAAAGACAAGGTAGACCTCGGCCTAACATTGCGCCTGACAGAGCGAGTGGTGGTAGGTATTGATGCTCAAGGCAATACAACCGTGAAGCATGCCGGCGAGCCGCAGCGAGTGGCCGGTTACCTCGATCCGAATTGGGTTCCAGGCTCCCAGGGCAACGCCAGCGAATGGGTAGTTCCTGATGACAAGTAAGCTGGAAGCCTTGGAGACCTGGGCGTCCGGCCTGCTGGAGCAACTCCAGCCAGCCGCCCGTAATCAACTTGCCCGCTCCATCGGCCAGGAACTGCGGCGCAGCCAACAGAAGCGTGTGCAGACGCAGCAAAACCCGGACGGCAGCATGTTCGCACCCCGGAAAAAAAGGGACTTGCGCGGTAAGCAAGGCCGTATCCGGCGCAAGGTTGAGATGTTCAAAAAGCTGCGTACCGCGACCTACCTGAAAGCCCGAGGCGACAGCAACGCCGTGACCGTGGGTTTCACTGGGCGGATCTCCCGCATCGCCAGGGTTCACCAATTCGGACTGAAGGATCGTGCGCAATCGAGCGCACCTGAGGTGCGTTATGAACAGCGCGAGCTACTTGGTTTTACGGAAGACGACCTTGCAATCATACGAGATGGGCTTTTATCGCACATTTCTAATTAACCAAGTCAATGTTAATCTTCTGCCCCCACTAAAAGACGCACGCCTGAATGAAAAACATAAAACTAATTGCAAAGCTAGGTCTAGTAGCGATTGTAGCAGCAGCTTTTTTCATGTTAGCCATCACCTCGTGGATTATCGATGCAACCTCGCCTGAAATGGGTATATATACAGGCGCAATAAGTGGTTTCACCCTATTAATAATACTTCTTGAGATCCGGCAAATACGATTTTTGAAAGGAATGGTCTTAATCGGATATGGGGTTATCTTTCAAGCTGTTTTCTCGAGGTATTATTACTTTTGCATCGGGCGTGACAATCCAAATTTTGAAAGCCTATCGATGCAATTAGATTTGTATATGCAGGTATTGCTATTTGCTTGCGCTGGCGCAGGGGGAAGTATCATTGCAAATCATGCAGACAAAAGTTCAAGTGACTACGAACACAAGTTTCCAAGCAACGAAGTTATCGACAATACGAAGCGAATAGACAGCCTCATTGTCTGTGTAAACAGAACTGAGAAAAAGCTGAATCATTCCATAGCACTTTCATTAGCTTTAACCGTGACCACTTTAATAATCGTCATCTTCATGCTTTTCAGATAAAACCGGCCTTCGGTTTGTAGATACTCTTCCTACAAGCAGTCGAAGCTGCACCTGCACGCGCGTGGCGCCACCATCGGCGCCATGAACGACTTAGCCGCCCTCGCCCGCCTGCTCGAAAACCTCATCCGCTTCGGCGTCATCGCCGCCGTGCAGATGGAGCCCCCGCGCGTGCAAGTAACAACCGGAAAGCTGACCACGGCCTGGCTGCCCTGGCTCGCATTGCGCGCCGGAGCCGACCGCGATTGGGACCCGCCCACTGCCGGCGAACAGGTGATCCTGCTCAGCCCATCGGGCCAGCTCGCCAACGGCATCGTCGTGACAGGCGTGTTCAGCGACCACATCCCGGCCAACGGCAACCGCGCCGGCCTGCACCGCCGCACCTACGCCGACGGCACGGTGATCGAGTACGACAGCGTCGCCCACCACCTCAACGCCACACTGGTCGACGGTGGCACCACCAATCTGATCAGCAAGGGCGGCATCAACCTGGTCGGTGACATCACGCACAAAGGCGACTACATCCAAACCGGCAATCAGACCGTCACCGGCCAGGTTCAGGTCTCTATTGACGTGATCGCAGCCGGCGTCAGCTTGGTCAAACACTCGCACACCGGCGTCAAGGCCGGCGGCGACCAATCCGGGGCGCCCATCCCATCATGAACCGACATACCGGCGGCGCCATCAGCGAGCGCGAGCACATCAGTCAGGCGATCACCGACATTCTGACCACCCGCATTGGCACGCGTGTAATGCGCCGCGAATACGGCAGCTTGGTGCCCGAGCTGGTGGATCACCCCTTCAACGACGTCAACCGTCTGCGCGTTTACGCCGCCACGGTCATGGCCCTTATGCGCTGGGAAACCCGCATCAGCTTGAGCCGCGTGCAGTTCGCGGGAGCGAACATGCAGGGCCAAGCCTCGATCGATCTGGAGGGCACTGTGGTGGACACCAATGAGCCGCTGAGCCTCAGTGTGCCGTTGCAGCTGGGGGGCAGTGTATGAACAGCTTCGCCGCTATCGACCTCAGCCAACTGCCGCCGCCACAGATCGTCGAGCAGATCGACTTCGAACAGATCCTTGCCGAGCGCAAGGCGTACATGATCAGCCTATGGCCGGTCGACGAGCAGCCCCAAATCGCGGCCCGCCTGGAGATAGAGTCAGAGCCACTGACCAAGCTGCTGCAGGAAAACACTTACCGCGAGACCGTGTGGCGCCAGCGGGTCAACGAAGCGTCGCTTGCCAACCTGCTCGCCACGGCGCGTGGGACTGACCTGGAACAGTTGGCTGCAAACTTCAACGTCAAACGCCTGGTGATCCAGCAAGGCAACGCGAACGCAGTTCCGCCAGTGCCTAAGTTGATGGAGAGCGACGACAGCCTGCGCGAGCGTGCGCAAATGGCCTGGGAAGGTTTGAGCACCGCCGGCCCGCGCAACAGCTACATCTTCCACGCCCGGGCCGCAGATGGTCGTGTGGCCGACGCAACCGCCGAAAGCCCCTCGCCTGCCGTCGCTGTGGTCACGGTGCAATCACTGCTGGGCGATGGTACGGCTCCCCCCGAGCTGCTCGCCATCGTCAACACTTACCTGAGCGATGATGACCGCCGGCCGGTGGCCGACCGCCTCACCGTTCAAGGCGCGCAGATCCTGAATTACCAAGTCGAGGCCAAGCTCTATCTGCTGTCGAGCGGCCCGGAGTCGGAACCAATCTTGGCTGCGGCCGAACAGCGCCTGCTGGCCTACGTTCATCAACGGCGCCGCCTGGGGATGGAGGTTTCAGAATCGGCCCTGCATGCCGCGCTCCACGTCGAAGGCGTGCGCAAGGTCGAACTGGAAAGCTGGGTGGACATTGTCGCGACCAAAGCTCAAGCGCCCTATTGCACCGGCATCAAATTAAGCCGAGGCGTTGAGTGATGGGTGCGCAGCAGCTGTTACCGGGAAACGCTACCCCGCTGGAGCGTCAGGCGGCTCAGGCACTCGCGCAGATCCAGCGCGTCCCCATTCCTTTGCGACAGCTCTGCAACCCGAACACCTGCCCCGTCGACCTGTTGCCCTATCTGGCTTGGGCTTTTTCGGTTGATCGCTGGGACAGCAGGTGGACGGAAGCCGCGAAACGCGCAGCCATCCGATCATCGCATTACATCCACTCTCGCAAAGGCACCATCGGCGCGCTGCGTCGCGTGGTGGAACCGCTCGGCTACCTGATCGAGGTGCTTGAGTGGTGGCAGACAACCCCCGAAGGCGTACCCGCGACCTTCGCGTTGAAGGTCGGAGTGCTTGAAACCGGTATTACCGAAGAGATGTACCAGGAATTGACCTGGCTGATCGACGACGCCAAGCCACTCACCCGCCACTTGACCGGCCTGGCCATCAGCCTCGAAACCACCGGGGGCATCAACATTTTCGCCAGCACTTACGACGGCGACGAGATTGACGTCTATCCGCCAGTCCTTCGCGACATCGTCACCACGGGCGTTATCCGCGCACCTGGGCGCGAACACACCATCGACACACTCGATATTTATCCGCCAGTACCTGGGCCTATCAACCTGAACTGCTACATCGGCGCCGCTGGCCGGGAACACTCCATCGACACACTGGACATCTACCCATGATCGATTCCAACTCTCAGTTCTTTGCGATTCTCACCGCTGTCGGTGAAGCCAAACAGGCCAACGCGGACGCGCTGGGCATACCCTGGAAACTCACCGAAATGGGTGTGGGTGATGCAAACGACACCAACCCAATTCCAGATCGGAACCAGAAAAAGCTGATCAACGAGCGCCGCCGTCGGCAGTTGAACAAGCTGTCGATTGACCCCGCCAACGCCAATATCCTCATCGCCGAGCAGATCATCCCGGCGGACGAAGGTGGATGGTGGATTCGGGAAATCGGACTGTACGACGCTGACGGCGACCTGGTCGCCGTGGCGAACTGCGCGCCCAGCTACAAGCCACTGATGTCCCAGGGCTCCGGCCGGACCCAAGTGGTGCGGATGAACTTCATCGTGTCCAGCGCTGCAAATGTGGTGCTGCTGATCGATCCAGCGGTGGTGCTTGCCACTCGCAAGTTCGTGACGGACTCCATCACCGACGCGATCAATCAGCAGGATATGAAACAGTCAGTACTGGTAGCGACCACCGGCCCTATCGTCCTGGCTGGGGCGCAAACCATCGACGGCGTGGCAGTGCCGGTGGGCTCGCGGGTGTTGGTTAAAGACCAGGTCCAGAGCAAAGACAACGGGCTCTATCTGACCACCGCCGAAATCTGGACCCGCACTACCGATGCCGATATCGGCAGTGAGGTGACACCAGGCTTGCTGGTTCATGTTGAGCGTGGCACCGCCAACGGCGACACACTCTGGCACCTCACCACTGATGGGCCAATCATCTTGGGCACGACGGCACTGACCTTTCAGTGGGCAGGCGGGCAGAACGCGCCCACGCCAGCAGTGGATGACCGTTCTAAACGTGTTTCCAACACTGAGGCCGTGCGAGCGCAGATTGAAAGTCAAAATCAGGTGTTTCCGGCTCACGTGTATCGGAAAAACCGCCTAATCAACAGCAACTTTGACATTTGGCAGCGTGGGAAATCTGGAACGGTTGGCCGCATATCTGGAGGCCCGCAAGCGCTATTCGGGCCGGATCGCTGGTCGGTTTACAGTCCGGCGAATGCAGTTTGCACTTGGAGCCAATACCCGTTGGAACAGGGTACTGATATCAACGAGGCTAAGTTTGGACTTCGACTTTCACGGCAAGGTGAAGGCCAGGGCTGGAACCTTAGTCAACGCATCGAAAACGTTGAGACATTGGCAGGTCGGAAGGTAACGGTTTCTTTCTATATGCGCAGCACAGTGCCTCATACCTGTGGGGTGATACTGCGACAAAACTTCGGTACCGGTTCACCGGAAACCGAGATTGATGTAGGGGCTGTAGTCGAGCTGACCACCACGTTTAAAAAGTATGTCGTAACGATGGACCTGGGCGCCGTTGCGGCAAAAAAGAAAGGCAGCGGTAACGACTTTTTGGAGCTGATTTTTTCCAGTTGGGCTGGGGGTACCCACGTGACAGACGTTGCCAGTGTCCAAATTGAGGCAGGGACTGTTGCGACTGCATATGAAAAGCGCTCGGTGCATGAAGAGCTGAGGACGTGTCTGCGGTATTTCGAAAAGTCTTTTCTTCTTGATTATCCACTGAAGGCGAACAACGGCCCGCCAAGTTGCATTGCTACATTTTCACAATCGGGTCCGCCTAAACAAACACAGTCGGCTTTGCGCGTGGATTTTATTGAGGTTAAGCGCGTTACGCCTACCTTGACTCTTTATTCCCCCGGGGAGGTAAGTTCACAAGTTTGGGCGCAGTCGTTTGGAGGTCCATGCACTTCCACCAATATGCAGAGCTTGTGGAACGCCGGTTTTACCCTGTCTTGCGTGCCACCCGCCGAATCCTTACCGGGTTACACATTGCAAATCGAGTGGATAGCAGACGCGGAAATTTGAGGTGATAAAGATGGAAAAAACGACGTACAAATTTACACCCGTAGGGGTCCAACGCTTGAATGACGGTGTCTTCATTCCCCAGGACGCGGGCAATCGAGATTGGGTTTCATATCTGGAATGGGTGGACGAAGGTGGCGAAACATTACCCCAGTCCACTGCGGAAGAAATCGCCAATGATGAACGTCGCTGGCGAGATTCAGAACTCGAGCGTGTGGCCTGGCTACGAGATCGTCACCGCGACCAGATCGAGATGGGTAGCGACACCTCCCTCACTGCCGACCAATACAGCGAATTGCTCGTGTATATGCACCAGCTACGCGAATGGCCGCAATCGGACAGCTTCCCCGATGCCGGCAAGCGCCCAGTGCCGCCAGCCTGGATCAAAGACCAGGTTCAGTAAGACTCCCACTGTATACGCGGCGCCTACAAGGTGCCGCGCTCGCCCAGCCGGCGCGCGCGCGGCAACCTCTGCACTGTCATTCCATCACAGCGCAGGCACAACCCATGGCCGATTATCTCCACGGCGTGCGGGTCATCGAACTCAACGACGGCACCCGCCCCATTCGCACTATTCCCACCGCAGTTATCGGCATGGTTTGCACGGCTGAAGATGCGGACCCACTCGTTTTCCCGCTGGACACGCCCGTCCTGCTCACCAACGTGCAGACCGCCGTCGGCAAAGCGGGCGTAAAGGGCACCCTTGCCGCGAGCCTGCAAGGCATCGCCGACCAGACCAAGCCCTACGTCATCGTGGTGCGGGTCAAGGAAGGCGCCGACGAAGCGGCCACCACCAGCGCCCTGATCGGCGGCACCACACCGACCGGTCAGTACACCGGCATGAAAGCTCTGCTCGCCGCCAAGTCCCGCGTGGGCATGACGCCGCGCATTCTCGGCGTGCCAGGCCTGGACAGTTTGCCGGTGGCCACCGCCCTTGGCGCCATTGCCAAAGACCTTCGTGCCTTTGCCTACGTCAGCGCCTGGGGCTGTAAAACTAAGGAAGAGGTGGTCGCTTACCGCGAGAACTTCGGCGCCCGCGAAATGATGGTGATCTGGCCGGAATTCCAGAACTGGGACACCGTCGCCAACAAGACCACCACCGCTTCGGCTGTGGCCCGTGCGCTTGGCCTGCGCGCCAAGATCGATCAGGAGACAGGCTGGCATAAAACCCTGTCCAACGTGGCCGTCAGTGGCGTGACCGGTATCAGCGCCGACGTATTCTGGGATCTACAGAACCCAGCCACCGACGCCAACTACCTCAACAGCAACGAAGTCACCACGCTGATCAACTCCAACGGCTTTCGCTTCTGGGGCAGCCGAACCTGCAGCGATGACCCGTTGTTCGCCTTTGAAAACTACACCCGCACCGCGCAGATCCTTGCGGACACCGTGGCCGAAGCGCACATGTGGGCAGTTGACCGCCCTATGCACGCCTCCCTGGTACGCGACCTGGTCGAAGGCGTGAGCGCCAAGATGCGCGAGATGAAATCGCAGGGCTACCTGATCGGCGGCAGCTGCTGGTACCCGGACGACATCAACACCAAAGACACTCTCAAGGCCGGCAAGCTCTGGGTTGATTACGACTACACCCCCGTGCCACCGCTTGAAGACCTCACCTTCCGCCAGCGAATCACCGACCGTTACCTGATCGACTTCGCCAAGGGCATCAACAGCTAAACCGGGCCTCCCCGAGAGGGGAGTTCACCCTGAACACGTATCCCGGAGAACACCGCCATGGCAATGCCTCGCAAGCTCAAAAACCTCAACCTGTTCAATGACGGCAACAGCTACCTCGGCTTGGTGAAGTCCCTCACCCTGCCCTCCCTCGGCCGCAAGATGGAAGCCTATCGCGGCGGCGGCATGAACGGCCCGGTCAAGGCTGACCTGGGCATGTCCGACGACGGCATCCAGTTCGAATGGAAAACCGGTGGCCTCGATCTGATCTCTCTGCGCCAGTTCGGCGCCGTCAGTGCTAACAGCGTAGCACTGCGCTTCTCTGGCCCTTACCAACAAGACGACACCAACGAAGTCAGCAACGTGGAAGTAGTCGTGCGTGGCCGCCACGAAACCATCGAGATGGGCGACGCCCAGCCCGGTGAGGACACCGAGCACTCCATGACCACCACCTGCAGCTACTACAAGCTGACCGTGGATGGCGAAGAAATCATCGAAATCGACCTGCTCAACTTTGTCGAGAAGGTCAACGGCGTGGACATGCTGGAGAAGCACCGCACCGGCATGGGCATCTGACCCGCCCGCTCAATCGAGCCTCACCCTTTAATCACTAAGAGCAACTCCCATGAAGAACGAAACCACCGAACAGCCCGACGTGCAGCAGCTGGCCGACAACAACACCGTCACCCTCGACACGCCAATCCGTCGCGGCACCACCAGCATCGACAGCATCACCCTGCGCAAGCCGAACTCCGGCGAGTTGCGCGGTGTGAGCTTGGTGGAGCTGCTGCAAATGGACGTTGGCAGTCTGATCAAGGTTCTGCCGCGCATCAGCTCGCCGAGCATCACCGCCGTGGAAGTCGCCGGCATGGACCCGGCCGATCTGCTGGCTCTGAGCAGCAAGATCTCTGGTTTTTTGTTGCAGAAGTCGGCGATGACGGATGCATCCCTCGTCGCGTAGAGGACGCCATGGCCGATCTGGCCGTGGTTTTTCACTGGGCACCGGCTGATATGGATCGGTTGGGCCTGCAAGACCTGATGGACTGGCGCGAGCGCGCCAGGGTACGGAGTTCTACCGATGGCGAATGATCTGAGACTTCAGGTGCTGCTCAGCGCTATCGACAAGGCCACCGGTCCGCTGAACAAGATCACGGGCGGCAGTAAGGAAACCGCCCAAGCCCTCAAGGCTGCCCGTGACCGCCTGAAAGAACTCAACACCCAGCAGCGCGACGTCAGCGCCTGGCGTGAACTGCAGGCCGCAACCCGCGCGACATCTGAGGCGCTCGCAGCCAACAACACCAAGGTAGGCGAACTCGCCCGCGAGACGGCCAAAGTCCGGCAGCAGCTCGCGCCAACCCAGGCGCTGTTCGACAAGTCCCGGCAGAAGGTTGACGCGCTCAAAACCAGTCAGACCGACCTCAAGCGCGAACTCACCGGGACACGCAATGCCCTGGGGTTGATGAGCGACGAACACCGCCAGTCCGCCAGCCAGATAGCCGCGCTCAATGCCGTGATGCAAAAGGGCAATGCACTGACCCGAGCGCAGCATGACGAATACACCCGCCTCACAGCCGCCCAGCGGGAGCGCAAGACCCAGCTGGATCAGCTCGCGGCCAAGGAAAAGACCCTGGCTGACCGCTTCACCCTGAACAACGCACAGTTACGCACCAGTCGTGCGGGCCATGCCGGTCTGCGCGACGAGATCCGCCGGCTGGAAACGCCGTTCAAGGACCAGCTCTCACTGCTGAAACAGCACACCGCCGAGTCGAGACGCTTGGGCGAGCAGTACGGCCAGCAGCAAGGGAAACTTGCCAGCCTGGGCGCGCAGCTCAAAACCGCCGGCACCAACACCAATGCCCTGGGCGCTTCCGAG
Organism: Pseudomonas sp. GW823-FHT02F05; assembly: GCF_058797315.1. Classification (NCBI taxonomy): domain Bacteria; kingdom Pseudomonadati; phylum Pseudomonadota; class Gammaproteobacteria; order Pseudomonadales; family Pseudomonadaceae; genus Pseudomonas; species Pseudomonas sp. GW823-FHT02F05. Next base: position 108,871 of record NZ_JBXAJM010000003.1, read on the forward strand.
CTGAAGCTCAAGCGAGACATGGACGGCGCCACCCAGGCCATGAAACTGCAGATGGACCGCCTGGACGCGCTGAAGCGCAAACAGGACAGTCTGGTAAAGGCGCGTGCAGCCTACGATAAAACCCAGAGCTTGGCCGGCAGTGTTGCCGTGTCTGGTGCCGCTGGGCTTGGGGTGGGGTACGCCGCCAGCCGGCCCGTGGCGTCGGCAATCAAAGCCTTCGCCCCGAATGAGGACTCTGCCACGCAGCTCAAAGTGTCGATGATGGACGACACCGGCAAGGTCTCGCTGGACTTCCAGAAGATCACAGACCTGGCGACGACGCTGGGCGACCGCCTGCCAGGTACCACGGCAGACTTTCAAAACATGATGACGATGCTCCGGCGCCAGGGCATCAGTGCACAGAGCATCCTGGGTGGAACCGGTGAAGCCGCCGCATATCTCGGTGTGCAGATGAAGATGGAAGCCACTGAAGCGGCTGAATTCGCCGCCAAAATGCAGGATGCCACCAGAACCACTGAGAAAGACATGATGGGCCTGATGGACACCATCCAGCGCGGTTTCTATGCCGGTATGGAACCGAGCAACATGATTCAGGGCTTCAGCAAAATTTCTCCTGTCATGGATGTCATCAAGAAGTCGGGGATTGATGCAGCTAAAGAACTCGCACCGCTGCTCATCATGATGGACCAGGCCAGCATGGACGGCAGCTCAGCAGGTAACGCTTTCCGTAAAATTTTCCAGGCGGGTTTGAATAAAGACAAGGTCGATAAAGCCAACAGCATCGCAGCAGGAGCGAACAAGGGCGTCTCTCTAAAATTTACGGATGACAAAGGTAACTTTGCCGGCCTGGAGAACCTGTACGCTCAAGTCGAAAAGCTGAAGGTTCTGAACGATACCGACCGTACGGCCGTCATCAGCAAGCTCTTTGGCGACGACGCTGAAACCATGACCACCTTGAACACTATGATGAACAAGGGGTTGGCTGGTTATCAGGAAATTCAAGAGAAGCTGAGAGTCCAAGCCGATCTGCGTACCCGCGTCAACGAGCAGCTCGGGACCCTCACCAACGTCATGGAGGCAGCCGAGGGTAGTTTCACGAACGCCCTTGCCGAGTTCGGAGCTGCCGTTGCTCCCGAGCTGAAGAGTCTCATCAACACCCTGGGCGAACTTGCCAATGGGGTCGGTACCTGGGCACGGGAAAATCCGAAGCTGGCTGGGGGCCTGGTGAAAGTTGTGGCGGCTGTAGCTGTTGCCGCCGTGGTGTTCGGTACGTTGGCCTTGACCATGGCAAGCATGCTCGGCCCCTTCGCGGTAGTGCGTTACGGCATGGCAGTGTTTGGCATTCGCCTGGGAGGTATCAAAGCTCAGTTGATTGGAACCCGTATCGCGGCCGCAGGCGCCGGGGTAGAGGTCGGCCGGATGGGGCGGATCTGGAAAACGGTTACGGCCAGCCGGGCTAGTAGCGGCATGATGAGGGTCATCCCTGCACTGGTCAGCTCCGCGCGGCTCGCGGCAGTCAGCGTGTTTCCAATGCTCGGCAGCGCAATCAGCGCGGTCGGTGCGGCCATCCTGGCAACTCCGGTCGGGTGGCTAATCGCCGCTGTCGCGGGCCTGGTCGCAGCCGCGTTGCTGATTTACAAGTACTGGAAGCCGATCAAAGGGTTCTTCCTCGGCTTCTGGCAAGGGCTCACTGAGGCCCTGCAGCCGGTCCTTGCCAGGTTCGGAAAGTTCGGCGGTTTGCTGGTCAGCTTGGCGAAAGCGGCCTACTCCATTCCGGTTATCGGTTTCGCACTGCGTCTGCTGGGCAGCATCGTCCGCCCGCTGTTCAACATGATCTCTTCCGGTATCAGTGGTGTGATCAGTTGGTTCAGCGACCTATTGAAGCCGGTCGAAGACGTCGGCGGTGCCGCCCAGTCGATGGGCCAGCGCTTCGGCGCGGCCATCGGCAACATGATCATGACGCTGCTGCAGAGCATCGGCTCTATCGCAACCGGCGCGGTCAACGTGTGGACCAGCATCAAAACCAGCTTTAGCCAGGGCCTCGCGGGCATCCTGCGACTGATCATCGACTTCAATCCACTGGGGATGTTCTACCAGGCCTTCGCCGGGGTGATGAGTTACTTCGGAGTGCAGCTGCCTGGGAAATTCACAGAGTTCGCCGGCATGATCATCAACGGCCTGGTGAACGGCCTGACCGCCGGCCTTGGCGCTATCAAAAGCGCCATCGGGTCAATCGCGACTGGTGTAGTCAATGTGTGGTCCACAATCAAAGCGAGCTTTGACCTGGGCTTGAAGGGCATCCTGCTATTGATCACAGGCTTCAACCCGCTCGGGCTGTTCTACCAGGCGTTCGCTGGCGTGATGAATTACTTCGGCGCGGAGCTGCCTGGAAAATTCACGGAATTTGGCGGCATGATCGTCAATGGTCTGGTGAGAGGCTTGACCGCCGGCCTCGGCGCCGTAAAGGGTGCTATCAGCTCCATCGGTGACTCCAGCATCGGTTGGTTCAAGGAAAAGCTCGGCATCCACAGTCCGTCGCGGGTGTTCGCTGAGCTGGGCGGCTTCACCATGGAAGGGCTGACGAAAGGCCTGGAGGGTGGACAGAAAGGGCCGCTCAACGCCTTGTCGAGCATGAGCAAACAACTGACCGCCGCCGGCACTCTGGCGCTAAGCGCAACAGCCATGCCGGCGTTGGCTGTCGATGATCGCCCACCGATCAGCAGCGCGGGGACATCAACGGTTTACGATAGTCACGACACCTACAAAATCACCATCGCTGCTGCGCCTGGCATGGACATGCAAGCCATGGAGAAAAGCCTGCGCGCCATGCTCAACAAGATTGAAAACGAGAAACGCGCCCGTCAGCGCAGCAAGTTATCGGACCGGGATTAATCACCATGATGCTCAGCCTCGGCATGTTCGTGTTCAGCCTATCAACCCTCGCTTACCAAGAGCTGCAGCGCCAAACCAATTGGCGCCATGCCAGCAACAGCCGCGTCGGTGCACCACCCGCGCTGCAATTTGTCGGCCGTGGTGACGACACTATTACCCTCCCCGGCATCATCCTGCCCGAGCTGGCCGGCAGCGTGCTCAGCCTGGATGCATTGCGCTTGATGGCGAACACCGGCAAGGCCTGGCCGATGGTCGAGGGCACCGGCCGGATTTACGGGTTGTGGGTGATCGAGAGCCTGAGCGAGACCAAAACTGTGTTCTTCAGAGACGGCACGCCACGACGTATTGAGTTCACCCTCACTCTCAAGCGTACCGATGATGACCGTATCGACCTGCTCGGCGCCGCTACCAGCACCGGGCTCAATATTCTGCGGGGGCTGCTGTGATAGAGGCCGCGCTGTCCAAAGTCACCGGTTACCTCGTGGATACGGCGGAACGCTTCGTCCGGGATGCCGCCTATCCTGTTCCGGCCTTCCGTCTCACGGTGGACGGCAACGATATCGCCATGAAGGTAAGCCCGCGGCTGATGAACCTGGATCTAACCGACAACCGTGGCGTTGAGGCCGACCAGCTTACGATCACATTGAGCGACCATGACGGCCTGCTGTCGATACCGCCAAAGGGCGCAGTACTACGCTTGTGGTTGGGCTGGAGCGACACCGGCCTGGTGGACAAGGGCACCTACACCGTCGACGAGACAGAGCACAGCGGCGCGCCGGATGTACTCAGCATCCGCGCTCGATCAGCAGACCTGCGCAAAGGGCTGAAGACCAAGCGCGAGCGCAGCTGGAGCAACACTACGCTGGGCAAAGTCATCGGCGATATCGCCATGGGAAACAACCTCACCTCGACCGTGGCCGGCGCGCTCGGTGCGTTGCCGATCCTGCAGCTTGACCAGGCCAACGAATCGGACGCCAACCTGATCACGCGCCTGGGCGGAGAATTCGATGCGGTAGCCAGCGTCAAGGCCGGGTGCTTGCTGTGCATCCCTGCAGGCGGCGGCAAGACCGCCAGCGGGCTTCCCCTGCCCCACATTACGCTTACTCGCGCTGACGGTGACCAGCACCGGTACCTGCAGGCGGATCGCGACAGCTACGACGGGGTGCGCGCGTATTTCTACGATGTGCATAGCGCCAAGAAACAGGAAGCGATTGCCGGCGGTGGCGAGAACCTCAAAGACCTGCGCCATACCTACAGCGACCAGCAGTCAGCGCTAAGGGCTGCAAGGGCCGAGTTTCGACGTCTACAACGCGGCAGTGCCACGCTCAGCTACACACTCGCGATGGGCCGGCCGGATCTGATCCCCGAACTGACGTACACGCTCCAGGGCGTTAAGGCGGAAATCGACGAGATCATTTGGTACGGTGGCAACGTGCAGCACAGCCTGAGCCCGGATGGCGGCTACACCGTCAGCCTGGAGCTGGAGAGCAAGTTGCCGGAGGACAACGTTGAAGACCTGGCGGAAGAAAACAATGGCGATTACACGGGGATAATCGCGTACTACCGCGATCAGAAAACCGGGAAAGAAAAAACGGTTACTGCGGGGGATCAGACGAGGCCTAGGCGGTTGCGTTGGCTGTATGCCAGTGACAAAACGGCCAAGCGTGCAGTGGATCGAGAGTGGCTTAAGATGCAGACAGCAAAAGCATAATTACTTTGTGCGGAAAAACCCGATAATTCACCGGGTTTTAGTTGCGACCAGCATCCTAGCCATTATATTGGTGAAGCGAAAAACCAAGTCCCCATTCCGTCCATTTGTTTGGCGCTAAGTTTGACGTCCCCATATGTCCGATCTTGCCCTTTAATCATCGCAGGAAGGCCGCGAAACACCTCACTAAACTCAACATTCGGCGCAGCTGCCACTAATGCCGCACTAGCAACCATCATGATATCCAAACCAGAAGACGGAGTGCCGTCACCAGATCCCATTACCACGACATCAAGCACTTGCCCATTCACCTTTGATATACCAGCGACCAAAGCTGTGTGTTTGCCAATGGAAATATTCAGTACGTCATTGACTTCGCCTTTCACAATCTTCTTCGCATCAACACGATGATTGATATCAGCGGCTTTGAAAGCCTCATTCAAACGATCTGCATACTCATCAGGTGTAACCCCTAGAGTTTTCTTCGCCAGTACAGGAACAGCGGGTTTGCTCACCTGTGGTGAGACCTCAGGTATAGGATCAACTTTCTGCACTACTTTTTCTGTTCCTGTTTCTTTTTTCTCTGAAGATATAATGCCAACTGAAAGTGCAGAAGAAACGACTAGCAAACCCGCAACCGCCCCCGCACAACTACCAATCAAATGACGTAAAAACCAGCCTTTTCCAGTTCGAGCCAGTCGTCGTGAAAGCCAAAGCCAAACCCCTACCCAAGCGGCGACAAACCCAACGAATACTAGAAAATCCATAGCCACAACCTCCAAATTTCATCCAATGAAACGCCAGCACATTCGGCTGGCGATTTTTATAGCAAAGCGGTCAGATAGAGGCTGCCGTCAGCACCTCTACAACCCGTCGAACGTATCGCCGATCAGGCTCGGACATCGCCCTGTATAGCGTAAGAAGCCTCCTTTCATCGTCGGTCAAACGTTGGGATTCGCTACTATCACGATCACACTGACCGACCTCAGCTCCGGCTTTATCCAACATGCTTTTTACTCCATTAGATGCATAGTTGGATCGACGTTACCGAGGCCGATGAAAAACCCAAACTTTGACGGAAAGCCTAATTTTTGCCCTGTGGGGCGACGTCCGACATCGCGCCAATAATTCGGTCAACCACCTCCTGGTCACCTTCGGGCAATGACCTATACCGGCAGACCAGTTTTTCCTCTCCCGTACTCAAGTCGGAAATCGGCCGAGGTATTGGTACACCTGTCACGACGAACAGGACATCGACTCCGAGCTTCGAAGCTGCCCGATTGAGGTAGACCGACGTCGGATCAGTGGTGCCCGCTTCATAAGCGGCCTGCGTTCGTTTTGAAACCCCCACCGCATCACCAAACTGATCTTGATTGAGGCCTAGGCGCTTGCGCTCTGCTTGCAGCCGAGCGCCTATTTCCACTGAATAATGCAAATTTCTTCATCTCCGCTATTTACAAGTGCAGATATGTGCATCATTCTTTGCGTGTCACCACATGAAATTGCACGGAACTGCACTATGCCCAACGCCAACACCTACGAGCAAGCTCGCCATCTAGCGCGTGACGCCCTTGAAAGGCGCGGCCAGACGGTAAAGGACTTTGCGGAACAGCACCTGTTGAACCCCAGCACCGTCTACGCGGTACTCAGCGGCCAAAATCAAGGACGGCGCGGGGAATCCCACCGTGCTGCTGTATTGCTGGGAATCAAAGACGGCGTGATTACTTCACCCTCATCCCAAAACAGCGCTGACTGCGTACGTGCAAATTAGGGCCTCTGGCTCCAAGGGGAAACCAGAAGATGAAACGCCCAGTTCTAGCGACCAAGCGTCAAGTAATGAGCGCAGTGATCAACGACTACGAAGGTGGCCGTGAATGCGCTGCAGCGCGCCTCGGATACGAACTCAAGAAGTTCGATAACCACATCTACGAAAACGCCGGCAGTCGGCCCCTGAGCGATGAACAGATCCATCTGTTAGAGCAGGACATGGGCACGACCTACCTGCCGGAATACATCGCGGCGATGTACGGCGGCATGTTCGTCCCCCTCGCCAAGCCTGAAACACTGGACAACGTAGACCTCTACAACCGCTCAGTACGTGCTGCAGCCAAGCGCGGTGTGGTCGACCAGATCATTGAGAAGGCACTGGACGACGGTGTCATTGAGCGGGACGAAGCTGAGGCGATTTTGCGCGCTCACAGTCATTACATGGCGGCTCGCCATTCCGAAGTCTTGGCAACGATCCTGCTGCACAGCCGGGGGCCAAAACATTGAGCACCTACAAGCTGGTCTGTCCCTGCTGCAGCAGCTCGATGCGTATTCGGACCTCCGAGGGTCAGACGCCCTGCTTCCGCTCGATGTACTCGGAATGCACCAACCTGCTGTGCGGCGCCACGTTCTCCGGCTCTTTGGTTTGGGAATACCAGCTCAGCCCATCAGGCATCGAGCGCCCCCTTACCGTTTTGCCCATGGCGCCCACCAAAGTGCGCCTCCTTGCTCGACAGAACCTCACGGCAAAAAACAATCAACCCGATCTGCTGGACCAAATGGAAATGGAGCGTGCGTGATGAATACAGCTACCCACACCGACTACCAGGAATACCAGGCAACCATGCAAGCCGCTGGCCTGTCCTTCTTGCAACGCCACCAGGGCGAACACCTGGGCAACGACCAGTTACTGTTCTGCCGTGCGGTGCAGCACCTGGTGGGCAGTTTAGAAGTGCCATTGCACATGGCGGAAAAGCTGATCAGCCGTGCTTACGGTGAACTCAAATCCAACAACGACCGCCACCAACTGGACGTCGACGCCAGCTCCGGGGCGGTGGCAGTTATCACCGACCCCGCCAGCGGCATGACCTGGGCTGTACCGGTCAGCCTCATCTACCAACGCATCATCAATGCACCGGAAAACCGCCGGCTGCGTCTCGTAACACCGTAACCCCCGACTAACCCGCCCTACCCCGTTTCCAATGGGTTTGGGTGAGCTTTGCCCGCAATCCGAGGTGGACCATGGAAATCGACATCGCCATCACCGCAAAACTGCCCCGTGCCCAGGCCGAGGCACTGCTCCAGGACCTGCGCGCGCAGTACGCGGCGCTGTTCAACGAGCATTGGTATGACGACCGCTTTCGCAGGATTCCCGAGGGTTTGCGGCATGGCTCGTTGCTGGTGGCCTTCCCTGCGCTGGCCGCACGAAAAAGCCTGATTGGCGCCCTTAAACACAGCCTCGACGAAGCGAAGTAAGCCACGATGGAAATGAAAGAAAGGCTGCGCGCCGACGTCATCCAACGCATTGAGCGGGATTACCAGCTCAAGCACATGCGCGGCACCGACTATATGCGTAAGGGTGTTTGCCCGGCCTGCGGCCAGAAGACCCTGTACACCTTCTACAACTCGCCCTGGACGCTGATATGCGGACGGCCGGAAAAGTGCGACCACCGTGTCCACGTAAAGGACGTCTACGACGACCTGTTCAACGACTGGAGCAAAACCGCCCCGTCGACACCCGACAACCCCCTTGCCACGGCACGCGCTTACCTTGAGTTTGCACGGGGCTTCAAGTTTGAGCTGATTGCTGGTTGGTTCAGCCAAGACAACTACTGGGATGGCCGGCTGAACATTGGCAGCGCCACCGTACGTTTCCCCCTTGAGAAAGGTGGCTACTGGGAGCGCCTGATAGATCGGCCAGACCGGTTCGGCAAGATGAAAGCTCGCTTCCGGCCGACTGGTGAAGGCCAACCCGGTTACAAAGGCGTCTGGTGGTGCCCACCAAGCGTGGACCTGCTGGAGGTCGACGAACTCTGGATAACAGAGGGCATATTCGACGCTATTGCACTGCTGCATAACGACGTGTCGGCTGTATCAATGATGTCCAGCGCCCCCTGCCCGACTGACTCACTCAAGGCCCTGGTCAAACTGCGCCACGACGCCGACAAGCGCTTACCGCTGCTGGTGTGGGCACTGGATAACGAGCCCGTCGCCAAGGCGAACATGCGCCGCTGGGCGAAGGAAGCCAACGACCTGGGCTTCATCTGCAAGGCTGCGGTGATCCCACAGCCCAATGGCAAAAAGGTTGATTGGAACGACCTGCACCTACGGTGGAAGCCAATTGAGGGCGACGACAAGCGCGCCGAGCAGATCGAGCAGGACCTTGACGAAGCGCGCCACCAGGGCGATTTGCTACTGGCTGATTCGGCGGAAGAGAAAGCGTTCCTGATCTACGTGCGCAACGAGCGCAAGGAATTCCATTTCTCATTCCGCAAGCGCCTGTATTGGTTCCGGCTGGACCTTGAGAAGTACGACCGAGCTATGAGCGATCTGGAAAGTTCAGAACGCCATGAAGACCAGTTGCTCAGCGACGAACAGCGCCGGTACAAAGCGTTGCGCCAATCCGGTTCAGTCACCAGCATCGCCAACTGTAATTTCCAGGCGCTGTACTACATGCGCAACGACCTGACTGACGAGGCCTGGTATTACTTCCGCATTGAGCGCCCACAAGGTGCTGCCATCAAGAGCACGTTCACAGCCAAACAACTCACGTCAGCGTCTGAGTTCTCGAATCGCCTGCTCAACGTCGCCAATGGTGCTTGGTTTGATGGCAGCGCCCAGCAACTGAAACGGATCTTGGCGCCACAGCTGGACTGCCTGAAAGCCGTCAACACCATCGAATGGATCGGCTACAGCCGCGACCACGGTGCCTATGTCTTCAATGACCTTGCCTTCCATGGCGGCAAGGTGCAGGTGCGCAACAAAGAAGACTTTTTCGACCTGGGCAAGCTGAGCATCAAGTCGCAAAGCCAATCGCCAGTGCTGCACATCAATACCGACCTCAATGCCTACAACGAAGGTTGGTTCGACATTTACTGGCGCTGCTTTGGCGTACAGGGTCTGGTAGTGCTGGCCTGGTGGCTGGGCGCGTTGCACGCCGAGCAGATCCGCCAGATCCATAAATCATTTATGTTCCTGGAACTGGTGGGTGAAGCCGGATCGGGCAAGACCACTCTGGTAGAACTGCTATGGAAGTCGGCCGGGCGTACTGATTACGAAGGCTTCGATCCGTCCAAAGCGACCGCCGCAAGCCGCGCACGCAACTTTTCGCAGGTCAGCAACCTGCCCGTGGTGCTGATCGAGTCGGAGCGTGAACAAAAAGAAGGTCAGCCGGTTAAACACTTCGACTGGGACGAACTGAAAACCGCCTACAACGGCCGCAGCGTTCGCTCCACTGGCGTAAAAAACAACGGCAACGACACACACGAACCGCCGTTCCGCGCCGCCCTGCTGATCGCCCAGAACAACCCAGTAAACGCCTCTGAACCGATCCTGCAGCGTATCTGTCATGTCCATCTGACACGCGAGCACCACACCCCGGAAACCAAGCAGTACGCCGAGCAGTTGGAGCGCATGCCGATGGACAACATCAGCGGCTTCCTGATCAAGGCGCTGCAACGTGAAGCCGAAACCATGCGCCTGATGGAGGAAAACACCTCCGGCTATGAACAGGAGCTATTGGCCCAGCCCGGCGTGCGCACCGTGCGTATCGCCAAGAACCACGCCCAACTGCGCAGCCTAGTGGATGCGCTGGCCGGTGTTGTGCCGCTCGGCGAACACCGCAAAGCCCTCGCTCACGCCGAAATCAGCCGCATGGCCTTGGAGCGGCAGCAGGCAATCAACGCTGACCACCCGACCGTCACTGAGTTTTGGGATTTGTACGACTTCCTGAATGGCATGGATGAGAAAGGGGCACTGAACCACGCGCGCCGTGATGGCCTGATCGCCGTGAACCTCAACGAGTTCGTGGAGATGGCAGCCAACAAACGCCAGCAGGTGCCCGCCCTCAGTGACCTGAAGCGCCTGCTCAAGACCAGCAAGTCACCCAAGTTTCTGGATTCGAACAAAGCCGTCAACTCAGCCCGGTTGCTCGACGCGTTCGACAAACCGAAAACCATTCGCTGCTGGGTATTCCAGGGCGTGTAACCACAGCAACAACAGGAGCAGCACCATGCAAAACGAACTCAAATCGGCCATTCGCTTCAACGACTTTGTCGCCTACTTCGGCGCGCGGGGGGTACTGGCTATGGCCTGGTGGATGGGGGCTGTGCATGCCGGCCGAATTCGTGAGGACCAAACCAGCTTCCCGTTTCTGCAGATCGTCGGCGCCGCCGGCAGTGGCAAGAGTCTGCTGCTGGACTACCTCCAAAAGCTGAACGGGCAAACGCCGTATTCCAATTTTCTGGGGCACTCCACTCCAGCCGGGCGAGCGCGCACGTTTGCCAGCGCGGGGCAACGGATTGTCATTTGCGAGGAACAAGGCGAGTTAGGCCAGTCCATCGATTGGGATGAATTGAAGCCGCTTTTTAGCTCGGGCAGCGTGAGTCTGCGCTCGGGGGATGGCCGCAGTGAAGAAGTGACATTTCGCGGCGCTCTGGTGATCACCGCAAATCAACCGCTGGAATGCAGTGATGCGGTCACCAGCAGAATGGTTACGCTCGATCTTTCTTCTGCCGACGCCCATACGCCCAGAGTCCGGCCTGAATTCATCGCTGGCCTCAACGCAGCTGAGGCAAGTGCATTCGGTATCGAAATTGCCCAGTCCGGAGACTGGATTTGCAGCAGCCTTAAGGCATTTTTACCCGCATACCAAGGCCAACTCACGCGGAAATACGGGGCATGCCTGAACGGACGTACGGCCCTCAACTGCGCACAAATGATCTGTCTGATCGATCTGCTTTGCAATCTTCTGGCGATCCCGCAGGGCCTCCAGCTTGAGACCAGGAAGCTGGTTCACGACATTGCCTTCCTCGACACCATTCCCTATTGATCCGGCCTTTAAAAGGAGAATCCGTATGACTACGCCTGCCCAAAAACAGCAGCCCAACTGGTTCCAACAACTGCAGGAGTTCGAAGCCAAGCGCCCTGCCGTCCGCAAGGCCGGTATCGAAGCGCTGGCCCGACTGGTCCCTGTCGCCCAGCGTGATACAGGCCAGAGCGCAGTGATCGGTCGCTTCCTGCTAGGGCTCTACAACGGCCGCGACTACCCCTTCGTTCTGACCAGCCTGCGCGGCCTCGACACCGCTCTTTTCGACGACTGCCTGGCAGTACTGCAACTCGACTACGTGCCGGAGCAAGAGGTGCACACGTACCTCCCCAACGGCGATGCCATCTGGGAAGAATTGATCGGGACATGGGCATGAAATGGGCGCTGAAACGCAATAGGGACGGGCAAGTCCAGCAGAACTGCTGGGTTACCGACAACGGCTACACCGTCGCGCTGTGCCGGTTGCCTGAGTCGCGCTACCCCATCACTCGCCCAGGGGGCGAACTGCCCTTCGCTTATGCGAAAGACCGAGACGAAGTCATAACGATCATTGAGCAAGACCAGGCCAAACCGGCCTGAAAGATGGTGTCGAGGAGCGCCAACTCCCCGACACCTACCACTACTAAGGAGCAGCACCATGCAAGCACAGAACCCAAGCAGCAGCGCCGTAGAGGCTAGCACCCCACCGAGCATCAAGCGATACCTGGTCAAGGAAACGTGGAAGGAATACGAAGTCACACTTGAGGTGAATCACGACGTATTGACCGAAGAAATCGCCTCCATGATCAATGGCTTTTGGTCGAACGCCGCAGACCGGCTCGCCGCTGAAAACGGTGATGTCATCAGGACCGTTATCCGGTTGTTTGGTCAGACGATGATCTATCGGATGCTGAGCGAAGGCGGAGCAAGCTTCAGCATCACCACCAAAAACCGTATGACGGGTGAACACCCTGGACCCTTTTGGACCGAAGACATTCACAACGAGGAAGGCTGGGGTGGCACTGAGCCTGGGCCATACGGCGTATGCGGAATCCGCGTAATTGCAGCTGACGTGGACGCACCTGGTTACGACGACGTCGAGCTGGTGGAGGTGTCCGATGCTTAAGCGCACCCTCACTCACTTCCATTTTTGCTGCGGTGTCGGTGGCGGAGCCAAAGGCTTCAATCGGGCAAAACCCAAGGTTGGTAACGTTCAGGCGGAATGGGAATGCATTGGTGGCATCGATGTAGACCCGGCCGGGCTGCGCGACTTCGAACGTTTAAGCGGTGTGAAAGGCTCGCTGTTGGACCTGTTCACCCGCGATCAATACATTCGTTTCCACGGCAAAGAACCACCGCCCGGGTGGCGTGAAGCAACCCCGGAAGATATTCGCCGTGCTGCCGGCGGACGTAGACCGGACGCCGTATTCATTTCCAGCCCCTGCAAAGGCGCGTCGGGCTTGCTGTCGGAATCCATGAGTCTGACGCCAAAGTACCAGGCGCTCAACGAACTGACGTTGCGCTGCGTGTGGCTGATGTGCGAAGCCTGGAAGGATGATCCAGTGCTATTGATCGTTTTCGAGAACGTACCCCGCCTGGCAACCCGTGGCCGACACCTGTTGGATCAGATCAACAAGTTGCTGAACCACTACCATTATGCAGTTGCGGAAACTACCCACGACTGTGGCGTCATCGGTGGCCTGGCCCAAAGCCGCAAGCGCTTCTTGCTGGTAGCTCGCCATATCGAAAAGGTGCCGCCTTTCCTGTACGAGCCGGAAAGGAAAACCCTCAAGTCTGTCGGTTCGGTCCTCGGTCGCATGCCTATGGCCGGGGATATGGAAGCAGCGGGGCCGATGCACCGAGTGCCAGCGCTGCAATGGAAAACATGGGTACGGTTAGCCCTGGTCGACGCTGGCAAAGACTGGCGCTGCCTGAACGATTTAGTGATCGAGGACGGCTACCTGCGCGACCTAGTTATCGTCCCAAAATTCCGCGACGGTTTTCTGGGTGTGCACGACTGGAACGAAACCGCCGGTACCGTCGCCGCACGCAGCGGTCCCACCAACGGCAAATTCTCGGTGGCCGACCCACGCGCCAGGGCCGGTGCCTTGCAATATCAGCAATACGGTGTTCGACGCTGGGATGAAACAAGCGGCGCGGTGATCGGCGTCAAATCGCCCGGGCAAGGGACATTCAGCGTTGCTGACCCACGCGATCCCGGCATTGGACATGCCAAATACAACGTAGCCCAATGGGATGGTGTCTCGCGTACTGTCATCGCCGGCAGCACCACGGGCCAAGGTGCCTTTGCTGTTCAAGATCCGCGTCCTGGTATGAAACGTGGCAAAGGCGATGCCTACCTGACCGGTGGACACTATGGGGTTGTTGATTGGAATGACCAGTGTGGCGCCGTTTCGGCGAGTGCCCGTCAGGACAATGGTCGGTGGTCGGTCGCCGATCCTCGCATGCCCGCGGCCAACGACCGGCTCACCTGCGTTATTGAAAGTCTCGACGGCACTTGGCACCGCCCGTTTACCACTCTTGAGCTGGCCGCGCTTCAATCGCTCATCAACCCTGACGAGCTTTGGTCCGCAGATCCAAAGACCGCCCACGAAATCCACCTTGAGCAGTACGTTCGCAAAATTGAGCAGGCTCGTTTCTTCGAATTGGACGGAGCCAGCGACCAAGCCTGGCGCGAACGGATCGGTAATGCCGTACCACCGAATGCAGCCGAGGCAATCGGATATGTGATGGGCACCACCATCTTACTGGCCGAGGCTGGTGAGACCTTCATGCTCAACAGCATGCCGATTTGGGTTCAACCTGCTGCTATCGCGTTGAGCGTGGCCCAGCTGGAGTTACAACCATGATCAAGACAATTCTTGACCCGTGCTGTGGGAGCCGAATGTTTTGGTTCGACAAGAAGCATCCAGCGGTCATCTTCGGTGACATCAGGACCGAGCACAAAGCTTTGTGTGATGGGCGGACACTGAGCGTCTGCCCAGACGTCACACTTGATTTTCGTGATCTGCCCTATGCAGATGGATCCTTCAAGTTGGTTTCGTTTGATCCGCCGCACCTGGTGCGGGCCGGGGCTGAGAGTTGGATGAAAGCTAAGTACGGAATACTAAACCCGGAAACATGGCAGGAAGACCTACGGAGGGGCTTCGCAGAGTGTTTTCGGGTGTTGGCCACCGACGGTGTACTGGTTTTCAAGTGGAACGAAACGCAGATCCGCACCAGCCAGATTCTGTCACTTACTGATCAGCAGCCACTGTTCGGTCACCCAAGCGGAAAGAAAGGCGGAACGCACTGGTTTGTTTTCATGAAGACCGAGGCATCCGGACCTCCAATTCATCAATCGTTTCGGCTGTGAGGAAGTCACCATGAACACAGCTTTTATCCTGATGGCCCAATACGATGGCCAGGCGATTATCCCGCTGGAGATAGTTTGTCGTGATTACTTCACGCACCTGACGCCGGACATGTTCCAGCGCAAGGTGATGGGCGGTCAGATCAAGCTGCCCATCACCCGCCTGGAACCAAGCCAGAAATCGGCCAAAGGCATCCACCTAACCGACCTGGCCGCGTACCTGGATCTACAGCGTGCAGCTGCAGTTAAAGAGCACAACCAGCTCAACGGGTTAAAACACGTCGTTTAAGCCACTTAATTGATGCGGCGCCCAGTTGGACGGGCGCCCTCAATATCTTCTCGTGCCATTCCCACCCCAAATAGCGGTCTCCCTTACCACGCAAGTGCGTGTAGCGCCGCATTGAGTTCCAATCCCTGTGGCCGGAAACACTCGCCACACGCGGGATATCCCAATCCATTTCAAACAGGCGACTGATACCTTCGTGGCGAAGGTCGTGGAAGTGCAGATCTGCAATCTCCAAGAACTTGCACGCTTTCGCCCAGGATGTGGAGATTGACTCAGGGCTGTAGGGAAATATGTCCTCGCCGGCCTTTGGCATTGTCTGGAGGATCTGCCACGCCTCGTCAGGCAGGTAACACCAAACATCGTTACCGATCTTCTGCCCAGGGTTCTTCATGTCGCGCACCAGCACCCGCTGGCCTGGCTCGTCGACGTCCGCCCAGCGAATACGGGTTATTTCATCCAGCCGTCGCGTGGAGAACAGGGCAAAACCCACGACCTTCAGCATGTTTGTGACAGTCGGTCGCCTCTTTTGCATGGCCTGATAGTGCGTCAGCACCTTGCCCAGTTCGTCCAACGTCGGCCGGCGGTCACGTTCGCGGCTTTTGAGGTTGTAGCCCAGCTTCCTAAGTACCCGCCGAGCACCGCCCATCGCGAGCGGATCTACCTGGTACCCCCACGCATCTTTGGCAATCGCCAGGACAGCGCCCAGATGCGCCAGGTCATTGCCGGCAGTTTGAGGCTGAACCCCACCGCCCTCCTTGCTCATTCGCCAAAGGGCAAAGTCGACGAGGGTCTGGGGGTTGATGTCCGTATCGGTCAACTGGCCTAGGTATGTCTCGCCGATGGCTGTCAGCGTCGCGCGCTTGGTCTTGCCCAATGGCCGGGCTTTCTCAACCTCGACCAGGTACTGAGCATTCATCTCTTTAACCGTAGCGCCCTTGCGGCTGGCCTGCTCGATCGCACCTGGCTCATCCAGCTCAGCCCCGCGCTTACGCGCCCAAGCCTGGGCGGCCTGTTTTCGGGCGAAGGTCTGGCTCTCTTGGTAGACTTGCACTCCGTCGCGCTTGATGCGGATCTGAGCCGTGTAGCTCACTGTCCCATCTGCCAGTTTTCTTGCCCTGATAGTCGCCATATCAAAAGTGGTACGCGTCAGTTTTTGAGTGGTACATCGTACCACCGAGCCTTAAAAAACGCCTGAAAACGCCCCAAAACACGCCCAGAACACGTTGAGTAAAATGCTAGATAAACAGAGCTTTAGCCCAGCAGAATCAAGCCCCGCACTGTCTCGGCGCTTTAGCGTTGCACCCATGATGGACTGGACCGACCGCCACTGCCGGTTCTTCCTACGCCTGCTCTCCAAACACGCCCTGCTCTACACCGAGATGGTCACCACCGGTGCTATCCTCCATGGCGATCACGACCGCTTCCTGCGCCACAACGAAGCCGAGCACCCGCTGGCGCTGCAGTTGGGCGGCAGTGTTCCGGCTGATCTGGCCGCCTGCGCCCGAATGGCCGAGGCCGCCGGTTACGACGAAGTGAACCTGAACGTCGGTTGCCCCAGCGACCGGGTGCAGAACAACATGATCGGCGCGATCCTCATGGCGCACCCTGCCCTTGTGGCGGACTGTGTGAAGGCCATGCGCGATGCGGTGTCGATTCCGGTGACGGTGAAGCACCGTATCGGCATCAATGGTCGGGACAGTTATGCCGAGTTGTGTGACTTCGTCGGGACGGTGAAGAACGCCGGTTGCACCAGTTTTACCGTGCATGCGCGGATTGCGATTCTGGAGGGGTTGTCGCCCAAGGAGAACCGGGACATTCCGCCGTTGCGTTATGACGTGGCGGCGCAGTTGAAGCGGGATTTTCCGGAGTTGGAGATTAATCTCAATGGTGGGATCAAGACGCTGGAGCAGTGCCAGGAGCATTTGCAGACGTTTGATGGGGTGATGCTGGGGCGGGAGGCTTATCACAATCCGTATCTGTTGGCGGAGGTGGACCAGCGGTTGTTTGGCAGTGAGGCGCCGGTGATTAGCCGGGCGGAGGCGTTGGCGCAGTTGCGGCCTTATATTGCTGAGCATTTGGCCAGTGGTGGGACGATGCATCACATTACTCGGCATGTGTTGGGGTTGGGCACGGGGTTTCCAGGGGCGCGCAAGTTCAGGCAGTTGTTGTCGGTGGATATTCATAAGGCGGCGGATCCGTTGGCGTTGCTGGATCAGGCGGGGACGTTGTTGGAGGGGCGGTGATTGGTCGAGTGTCAGGTAGATGCTCATTGGGCGTACCGACGTTATCGCAGGCAAGCCAGCTCCCACATTTTTTCCTGGTGAGTGTCAGGTAAGTGCTCACTGGGTGTACCGGCGCTATCGCAGGCCAGCTCCCACATATTTAGCGGTGATTGCAAGGGCGCGGCAGGTGCTGCCGGCCCTTGCTGCACTGTTGCTTAGTTTTCCGGCACTGTTCCTTTGGGCACAGTTACCCATTGGTCGGTGTCGCGGTTGTACCTTTTCCAATCTTTATCGGTCCTGACTTTTCGGTAAAGCGTGTTGAATGTGGTGCCGCCGAGTATTTGAAATTGAACTTCACCGCCTGGCGTTTTGCAGTTAACCAACCCCAGAATGGGTGAGTTCGGGTTTACTTGCAGTGCATACACGGCGTCTCCAAAGGTTCCTGTGGTGGCGTAGTCCAGTGCAAAACTCACGAACTGACTTTTCGGGGTGTCGCTGGACTGTAAGGCGAGCAGTCGCATTGTCGTGTAGGTGGCACCGATAAAACCCAGCGCGTGTAGGTCAGGCCCATCGATGGCCCAGTATTTTTCGGGTGTACCACCGTCCCTGAGGTATTTGTCCAGGTCGTTCTGCGCTTTGGAGTAGATCACCCCGGCCTTGAGTTTCTGGACGTGCCAATTGTTGGTGTCCGCGCTCTCATACGCGCGGTACACCCAGGTGGCAGGCGCAGTCACTCTGGTATCGGTGATCTTGCCGCCGTAGGATGAGGTCAGTTCGTTTTCCTTTTCCAGGGTGCGGCTCCCCATGGGTTTACCTGCCTTGGCAGTGTCAATGATGCCACGCATTTCCTGGGTATCGTAACAACCGGCGCTGAGGGCCTGCTGTACCGTCACATCGGCAAATACCGTTGTTGAACAAATAAAACCCAGGGCGGCGAATAGTGTTGATATATTCCGTTTCATTACATCTCTCCTTTGCTTTCAAACTAACGAACCAGCAGATTTTAATGCACAGACGCACACACTTCGCCGCGGACAGTTATGTCATCAGAGTTTTTATCGGCCCAAGTTAGCGCTTGCCAGTCAGGTATAGCACAAGTAAAAACGGCAACAACTAAAGAGCTGGAAAATAAACTTTTCACAACTTCAAAACATTGATATTGCCTCTATCAACTGGCTTGAAACCAGTGGCGCAGGACGGGTGGAATCCAGTTGAACCTAGCTGCGATTTTGCCCTCCAATTGAGCACCACGGCCGGTGATTCAAACGGCCGTTTCCAGGTTATTGCCCTCGCAAACGACCTAACGCATTTGCGCCCTTGAGCGCCTGCCAGCGCTCGGGTAATGTCACTAGACCCACAGGACAGAGCACGCCCATGACTTCCAAGCTGGAACAACTCAAGCAATTCACCACCGTCGTAGCCGATACCGGCGATTTTTCCACCCTCGCCAAGCTCAAGCCGCAAGACGCGACCACCAACCCTTCCCTGCTGCTCAAGGCTGCGTCGATTCCTGGCTATGCCAAGCTGCTGGATGAGTGCGTGCAGGACTGCAACGGCGATGTGGGCCTGGCCAGTGACCGCTTTGCGGTGGCGGTGGGTCAAGAGATTCTCAAAGTCGTGCCGGGCCGTATTTCCACTGAGGTGGATGCGCGTCTATCGTTCGACGAGGCCGCGATTCTCAAGCGTGCGCACCGTCTGATCGACCTGTACGACAAGGCTGGGGTTGGCCGTGACCGCGTGCTGATCAAGATCGCCTCCACCTGGGAAGGCATCCGCGCCGCGGAGAAGCTGGAAAAAGAAGGCATCCAGACCAACCTGACGCTGCTGTTCTCGTTTGCCCAGGCCGTGGCTTGTGCTGAAGCGGGTGTGTTTTTGATTTCGCCGTTCGTGGGCCGTATCTACGATTGGTACAAGAAGGCCAACGGCAACGACTACACCGGCTCCGATGACCCGGGCGTGCAGTCGGTGACGCGCATCTATAACTACTACAAGGCTAACGGCTACAAAACAGTAGTGATGGGTGCGAGCTTCCGTAACCTCAGCCAGATCGAGGAACTGGCCGGTTGTGATCGCCTGACCATCAGCCCGGACCTGTTGGAGAAGCTGGCAGCCGATGAAGGCAAGCTGGAGCGCAAATTGGCGCCAGGCCATGCCGGTGAGGCCCGTGTGCATATGACTGAAGCGCAGTTCCGTTGGGAGTCCAACGAGGACGCGATGGCGACTGAGAAGCTGGCGGAGGGGATTCGTCAGTTTGCTCGGGACCAGGAGAAACTGGAGGCGTTGTTGTCGGCCAAGCTGTAAAAGCAGATAGCAGCAAAAAGGGCGGCACCTGTGAGGGTGTCGCCCTTTTTTGTGCGTCGGTGTCACCGCCGTCCGATGTGGGAGCTGGCTTGCCTGCGATAGCGGTGGGCCAGCCAACACTTCATCGACTGACACTGCGTAATCGCAGGCAAGCCAGCTCCCACATTGGACTGTGTGTGTTTGGGCAGGGAGGCCGTCAGTGCCGCTCGAGGGCGTTGACGAGGTCGTGGAAGGCTTCGCGGTTGGACTCATTCAAGCCCATCAGGATTTTGTGCGCTTCCAGCACCTTGACCCGCACCACTTCCTCGGACTGGTCCTGGGACGGCAGGTCGGTCAGGCACTCAGGGCACGGGATGGGGCGGTCAACGATGTTGAACACCTGGTCAAAGCCCATGGATTGCAACAGACGGGTGATGTCTTCGTGGGTGGTGACCACGGTCGGCAATAGGCCGACCTTCTGCCGAGACAGAATGGACAATTTGGCCAACAGGCCCAGGGTGGTGCTATCGATGCTGCGCGTTTCGGTCAGGTCGATCACGATCGCCGAGAAGTTCAGCGCAGTGAAGATCCGCTCGATCGTCGCATCCAGGGCCGAACACAAGGTCAGGCGCACTTCACCGACAAATTTCAGGACGAAGGTCCCGTCTTGCTCGGCGAATTGGATTCTTCCGGTACTCATCAAAGATTCCTGCTCAACACCAATAGGGCGATATCATCCGGCATCTCCCCTAGCGTGGCCAATCCAAAAACCTGCCGCAGGCCATCCAGGCTGCCGCCCGCCGACTTGACCTTTTGGGGCAAGGCGGCTTCTTTCTCTTTGAGTGTAGGCTCTGGAAGAAGGTCCAGAATACCGTCAGACATCAGCGTCAGGCTGAAGGTCGGCGGCAGTTCCAGGATGTGGTCTTCGTAGGTGGCTTCGTTAAACAAGCCTACGGGCAGGCCACGCCCTTCCAGGTAGCGCACACTGTCAGGAGTGTACAAAACAGGCATCGGCAGGTGACCGCCAATGCTGTAGGTCAAAAGACCGGTTTCTTCGTCGATCACGCCGCCGACCATCGTCACGTGCTTGCCCAGCTTGCAGCTGATCAGGCCCCGGTTGATGTGGCCCAGCACCTCGGAGGGGGTGAACTCCGGCAAGGTGCCGTTGCGCTTGGACTCGAACAACAGCCGTGTGGTCATGAACTTCAACAACACGGTAACAAACGCGGAAGACGCGCCGTGGCCGGAAACGTCGGCCAGGTAGAACGCCACACGGCGCTCATCGACACGGAAATAGTCGACAAAATCACCCGACAGGTACAACGACGGGATGATCTGGTGGGCAAACTTGAACTCGTCAATCGTCCAGGGGCTCACCGGCAGCATGTTCATCTGCACCTGGCGCCCGGCGTTCTGGTCTTCCTGCAGCAGGTTCAAGCTGGCTTCGAGCTCGCGGTTGGCGGTCTCGAGCTTTTCGCGGTAGCGCTGGTTTTCCAGGAGCAGGCGTGCACGGTCCAGGGCGCGGCGCACCGAGTGCTCCAGCACGGCCAGGTCTTCCAGGGGCTTGATCAGGTAATCGGCGGCGCCCAGGCGCAAGGCTTCAACGGCATCGTTCATGACACCGGCACCGGACACGACAATCACCGGCGTTTGCGGGGCAAGGTCGGTCACCTGGCGAATCAGCTCCAGGCCGCCCATCTGGGGCATGCGCAGGTCGCAGATCACAAGGTCGGGCTTGTCGCGCTCGAATACCTGGAGACCCTGTTGGCCATTACTGGCCTGCAGGACGCTGAAGCCACTGTCTTCCAAGTAGGCCGCGAGGCTCGCGCGCACTACTTCGTCGTCATCGATAATCAGCAGCGTGGCACTGGTTTTTTGCATGTGGGCAAACGGCGCCAGAATTAGGTTGGCGTAGGCGGCTCGGCAATGGCCGGGCTCACGTACTGGATTCGCTTTCTAGCCTCTCTGTCCTACAAAGCAATGGGATTTGGCCCATGCACAACGGTAAAGCAGAGGTGCCCTTCTAAGGCGCAGACGGTACTCCCATCCGTGAGGGGTTTCAAGCTCATGCCGATGGTCGCCGGGCGTCTTTACACCGCAAATCACCCGGAGTTATAAGAACCCTCACAACCACAACGCAAAGTAAGGATGGATGCTGTGAGCGAACACGAGCGCGACTACGCCGAAAAACGCGATTTCATCCGCATGCGAATAGATGCCGATGTGTCTTTGATCCATGCCGGGCAGGAGATTGCCGGCACCTGCGTGGACCTCTCCAGTTCCGGCATGCAGGTGCAGGCACCTCGCCAGTTCACTGTGGGCGACCTGCTGACCGTGCGCATTGATTCAGAGCACGCCGCGCTCAGGGGTCTTGAGGCGGATACCGAGGTGGTGTGGGCCAAGGCGGTAGGCGATGACCAGCATCTGGGCCTCAAGATTCTGAAAATGCGCTAACGCAACATCCCGCCCTGCGCAAAGGTGACGCGGAGCGTCACGGGATGCATTCCCACGCGGAGCGTGGGGAACGATCAGCGCGCACAAAAAAGGCGACCTTACAAAGGTCGCCTTTTTCATTTCAAAACGTCACAGCTTAAAAGTCGTCAACGACCTTGCCGTCCTTGACCTTGAACTCGCGGTTCTGCAGGTAAGCGTTACGAATGAAGGTGTACTTGTCGCCGCTGATCAGCTTCTCGCTGTCGAGCAGGCTGGCGCGCACGTCAACGACGTTGAGGCCGAAGGTGCTGTTACGCCAGCCGATATCGTTCATGTAGCGGTACGGTTGGGTGTAGCTGTCGACGTATTTGGACGGCGCATCACGCAAGGTGCTTGGGCCCAGCAACGGGATCATCACGTACGGGCCACTGCCCACGCCCCAGTAGCCGAGGGTCTGGCCGAAGTCTTCGTCGCTGCGCTGCAGCCCCATTTTGGTGCCGACGTCAATAAAGCCCAGTACGCCAAATGTGGTGTTGACCAACAGGCGGGCGGTGTCGACGCCTGCATTGTGCGGCTTGAGTTGCAGCACGTTGTTGGCCAGGTTGCCGACATCACCGATGTTGCGGAAGAAGTTGTGAACGCCGTCCTGCACAAATTGTGGGGTGACGAACTGATAGCCTTGGGCGATTGGCTTGAGGGCATAAGTGTCAACGGTATCGTTGAAGGTGAAGATGGGGCGGTTGACACTTTCCCACGGGTCATCTTCCGAGGCCGCTTGGGCAGCGAAAGGTGCCAACAGGATGGTGGCACACACCGATAGCTGAGCGAAGTACTGGCTCCAGCGCATAGCTTTTGCTCCTTGAATGGTCTGTCATGGGCGCTATGCCCTGAATAAGGCTGTCAGTATATGACGGAAGTGTCGATTTAGGCAGCTACCTAGAATCGTCTTAGGGAAAATGCACAAAATTCCTACAAATATCGACAGTGTCATCCCCTTGTCATGCCACCCCGATAGCGTGGCAGCTATTTCAGGGACGTTCAGATGCCACACGCCGAGATTGCCGTCGCCGCCGCCCCCTCATTGACCGCCGTGTTATTTGGCCTGAGTGGCTGCCTGGTGGATTTTGGTTCCCTGGCGCGCACCGACTCACCTTGCGCCGACGCCGAGGCCACGCCAGGCGCGTTGAAAATCCTGCGCAGTCTCAAAGAACAAGGCGTGCCCTGCGCCTGGCTGGACGAACTGCCTCCCGCCGTGACCGCGCCACTCTGCGCCGGCCTGCCGGGCTGGCTCAAGGCCGCCTCGCCCTCCTCCATTCGCTGGCCTGCGCCCCACGCCTGCTGGCAAGCGCTGATGGAGTTGAACATCGAACGTCTGGAAGGCTGCGTACTGGTCAGCGGCGAGCCGCGTCTGCTGCAATCGGGCCTGAATGCCGGTTTGTGGACCATCGGCCTGGCCTCCTGCGGTTCGCTCTGCGGCCTGTCGCCCCGGCAATGGCAGGCACTGACCGAGCAGCAACGCGAACACAAGCGCGGCAAGGCCACGGTGGCGCTCTATGGCCTGGGCGTGCACTCGGTGATCGACCATCTCGGCGAACTCGGCACCTGCCTGGCCGACATCCGCCTGCGCCAGCTCAAGGGCGAGAAGCCCTGATCGAGATCATGCACAGTTGACCCCAGTGGATTAATCTACAGGTCAGCCCGTAGACCTTTCGCCGTGCGCCGTGGTCTATGCCAGTGCCTATCGATAAAAGGAAAGAACGTCATGCCTGATCGCGAGAAGTTACAACAGCAGGCCGATATTGTGCGTGAGCAACTGGAGAATCATCCCGAGTTGCCCGCCGAGAAACGTCAAGCATTGGAAGAGTTGATCGCCAAGTTCGAAGTCCAGTTGGAAATGGAACCGGCCACCCAGACGCCCAGCATCGCTGACGATGTGAACCGGGCAGTGGAAGGTTTTGAACTGGACCATCCAGGCATTGCCGGGACGTTGCGCAATATCGTGCTGACCCTTGGCAATATCGGCATCTAACCCGAGCCCAAGCCAAACACAAAACCAAATGTGGGAGCTGGCTTGCCGGCGATAGCGGTGTATCAGTCACTTGATGAAGGACTGAAAAATCGCAATCGCAGGCAAGCCAGCTCCCACAGTTTTTTGTATGAAGGCTTACTGACGCGCCAGCCGCACGTTCAGGAACTGGGTGTTCTCAGTGCTGCGATACGGATTGATATCCAACCCACCCCGACGCACATACCGTGCATACACGGTCAACTTCTCCGGCTTGAGCAAGCGCTGCAAGTCCAGGAAGATCCGCTCCACACACTGTTCATGAAAGTCCGAATGCTGGCGAAAGCTGACGATATATTCCAGCAGGCTGGCGTGATCCAGCGCCGCACCACGGTATTCCACCACTACGCTGCCCCAGTCAGGCTGGCTGGTCACCGGGCAATTGGATTTGAGCAGGTGGCTGTGCACGCTCTCCTCCACCACGCGCGAATCATCGCAACGCAGCAGTTCTGGGCGCGGGTGTTCGTAGCTGCTGACGTTGATATCCAGGCCGTCAATGCACACGCCCGGCAACGCCATCACGCCTTCTGCCTCGATGTCGGCCAGGCTGCGAATGCGCACGCTCACTGGCTTGCCGGCCGCAGAGCTGAGGTCGGTGCGCAAGGTGGCTTCAAGGCTTTGCGTATCGGCAAACGCGGTCTGGTTCAGCGAGTTGAGGTACAGCTTGAACGACTTGGACTCGATGATGTTCGGCGAGTCGGCCGGAATGCTGAACTCACCGATGGCCACCACCGGCTTGCCCGAGGGCAACAACCAGGACAGTTCGAAGCAGTTCCAGAAATCCACGCCCTTGTACGGCAGGGTCTCGGCGCTCAGGCCCAGCTCGGCCCACTTGGCGGCGCGTGGAATCGGAAACAGCAACGAAGGCGTGTAGGTGCTGATGTATTCACTGGACTTGCCCAGCGGCGAATGTTCGGCTGCGGGATGCATGGCGGAAACCTGGCTAAATAAACCGCGCCAGTCTACCAGCCTTTGCTCCCGCCCTTAACAAACGCCTCACTCAACGGTCAGTTTGCCGACCATGCCCGCCTGGTAATGCCCGGGCAGGTTGCAGGCGAACTCAAGGCCTGTGGCCTGCTTGAACGTCCAGGTCAGTTCGGCCGTCTTGCCCGGCTCCACCAACACACTGTTGGGATCGTCGTGCTTCATGCCGCCCATGTCGCCGTGGCCCATGGCGCTGTGATCCATCTTGCCCATGCCGGTGGCGGTGAGCATGCCACTGGCTTGCATCTGCAACATCTCTTTCTGGTGGGCGGCATGCATGGCCGCGTCTCCCAGGTTGAACTCATGCAGCAACTGGCCTTTGTTGACCAGCACAAAGCGCACGGTTTCACCGGCCTTGACGTCCAGGGACTTGGGCTCAAAGGCAATGTCCCGCAGCGTGACTTCAACGGTGCGCGTGGCTTTATCCGCCGGGGCCGGCTGGCCGAACGCGTAGGTGTGAGTCGCATCTGCCAGGGCATTGAAACTCAACGCCAGCAGGCAGCCTGCCAATAACAGAGGTGTACGCAACGCCATCTTTCACTCTCCAAATTAGGTATCCAGCTTGGGCAACACTTTAAGATGGCCTCGCTGCCAGCCAGCTGACTGCTAGATTACAACTTTGTCAGCTTGCGCCCATCCCCTGACGAGCACGGTATAAAGCCCAATGTTTTTTGTAGGAGCGAGCTTGCTCGCGAAGGGCTTAAGCACTACGCGTCAAGCCTGACAGCCCGCGTTACCGTTGGCGTTTTTCGCGAGCAAGCTCGCTCCTACATAGCCCCTATCAAGAGCCCGATATGAAACTGCTGATCGTCGAAGACCAACCCAAAACCGGTCACTACCTGCGCCAGGGCCTGGCCGAAGCAGGCTTTACCACCGAACTGGTGGCCGACGGCACCAGTGGCCAGCACTTGGCGCTGACGGGCGACTATGACTTATTGATCCTCGATGTGATGCTGCCCGGCCGCGATGGCTGGCAAATCCTGCAGGCGGTGCGCAGTGCCGGCCTGGACATCCCGGTGCTGTTCCTCACCGCTCGCGATGCCGTAGAAGACCGAGTACATGGCCTGGAGCTGGGCGCCGACGATTACCTGGTCAAACCCTTCGCGTTTTCCGAACTGCTGGCGCGGGTGCGCACCTTGTTGCGCCGTGGCAGCAGCATGCCGCAGGAGACCACGCTGCAACTGGCCGACCTGAGCCTGGACTTGATCCGCCGCCGTGTCGAGCGCAGCGGCCAGCGCATCGACCTCACCGCCAAGGAGTTCGCCTTGCTGGAGCTGCTGCTACGCCGCCAGGGCGAAGTGCTGCCCAAGACGCTGATCGCCTCCCAGGTGTGGGACATGAATTTCGACAGCGACACCAACATCATCGAAGTCGCCATTCGCCGCCTGCGCCTGAAAGTCGACGACAATTTCCCCAATAAGCTGATCCACACCGTGCGCGGCATGGGTTACGTGTTGGAGGAACGGTTCACGTGATCAAGCGCCTGTCCCTGACCAGCCGCCTGGCGCTGCTGTTTGCCGCCTGCACGGCGGTGGTCTCGTTGATCGCCGGGGTGTTGTTCAACCGGGCCAGCGAGGCGCATTTCATGGAGCTGGACCAGCAACAGCTCGAAAGCAAACTGGTGGCCCTGCGCAGCACCTTGCAGGGTGTCGCCTCACCGGAAGACCTCGCCCGGCGAACCCCTCAACTGCGCGCCGAACTCGATCACCAGCCCGACCTCGCCTTGCGCATCACCGGAGCTGGGCAACGTTGGCTGGACGGCGCGCCACACCTTCCCTTGCCCCAAGCACCCGGCCTGCACAGCCTGCAATACGCAGGCACCGACTATCGCGTATTCATCGCGCCCTTGACGCCCAGCCAACTGGATTCGCCACAACTGACCCTGATCCTCGACATCACCCACCACCAGCACTTTCTGCAACGCATGCAACGCTTGATCTGGCTGACCGTCGGCCTCTCGGCCCTGGCCACTGCCCTGCTCGGCGCCTGGGCTGCGCGCAGTGGCTTGCGACCGCTGCGGCGCATGGGCGAAGTGGCCGCCAGTGTCTCCGCCCACTCCCTCACGCAACGCTTACCCCAAGAACAAATGCCGGTGGAGCTCGCGGAACTGGCCCAGGCCGTCAACGCCATGCTGGCCCGCCTCGATGATGCGTTCCAGCGCCTGTCCGCCTTCAGCGCAGATATTGCCCACGAACTGCGCACACCGCTGTCCAACTTGCTGACCCAGACCCAAGTCATCCTCACCCAGCCACGCCCGCTGGAGGATTACCGCGAGGCGCTGCACAGCAACCTGGAAGAGCTGCAATGGATGGCGCAACTGGTCAACGACATGCTGTACCTGGCCAAAGCTGACCACGGCTTGCTGATGCCCAGCCGAGAAGCTCTGGATTTGGGCGATGAGGTCGACGCACTGTTGGAGTTCTTTACCCTGCTGGCGGAGGACGCACAGGTGACGCTGGTGCGCGAAGGCACCGCCCAGACGATGGGCGATCGCGGTATGTTGCGTCGGGCCTTGTCGAATCTGCTGGATAACGCGCTGCGGTTTACCCCACCGGGCGGTGAAGTGCGGGTGCGGATCGAGAGTGGCGTGACACTGACGGTTGAGAACAGCGGGGAAGGCATTCCTGCGTCGTTACTGCCGAGGCTGTTTGACCGGTTCTACCGAGCCGACCCGTCGAGGCGCGCAGGCAGCAGTGAACATGCGGGGCTGGGGTTGGCGATTACCCAGTCGATTGTACGCGCGCATGGCGGGAGGATTTATTGTGAGTCGCAGGCGGGCTGGACAAGGTTTGTGATCAAGTTGCCCAATGGCGACTGCTGATCGTTCCCACGCTCTGCATGGGAATGCATTCAGGGACGCTCTGCGTCCCAACAGCGGACGCGGAGCGTCCGGTGAGGCATTCCCACGCGGAGCGTGGGAACGATCAGACGATCAGGTTACGAATACCTGAGCGCATGCGCCGGCTCAATCTTCGCCGCCCGATACGCCGGGTAAATCGTCGCCAAGAAGCTCAACACAAACCCCGCCGAGCAAATCAGCAACACATCCCCACCTTGCAGCTCCGAAGGCAGGTTGCTGACAAAGTACACATCCGAGCTGAAGATATGCTGCCCGCTCACCCGCTCCAGCCAGCCCACCAGCTCACTCACGTTCAGCGCCGCAATCACCCCCAGCACGCCGCCGATCAAGGTGCCGACCACACCAATCACGGTACCCTGCACCATGAAGATCGCCATAATCTGCCGAGGTGTGGCGCCGATGGTACGCAGGATGGCGATGTCCGCGCCCTTGTCGTTCACCACCATGATCAAGGTGGCGATGATGTTGAACGCGGCCACGGCGACGATCATCAGCAGCAGCAGGCCGATCATGGTCTTTTCCATTTTCATCGCGCTGAACAGGCTGCCCTGGGTGTGGGTCCAGTCATCCGCCTTGTAAGCCGCGCCCAGGCTGGCGGCGATATCTGCCGAGACTTTGGGCGCTGCATACAGGTCCTTCACCGCCAGGCGCACGCTTTGCACCTGGTTGGGCTGCCAATGCTGGATTTCAGCGGCATCGGCCATGTGGATCAGGGCCATGGAGCCATCCAGTTCGGCGCCGACCTTGAAGATGCCCACCACATTCAGGCGCTGCATGCGCGGGGTGATACCGCCCGGGGCGCTGCTGAGCTCCGGCACGATCAGGGTCAGCTTGTCGCCCACGTTCAGGCGAAAACGCCGCGCAGTGATATCACCGACCACCACACCGAACTCGCCAGGTTTGAGGTCGTCGAGTTTGCCGCGCACGATGTGCTGGGCCACGATCGACACCTCGCCTTCCTGGGCCGGGTCGACGCCGCTGATCTCGATGGGCTGCATCGCGCCCTTATAGGAAAACATGCCATCCATCTGGGTGAAGGGCACAGCGGCGGTGACTTGCGGATTCTTCATCGCGGCCGCTGCCACCGGCTGCCAATCATCAATCGGCTTTACGCCGACGATGGTGGCGTGGGGCACCATGCCGAGGATGCGTGAGCTCATTTCACGCTGAAAGCCGTTCATCACCGAAAGCACTACGATCATCGCCAGTACGCCCAGGGCGAGGCCGATCATCGAGGTCATCGAGATAAACGAGACAAAACGGTTGCGGCGCTTGGCGCGGGTATAGCGCGTGCCGATAAAAATCGATAACGGTCTGAACATTCGCGGGCACCGTTGGAAAAATGAAAAAGCCCGGCCTCAAAAAACCGGGCTTGCAACAGGTCAGATAGCGACCAGATGACCTTCCTGCAAATGCAGTACGCGGTCCATCTGCCGGGCCATGCTCATGTCATGGGTCACCACCAGGAACGCGGTGCGCATCTGGGTGCTCAACTCCAGCATCAAGTCCTTGATGCCCTGGGCGGTGTGGGAGTCGAGGTTGCCGGTCGGCTCGTCGAGCATCACCAGGCCCGGGTTGTTCACCAGGGCACGGGCAATCGCCACGCGCTGGCGCTCACCACCGGACAACTCCGCCGGCTTGTGCTCCAGGCGATGACCCAGGCCGACGCGCTCGAGCAAGGCCGTGGCACGCTGACGCGCTTCAGGAATCGCGGTCTTGCCGATCAACAGCGGCATGCACACGTTTTCCAGGGCGGTGAATTCCGGCAGCAAGTGGTGGAACTGGTACACAAAGCCCAACGAGCGATTGCGCAGTTGGCCGCGGGCCTTTTCATTCAACGCCGACAGTTCTTCACCGGCCAGCCATACGCTGCCCTGGGACGGCGTATCGAGGCCGCCCAGCAGGTTGAGCAAGGTACTCTTGCCGGAACCGGAACTGCCGACGATCGCCACACGCTCGCCAGGGTGCAGTTCAAGCTGCAGGTTGGACAGCACCACCACCGACTCCGGGCCTTCCTCGTAGGATTTGCCCAGGTTGCGGCAGCTCAGGATTGCTTTTTCACTCATGCCCGATTCACTCATAACGTAATGCCTGTGCTGGCTGGGTACGTGCCGCGCGCCAGGCTGGATACAGGGTGGCAAGGAAGCTCAGGACCAACGCAGCGCCGCCCACCATCAGCACGTCCTGGGGTTGCACCTGGGACGGCAAGTAATCGATGAAGTAGACGTCGGCGTTGAGAAACTTGTGGCCGATCACCTTTTCAAGCAGGGCGATGGCGGCGCTGACGTTCAGCGCGGCCAGAATGCCCACCGCCGTGCCGATCAAGGTGCCGACCACGCCGATCACGGTGCCCTGCACCATGAAGATCGCCATGATCTGCCCCGGCGTGGCGCCCAACGTACGCAGGATGGCGATGTCGCCCTTCTTGTCGTTCACCACCATCACCAGCGTGGAGATGATGTTGAAGGCCGCCACGGCGACGATCAGCAACAACAACAGGCCGATCATGGCTTTTTCCATGCGGATGGCCTGATACAGGTTGCCGTGGGTGCGGGTCCAGTCGCGAGCGTAGTACTCGGTTTCACCCAGGTGCTGGGCAATTTCCCAGGCGCCGCGCGGCGCATCGAACAGGTCGTTGAATTTCAGGCGCAGGCCCTGCACCTGGTCGGGCTGCCAGCGATGCAGGCGGGCCAGGTCGGTGAGATTGGTCAGGCCGATGTAACCGTCGATCTCGCCAGCGCCGACGTGGAAGGTGCCCACCACGGTAAAGCGCTTCATGCGCGGGAACATGCCGGCCGGGGTCACGGTGACTTCCGGGGCGACGAAGGTCAGCTTGTCGCCAACCTCTACGCCCAGCTTGGCCGCGGCCTTGTCACCGATGACGATGCCAAAGCTGCCCGGCGACAGCTCGTCGAGCTTACCTTGCAGCATGAACTTGTCGATGATCGAGACGTTGCGCTCCTGGGCCGGGTCGATGCCGTTGAGCAGGATCTTCTGCACTTTGCCGTCATTGGTCAGCAACCCCTGCATCTGGGTAAACGGCGCTACCGCCACCACCTTGGGGTTCTGCTGGACCTTGGCGGCCAGGCTTTGCCAGTCGTTGATGGGCGCATCGCCCTCGATGGTCGCGTGGGGCACCATGCCCAGCACGCGGGTGCGCATCTCATGATCGAAGCCATTCATCACCGACAGCACCACGATCATCACGACCACGCCCAGGGCGAGACCGATCATCGAGGTCAAGGAAATGAACGACACAAAATGATTGCGACGCTTTGCACGGGTATAACGCGTGCCGATAAATACGAAGAGAGGTCTGAACATGTCGGGGCTTGTTCGGAGGAAAAGAAGACGTCCCGGTGGCGGGGTCTGGTCAGCAGCTTTACACTCAGACCATTACCGTTACCTGGGGTTCGCCATGTCGACATTAGATGAAGAAGAGCGCCGCGAATACTACCGTATCGACGACATGATCGCACTTCAAATCAAACCCCTGTCGGGCCCCGACGCGGCGAGCAAGGAAGTGTTGCTGGATGATTCACCGCTGTTCAATCTGCTCAGCGAGCTGCACTTGAGCGAATTCGAAGCCCAGCACCTGCTGCGCCAGATCAGCGAGAAAGACCGCAGCCTGGCGGCCTTCCTCAAAGTGCAGAACAAACGCCTGGATCTGCTCAGCCAGGTCATGGCTCGCGGTTTGCTGAACGAGGTGGGTGCGCCGCAACCGGTGATCCTCTCCGAGGGCGGCATCGACTTCCAGCACCCGACACCGCTGGCCGCCGACACTCACCTGGCGGTCAAGCTGGTGCTGATGCCCCAGGCGCTCGGCCTGTTGCTGCGCGCGCGGGTGACCCATTGCGACCCCAAGGGCGACGGCTTTGATGTGGGCACGGAGTTCGAGTCCATGACCGACGCCCAACGCCAACTGCTGGCGCGCTATATCCTGCAGAAACAGGCCCAGGAACGCCGCCTGGCGCGAGAACAAAGCGAAGACCTCTGAATGCGTATTCACGACGCCAGCCATCCTGGCGCAAAGGAGCAACTGTGACCCTGATTTACGGCCACCGCGGTGCCAAAGGCGAAGCACCGGAAAATACCCTGACCAGTTTTCAGGAATGTCTCAAACACGGCGTACGTCGTTGCGAACTGGACTTGCACCTGTCCATGGACGGCGAGTTGATGGTCATCCACGACCCGACCCTCAAGCGCACCACCGACCGGCGCGGCAAGGTCGTCGAGTACTCGGCGGCTGATTTGGTCAAGATGGACGCGCGCAAAGGCGGCCCAGGCTGGGTAAGCCCCTGCCCGATTCCACGCCTGGAGGAGTTGTTCGAACAGTGCGACTTCGATCACTGGCAACTGGAAGTCAAAAGCGCCTCGCGCACCCGTGCCGCAACCACTGTGCTGGCGATTCGCGAAATGGCTGTGCGCTTTGGCTTGATGGACAAGGTCACGGTCACGTCAAGCTCGCGGGAAGTGCTCAAGGCCGCCGTGGAACTCACCCCGGACCTGTCACGCGGACTGGTCGCCGAATATGCCTGGCTCGACCCGCTGAAGGTCGCGCAGAACTACGGCTGTGAGTATTTGGCATTGAACTGGACGCTGTGCACCCCCGAGCGGCTGGAAAAAGCCCAGCGCCAGGGCTTGCATGTGTCCGTGTGGACAGTCAACGAACCTGCGCTGATGCGCAGGCTCGCCGACTTCGGCGTAGATAGCCTGATTACAGACTTTCCCGGTTTGGCCACTGCCACTCTCGGGAATTACTGAAATCGGTCTCCCCGGCCGGCTCAGGCCACCGGCCGGAGCCGCTCAAAAAAGCCGGTTGAGGCCGTCGTAGGCCGCTACCCGATAGGCTTCGGCCATGGTCGGGTAGTTGAAGGTGGTGTTGACGAAATACTTGAGGGTATTTTGCTCACCTGGCTGGTTCATGATCGCCTGGCCGATGTGCACGATCTCCGAGGCCTGGTA
The DNA here is from genome assembly GCF_058797315.1 of Pseudomonas sp. GW823-FHT02F05. Lineage (NCBI taxonomy): Bacteria > Pseudomonadati > Pseudomonadota > Gammaproteobacteria > Pseudomonadales > Pseudomonadaceae > Pseudomonas > Pseudomonas sp. GW823-FHT02F05. The sequence goes on from NZ_JBXAJM010000003.1 coordinate 141,732, forward strand.
GCCGAAGCAATGCACGCCGAGTACTTCCAGGGTTTCGCGGTGGAACAGGATTTTCAGCATGCCTTGCGGCTCACCGGCAATCTGCGCACGCGCCATGCTCTTGAAGAACGCCTTGCCCACTTCGTAAGGCACCTTGGCCTTGGTCAGTTCGTGCTCGTTCTTGCCGATCGAGCTGATCTCGGGAATCGTGTAGATCCCGGTCGGCACGTCGTTCACGTAGCGCCAGCTGCCATTGTCGACAATGCTGCCAGCGGCCGAGCGGCCCTGGTCATGGGCGGCACTGGCCAGGCTTGGCCAGCCGATCACGTCACCGGCGCCGTAGATGTTCGGCACGCAGGTGCGGTAGTTCTCATCCACTTCGATCTGGCCACGGCTGTTGACCTTGACCCCGATGTTTTCCATGCCCAGCTTGTCGGTGTTGCCGGTACGGCCGTTGCACCACAGCAAGGCGTCGGCCTTGATCTTCTTGCCGGACTTGAGGTGCAGGATCACCCCATTGTCCAGGCCTTCGACCCGCTCGTACTCTTCGTTGTGGCGCACGGTGATGTTGTTGTTGCTGAAGTGGTAGCTCAACGCCTGGGAGATTTCCGAGTCGAGGAAGCTGAGCAACTGGTCGCGGTTGTCCACCAGCTCGACCAGTACACCCAGGCCACTGAAGATAGAGGCGTATTCACAGCCGATCACGCCGGCGCCGTAGATGATCAGCTTGCGCGGGGTATGGCCCAGGCTCAGGATGGTGTCGCTATCGTAGATACGCGGGTGGTGGAAATCGATATCCGCCGGGCGATACGGGCGCGAACCGGTGGCGATGATGATGTGCTTGGCCACCAGCTTCTCGACCACGCCATTGGCGCAGACCACTTCGACGGTTTGCTCATCGGCAAAACTGCCGGTGCCGAAGAACAGGTCGACGCGGTTACGGGCGTAGTAGCCGGTACGCGAGGCGACTTGCTTGGAGATGACTTTTTCAGCGCTTTTCAGTACGTCCGGGAACGAGAACCAGCGCGGCTCACCAATGGCCCGGAACATCGGGTTGGTATTGAACTGCATGATCTGCCGTACCGAGTGACGCAACGCCTTGGACGGGATGGTACCCAGGTGGGTGCAGTTACCGCCGACCTGGCGACGGCTATCGACCATCGCCACCTTGCGCCCTGCTTTGGCAGCGTTCATCGCCGCACCTTCTCCAGCTGGGCCGGAACCCAGTACCACCACGTCGTAGTTGTAGACAGCCATGCGTACTCCTCAGAACAGGCCAGGCGTACGGTTGGACGCCGGGCTAAATCATGCCGCGGCCAGCGTGCATGAAGGACAATTTGGCTCAAGTGTGTGAACCGGGGCACAGTCTATAGAAGGCCGAGCGCCGCGAACATTAACCCTTGGTCGCGTCGTAGGCCAGTGTTGCCATACTACAGGACGCAAACCAGCGCCGAATTCAGGATGAGCCATTATGCGACAACTATTTTTCTGTTTGATGCTGATGGTGTCGCTCACGGCGCACGCCAACGACGCACAGCGGCTCAAGCAGGCAAGCTTCCCCGCACAGGTCGAGGGGCTGGCCCTGAAAAACCAGGCGGTGTTCAACTATCTCTGGGCGGATGTGTATGCCGCCGCGCTGTATGCAGCCGCTGACCTGCCGGCAAAGCAGGCCTGGGACCAGCAGAAGGCTGTGCGCCTGGCGCTGTATTACTTTCGCGACATTGACCGCGATGATGTGATCAAGGCGGTCACCGTCACCTTGGAGCGCCAGCAAGCCAATGCCGGGTTGAACCCAGAGATAGCCAAGCTGCACGCGCGCTTTCGGGATATTCGCAGCGGTGATCGCTATGCCCTGGATTTTCGTCCGGGGCGCGGGTTGAGTCTGGAAATTAATGGGCAGGTGGTGTTCAGCAGCCCGGATGCTGAGTTAGCGAAGGCCTACCTGGGTATCTGGCTGGCGCCCAAAGGGCTGTCGGACAGTTTGCGCAACACGCTATTCAAGTGATGGCGGCGTGGACGGTTCCATCGTCATCGCAGGCAAGCCAGCTCCCACAGGTAAATGCAGTTCAACTGTGGGAGCTGGCTTGCCTGCGATAAGGCCCTCCCAGACACCACAAAACCCACGGCCATAAAAAAGCCCCGAACCAGTCGGGGCTTCTTCATTCAGCGCAAAGGCTTAGCGCGGAAACGCAGGCGGGTTGACCCCAGCCATGTCTTCCATCACGCGAACCACCTGGCAGCTGTAGCCGAACTCGTTGTCGTACCACACGTACAGCACAACACGGTTGTCCTGGGTGATGGTCGCTTCGGCGTCCACCACACCAGCATGGCGCGAGCCAACGAAGTCGGTGGAGACCACTTCCTGGGAATTGACGAAGTCGATCTGCTTATGCAGGTCGGAGTGCAGCGCCATGTAGCGCAGGTACTCGTTCATCTCTTCGCGGGTGGCGGCTTTCTCAAGGTTGAGGTTGAGAATGGCCATCGACACGTTCGGCGTCGGTACGCGGATCGCGTTACCGGTCAGCTTGCCGGCCAGCTCAGGCAGAGCCTTGGCAGCGGCCGTGGCAGCACCGGTCTCGGTGATCACCATGTTCAACGCGGCGCTACGGCCACGGCGATCGCCTTTGTGGAAGTTGTCGATCAGGTTCTGGTCGTTGGTGTACGAGTGAACGGTTTCAACGTGGCCGTTAACGATGCCGAACTTGTCATTCACAGCCTTGAGCACCGGCACGATGGCGTTGGTGGTGCAGGAAGCGGCGGACACGATCTTGTCGTCAGCGGTGATTTCAGCGTGGTTGATGCCGTGCACGATGTTCTTGAGCTTGCCCTTGCCAGGCGCGGTCAGCACAACGCGGTCGACACCCGGGCAAGCCAGGTGCTGGCCCAGGCCCTCGGCATCACGCCATACGCCGGTGTTGTCCACAAGCAGGGCGTTCTGGATGCCGTACTGGGTGTAATCCACCTCGGTCGGGTTCTTCGCGTAGATCACCTGGATCAGGTTACCGTTGGCGGTGATGGTGTTGTTTTCTTCGTCAATGGTGATGGTGCCATTGAACGAGCCGTGTACCGAATCGCGACGCAGCAGGCTGGCGCGCTTGGTCAGGTCGTTCTCGGCGCCTTTGCGCACCACGATGGCACGCAGGCGCAGGCCGTCGCCGCCACCGGTTTTCTCGATCAGGATGCGCGCCAGCAGGCGGCCGATACGGCCAAAGCCGTACAACACCACATCGGTGCCTTTGCGGGCGGCAGCGTTTTGCTGGCCAACCACATCGGCCATTTCTTCACGTACGAACTGCTCGGCAGTGCGGCCGGCACCTTCTTTACGGAATTTGTAGGCCAACTTGCCCAGGTCTACCGAAGCCGCGCCGAGCTTGAGCTCGCTCATGGCTTTGAGCAGTGGGAATGTTTCGTGGACGGAGAGTTCGCTGTCGTCGGCGGAGCGATGGCGTGCAAAGCGGTGCGCTTTGAGAATCGCGATGACAGACTGGTTGATCAGGCTGCGGCCATAGATCGAGCTCACCACATTGTTATTGCGGTACAGCTGACCGATAAGCGGAATCATCGCTTCAGCGAGTGCTTCACGGTCGATCCATTCACCAAGACACTGGTCGGGCTTCTGAGTCACGGGAACCTTCCACATGTAGGGGCAGAAAAAAGGGGCTACATTATGTCGCCCGACTGAGCGTTGAGCAATGCGCGAAGGGCAACAAAAAGCCCTTGCAAAAAAATACCACCGCGCTACAGCCCAGGAAACACGCGGGTTCCAGAAGGCCACTAGTTTGGCGAGCAGGCCGACTTATCCGTAACTCTCCTAAACATTCGCGCTTTTTGGCACTACATATTGAGTCAAAACCCGCCATTGTTTGTCTTAGCCACTACATTTCCTGCAAACCGTAATAGGCACAGTCAGCAACTGACAGGCGGCACCTGGGGCCGTTACAATTACCGACTTTGTCGCAACGCTTGGAGCTCAACCTTCCGTGCCCGTTCTGCGTCTACCGTTACTCCCTGCCGCGGCAGGTAAACAGCACTGGGGCAACCTGCCCGGTGCCGCCCTGAGCCTGGCCATAGCCGAGGCTGCCAGCGCAGCCAAGCGCTTTACCCTGCTGCTCACCGCCGACAGCCAAAGTGCCGAACGGTTGGAGCAGGAGCTGAGCTTCTTCGCCCCGGATTTGCCGGTGCTGCATTTTCCCGACTGGGAAACCCTGCCCTACGACCTGTTCTCGCCGCACCAGGACATCATCTCCCAGCGCATCGCCAGCCTGTACCGCTTGCCCGAACTGGCCCACGGCGTGCTGGTGGTGCCGATCACCACCGCCCTGCACCGCCTGGCACCGACCAAGTTCCTGCTCGGCAGCAGCCTGGTGCTGGACGTGGGCCAGAAGCTCGACGTCGAGCAGATGCGCACGCGCCTGGAAGCCAGCGGCTACCGCTGCGTCGACACGGTGTACGAGCACGGTGAGTTCGCGGTGCGCGGCGCTTTGATCGACCTGTTCCCGATGGGCAGCAAGTTGCCGTACCGCATCGACCTGTTCGATGACGAGATCGAGACGCTGCGCACCTTCGATCCGGAGAACCAGCGTTCCATCGACAAGGTCGACTCGATCAAGCTGCTGCCGGCGCGGGAATTCCCGTTGCAAAAAGACGCGGTAACACGCTTCAAGGCGCGCTTTCGTGAGCGCTTCGATGTGGACTTCCGTCGCTGCCCGATCTTCCAGGACTTGAGCAGCGGGATTACACCTGCCGGTATCGAGTACTACCTGCCGTTGTTCTTCGACGAAACCTCCACCCTCTTCGACTACCTGCCGCAGGACACCCAGGTGTTCTCCCTGCCGGGTATCGAACAGGCGGCGGAAAACTTCTGGAACGATGTGCGCAACCGCTACGAAGAACGCCGCGTCGATCCATCACGGCCTTTACTGCCGCCCGCTGAACTGTTCCTGCCAGTTGAAGACTGCTTCGCGCGCCTGAAAAACTGGCCGCGTGTGGTCGCCAGCCAGCAGGACGTGGACGCCGGCAGCGGCCGCGAGCGTTTCCCGGCGAGCGCGTTGCCCGATCTGGCGATCCAGGCCAAAGCCACGCAACCGCTGGAGGCGCTGTCTAACTTCCTCGGTGACTTCCCGGGCCGCGTGCTGTTTACCGCCGAATCCGCCGGGCGTCGCGAAGTGCTGCTGGAGCTGTTGGAACGCCTGAAGCTGCGGCCAAAAACCGTCGACAGCTGGCCGGATTTTGTCGCCAGCAAAGAACGCCTGGCAATCACCATCGCGCCGCTGGACGAAGGGCTGCAGCTGGATGACCCGGCGCTGGCCTTGATCGCCGAAAGCCCGCTGTTCGGCCAGCGCGTGATGCAGCGCAGGCGCCGGGAAAAACGCGCCGATGCCAACAACGACGCGGTGATCAAGAACCTCACCGAGCTGCGCGAAGGCGCGCCGGTGGTGCATATCGACCACGGTGTAGGCCGCTACCTGGGCTTGCAGACTCTGGAGATCGACAACCAGGCCGCCGAATTCCTCACCATGGAATACGCCGAGGGCGCCAAGCTCTACGTGCCGGTGGCCAACCTGCACCTGATCGCCCGCTACACCGGCAGCGACGACGCCTTGGCGCCGTTGCACCGCCTGGGCTCCGAGACCTGGCAGAAAGCCAAGCGCAAGGCCGCCGAACAGGTGCGCGACGTGGCCGCCGAACTGCTCGACATCTATGCCCGCCGTGCTGCCCGCGAAGGTTATGCCTTCGCCGACCCGAAAGCCGACTACGCCACTTTCAGCGCCGGCTTCGCCTTCGAAGAAACCCCGGACCAGCAAACCACCATCGAAGCGGTGCGCGCCGACATGCTCGCGCCCAAGCCGATGGACCGCCTGGTGTGTGGCGACGTGGGCTTCGGCAAGACCGAAGTGGCGATGCGCGCTGCCTTTATTGCGGTGCACGGCGGTCGCCAGGTGGCGATCCTGGTGCCAACCACCCTGCTTGCCCAGCAGCACTACAACAGCTTCCGCGACCGCTTTGCCGACTGGCCGGTGACCGTGGAGGTGATGAGCCGCTTCAAGTCCGCCAAGGAAGTGAATGCCGCCGTCGCCGATCTGGCCGAGGGCAAAATCGACATCGTCATCGGTACTCACAAGCTGCTGTCGGACGATGTGAAGATCAAGAACCTGGGCCTGGTGATCATCGACGAAGAACACCGCTTTGGTGTGCGCCAGAAAGAACAGCTCAAGGCCCTGCGCAGTGAAGTCGATATCCTCACCCTCACCGCCACGCCAATTCCGCGCACGCTGAACATGGCGGTGTCGGGCATGCGCGACCTGTCGATCATCGCCACGCCACCGGCGCGTCGCCTGTCGGTGCGCACCTTCGTGATGGAGCAGAACAAGAGCACGGTCAAGGAAGCCCTGCTGCGCGAACTGCTGCGCGGCGGCCAGGTGTATTACCTGCACAACGATGTGAAAACCATCGAGAAATGCGCCGCCGACCTCGCCGAACTGGTACCTGAGGCCCGTATCGCCATCGGCCACGGGCAGATGCGCGAGCGCGAACTCGAACAGGTGATGAGCGACTTCTACCACAAGCGCTTCAACGTGCTGATCGCCTCGACCATCATTGAGACCGGCATCGACGTGCCGAGCGCCAACACGATCATCATCGAGCGTGCCGACAAGTTCGGCCTGGCGCAGCTGCACCAATTGCGCGGTCGCGTCGGGCGCAGTCACCACCAGGCCTATGCCTACCTGCTCACACCGCCGCGCCAGCAGATCACTTCCGATGCGGAAAAACGCCTGGAAGCGATCGCCAATACCCAGGACCTCGGGGCCGGCTTTGTATTGGCCACCAATGACCTGGAAATCCGGGGTGCCGGTGAATTGCTCGGCGACGGCCAGAGCGGGCAGATCCAGGCGGTGGGTTTCACGCTGTATATGGAGATGCTTGAACGCGCGGTAAAAGCCATCCGCAAAGGCGAACAACCTAACCTCGACCAACCCTTGGGCGGCGGCCCGGAGATCAACCTGCGCTTGCCGGCGTTGATTCCCGAAGACTACCTGCCGGATGTGCATGCACGGTTGATCCTGTACAAGCGCATTGCCTCGGCGGCCGACGAAGAAGGCCTCAAGGACTTGCAGGTAGAGATGATCGACCGTTTCGGCCTGTTGCCGGAACCGACCAAGAACCTGGTGCGCCTGACCCTGCTCAAGTTGCAGGCCGAGCAGTTGGGCATCAAGAAAGTCGACGCCGGGCCGCAAGGCGGGCGTATCGAATTCGAAGCGCAGACACCGGTCGACCCGTTGGTGCTGATCAAGCTGATCCAGGGCCAGCCCAACCGCTACAAGTTCGAAGGGGCTACGCTGTTCAAGTTCATGGTGCCGATGGAACGTGCCGAAGAACGCTTCAACACCTTGGAGGCGCTGTTTGAACGCCTCATTCCGAAATCCGTTTAAGGACGCCCCCATGCGCGTGTTCCGCATTTTGAGCCTGTTGTTGGTGGTACTCGCACCTTCGGCCTTTGCCGACAGCCTGTATCAGGTGGAAATGATCCTGGTGCGCCAGAATGCAGAACCGGTGATCAGTAGCCGCGCCGCGCCGGAAAACTGGGATGCCGGAGCGCCGCGCCTGGGTGAGCGGATGAGCCCGCCGCGCCTGGGCAATATCGTCGACAAGCTGCGCGCCGACACCAACTACACGGTGCTCGCCCACAAGGCCTGGGAACAGAAGCTGGGCGAGCAAGCGGTGAAGGTGGCGATCACCGACGGTCAGGAGCAGTTCGGCCAGTTCCCTATCGAAGGGGTGTTGAGCCTGCAACTGGGGCGCTTTACCGATATCGACGCGGATTTCTGGATCAACCAGTTCGACGACAACGGCAGCGTGATCACCAGCGAACACTTGAGCCAGAAAGACGTGCGCACCAAGAACAACCAGCTCAACTACCTGGACGGCGGCCACCTGGCGCTGCTGATCAAGATCACCTCGCTGACCGCCAAGCCACCCAGCGCACCACCGCCCGACCTTCAGGACTGATTGCGCGCCATGCCCCTGACGTCGTCGTTGACCAAACCCCTGGCCCCTTCGTGGGCCAATCGCTTCAAAGAGCAAAGCCTCGAACGCGGGCGGCGCTACGCCCTGGAGAACCGCGTGCGCATCGTCGAATGCGGCGACAGCACCATCACCGCCAGTTGCGAAGGCTCGGGCGGTAATGTTTACCGCCAGACCATCTCACTGCGCGAATCGGCCAAGGGCCTGCTGATCCTGGTGGACAGCCGCTGCACGTGCCCGGTGCACACCAACTGCAAACACATCGCGGCGGTGCTGCTCAAGGTTCAGGAAACCCTGGCCTACCCGGCAGCGGCCCAGGATGCGCAACTGCTGGAAAAACTCCAGGCCGTGCTCGATAACCGCGTTGTCCTGCCGCAGGTGGTGATGGACGAAGTGCAGCCGGTGCCACGCCTGTGGCTGGCCAGCGTGGAATTCAGCGCGTTCGAGCCGCGCAACGGCAAGATGCAGCGCTATATCCAGCACCGTGCGGCGCTGTCGTTCAACTACCTGGGCAACTATGTCAGCGGGCAAAAAAATGCCGACATCATTGTGCGCCAGGAGACGCAGAGCCTGCGGATCAAGCGCCAACCCGAGCAAGAGCAGGCCTATCGCGAACACCTGCGCCTGCTTGGCTTCAAGATCGCCACGCGCCAGAGCAAGGCCCTGCCGGAAAGTGCCGGCGAGCTGTTCGAGATGGTCAATGACAGTGCCTGGCTGAACTTCACCCTCAATGTGTCGCCGACCTTGCGTGCCGAGGGCTGGGAACTGCAGATCGATGAAGACTTCGGCTTTGACCTGAGCCCCGTCGATGACTGGTATGCCACAGTCGATGAAGGGCCGGAACGCGATTGGTTCGATCTGGAGCTGGGCATCATCGTCAACGGCGAACGCTTGAGCCTGCTGCCGATCCTGCTGAACCTGATGCGCTCTCATACCGAGATCCTCAACCCGGAGAAACTGGCGCGGCGCCGCGATGAAGAGCTGATCCTGGTGAACATCCCCGGCCTGCCCAACGGCCACGGCCCGCTGCAAGTGGCGCTGCCCTACGGCCGCTTGAAGCCGGTGCTGGCAACCCTCGGCGAGTTTTACCTGCAGGAAGCCGGCACCACCGCGCTGCGCTTGGCCAGGGCCGACGCCATACGCCTCAACCCGCTGGAAGACCTGCCTCTGCAATGGGAAGGCGGCGAGAAGATCCGCAACTTCGCCCAGCGTCTGCGCGATATCAAGGATTTCACCTGCGTGGCGCCCGAAGGTCTGAATGCGACCTTGCGCCCCTACCAGCTGGAAGGTCTGAGCTGGATGCAGTCGCTGCGCCAACTGGAGGTGGGTGGGATACTCGCGGATGACATGGGCCTGGGCAAAACCTTGCAGACCCTGGCGCACATCCTCACCGAAAAAAACGCAGGGCGCCTTGATCGGCCGTGCATGGTCGTGATGCCTACCAGCCTGATTCCGAATTGGCTCGATGAGGCTGCGCACTTCACCCCGCAGCTGAGAGTGCAGGCACTTTATGGCGCAGGACGTAAGAAACATTTCGCCAACCTGAATGACTACGACCTGCTGCTGACCACCTACGCCCTGCTGCCCAAGGACATTGAACAGCTCGCCGCTCTGCCCCTGCACGTCTTGATCCTGGATGAAGCGCAGTACATCAAGAACCCGTCCAGCAAGGCGGCCCAGGCCGCACGCGAGCTGAATGCCCGCCAGCGCCTGTGCCTGAGCGGCACGCCTTTGGAAAACCACTTGGGCGAGCTGTGGTCGCTGTTCCACTTCCTGTTGCCGGGTTGGCTGGGCGACGTGAAGAGCTTCAACCGTGATTACCGCGTGCCGATTGAAAAACGTGCCAGCGAGGTGCGATTGCAGCACCTCAACGGTCGGATCAAACCCTTCCTGCTACGCCGCACCAAGGAACAAGTGGCAACCGAACTGCCACCCAAGACCGAAATCATCCACTGGGTCGACCTCAACGAGGCCCAGCGCGACGTGTACGAAACCATGCGCCTGGCCATGGATAAAAAGGTCCGCGACGAGATCACCCGCAAGGGCGTGGCCCGCAGCCAGATCATCATCCTCGAAGCCCTGCTCAAACTGCGCCAGGTGTGCTGCGACTTGCGCCTGGTCAACGACGCCACCCTGCCCGCCCGTGGTAGCAGCTCGGGCAAGCTCGACAGCCTGATGGACATGCTCGACGAGCTGTTTGCCGAAGGCCGCCGGATCCTGCTGTTCTCACAGTTCACCTCGATGCTGAGCCTGATCGAGGCCGAACTGAAAAAGCGCGGCATTGCCTACGCCCTGCTGACCGGCCAGACCCGGGATCGACGTACACCGGTGAAGGATTTCCAGAGCGGTAAGTTGCAGATCTTTTTAATCAGCCTGAAGGCCGGCGGCGTCGGCTTGAACCTGACCGAAGCCGACACGGTTATCCACTATGACCCCTGGTGGAACCCGGCCACGGAAAACCAGGCCACCGACCGTGCATACCGCATCGGGCAGGAAAAGCCGGTGTTCGTGTACAAGATGATTGCCCGGGGCACGGTGGAGGAGAAAATCCAGCATTTGCAGAAGGAGAAGTCCGATCTGGCTGCGGGCGTGCTGGATGGGCGAACGACGGGGGATTGGCAGTTGGGCAATGACGAGATTGAAGCGTTGTTTGCGCCGTTGCCCAATAAGCAAGAGAAGCGCTGACTGTTAGGCCGCCTTCGCGAGCAAGCCAGCTCCCACACCTGAATGTATTCACAAATCAAAATGTGGGAGCTGGCTTGCCTGCGATGGCCGCGCTTCGGTTTTCAGTCGATCAACTGCGCATCACGCAACGCAGTAAGCGCTGTCAGCCAACGCGGATCCTGTTTGTAATCAGTCGACGCAACCGCCTGCCCACGCATACGCGCAATCCGCGCCGATGGCGTGACCTTCATCCGCTGTGCTGCACTGAGCGCCAGCTCGGCCGCCGCACGGTCATTGCACACCAAGCCCATGTCACAACCAGCGGTCAGCGCCGCTTCGATCCGACTGCCCGCATCGCCGACCACATGGGCGCCGGCCATGGACAGGTCATCGCTGAAGATCACCCCGTCAAACTGCAACTCACCGCGCAGGATGTCCTGCAACCAGCGACGCGAAAAACCAGCAGGCTGGGCATCGACCTGCGGGTAGATGACGTGCGCCGGCATCACGGCGGCTAATTGCTTGCTCAGGCGTGCGAAAGGCACCAGGTCGTTGGCGCGAATCTGCTCCAGGCTGCGCTCGTCATTGGGAATGGCGACGTGGGAATCGGCCTCGGCCCAACCATGGCCAGGGAAGTGCTTGCCGGTGGCGGCCATGCCGGCGCTGTTCATGCCACGGATAAAGGCACCCGCGAGCACGGCAGCGCGCTCGGGGTCGCCTTCGAAAGCACGGGTACCGACCACGGCGCTGCGTTGGTAGTCGAGGTCCAGCACGGGGGCAAAACTCAGGTCCAGGCCCACCGCCAGCACCTCGGTGGCCATGATCCAGCCGCACTGCTCAGCCAGGTATTCAGCGTTGGGGTTATCCGCCAGCGCACGCATGGCCGGCAGGCGCACGAAGCCTTGGCGCAGACGCTGTACGCGGCCGCCTTCCTGATCCACAGCCAGCAGCAGGTCCGGGCGCACTGCGCGAATGGCTGCGCTCAATTCGCGAACCTGACGCGGGTGCTCGATATTGCGCGCAAAAATGATCAGGCCGCCCACTTCCGGTTGGCGCAACAGATGACGATCCTCGGCCGTGAGCCAGGTACCGGCGACGTCGACCATCAAAGAACCTTGCAGGGCAGCAGTCATAAACCTTCCTTAAATAACGCACACAACCCGTGGTCCCTACCAGGCAGGGCAAGGACGACGGGTTGTGAATAAATAGCTGAAATCGGCATGGCGGCTAGCTTAGCGGATGCAAGCGACCGCGCCCACCCGCAGCGATCAAACCTTGGCGGCGACCGGTACGGTTTTACTGCGCGGGCGCAACTGGGCGGTGGCCATGGCCGGGTCGGTGACGCCGGTTTCGGCGCGCATGCCAGCGGCAAGGAACGGCACCATCAGGCGCATGACTTGCTCGATGGACGTGTTCACACCGAAATCGGTCTCGGCAATTGCCCGCAACGCCTTGATACCCGACATGCTGAAAGCTGCGGCACCGAGCATGAAATGCACACGCCAGAACAGTTCGATAGGCGGAATACGCGGCGCCGCTTCGTTGACCAGCAGCATATAGCGGCGGAACACCTTGCCGTACATGTCTTCCAGATAACGGCGCAAGTGGCCCTGGCTCTGGCTGAACGCCAGGCCAAGCAGGCGCATGAAGATCGATAAATCGTTGCCGCTACGGGGCTGCACGACCAACGCTTGCTCCACGAGGATTTCCAGCAGCTCTTCCAGGCTGGGCTTGTGATCGGCCTTGGCCTGGCGGCGTTCCAGCTCACGGTCGAGGCTTGCGCAGAACGGGCCCAGAAAGCGTGAGAACACCGCCTGGATCAGAGCCTTTTTCGAGCCGAAGTGGTAATTCACGGCGGCCAGGTTGACCCCAGCCTTGCTGGTGATCAGACGCAATGAAGTTTCAGCAAATCCTTTTTCCGCGAACAATTGCTCGGCAGCATCGAGAATGCGTTCAACGGTTTCCGACTGGGCCATGGCTACTCCGCCTGACAAACACTTGTTTGAAACATACGTTTCAGAGTGTGTCTTGTCAAGCCTGCGGGTCCGCTTTGCGGCTGGTCGGTCATCTGTTTCACCGCTATTTAATCATATCCTCGCAGCTCTGTAGGCAGCGCCGCTTCTGCTCTGTAGGACGGCTGACGGATGACCGTCCAGCGGAGCCGCCAAAAAGGATGATTGCCAAGCGCAGTTCACTGTATATAATCCCAGTCACTGTATAAAAAGACAGAGCGATCAACATGCTAAAACTGACGCCACGCCAAGCTGAGATTCTGGCTTTTATCAAGCGCTGCCTTGATGACAATGGTTACCCGCCTACCCGTGCGGAGATTGCCCTGGAATTGGGGTTCAAGTCCCCGAACGCCGCCGAGGAACACCTCAAGGCACTCGCTCGCAAAGGTGCGATCGAGATGACCCCCGGTGCTTCGCGGGGTATTCGCATCCCTGGCTTCGAAGCCAAGGCAGACGAGTCGACATTGCCGATCATCGGTCGCGTCGCCGCAGGTGCGCCGATCCTGGCGCAGCAGCACGTCGAGGAATCCTGCAACATCAACCCGACCTTCTTCCATCCGCGTGCCGACTACCTGTTGCGTGTGCACGGCATGAGCATGAAGGACGTGGGCATCTTCGACGGTGACCTGCTGGCCGTGCATACCACCCGCGAAGCCCGCAATGGCCAGATCGTCGTTGCCCGTATCGGCGACGAAGTCACGGTCAAACGCTTCAAGCGCGAAGGCAGCAAGGTCTGGCTCCTGGCCGAAAACCCTGAGTTTGCCCCGATCGAAGTCAACCTGAAAGACCAGGACCTGGTGATCGAAGGCTTGAGTGTCGGCGTCATTCGCCGTTAAAGGAGGCATCATGCAGCTCGTGCACACCCCACAACACACACAACTGTCGCTGTTCGAGGCCTTCATGGCCCAGCCCCTTGCGCCAATCCTCAAGGAAACGGTCGAAGCCCCCTGGGGCGGCGAACCTGAGGCGTTCAGTGAATTGTCGTTGCGCGGTGCGGCTGAGAGCTGCCTGAACCTGCTGGCACCTATCCTGCGCGAATTGAGCGAAGATCAGGACGCCCGCTGGCTGACATTGATCGCCCCGCCCGCCAGCCTCACCCAGGCCTGGCTGCGGGACGCCGGACTCAACCGCGAGCGTATCCTGTTGCTGCAACCACGCGGCGCACAAAGCGCCCAGCAACTAACTTGCGAAGCCTTGCGCCTGGGCCGTAGCCATACGGTGGTGAGCTGGTTGAACCCACTGAATGCCAGCGCCAAGCAGCAACTTATCAGCGCTGCGCGCACGGGTGATGCACAGAGTTTGAATATTCGATTGGGGTAATGATGGGCGCGCCACAGAAGCAGCCTTCACGAAGGACTCAGTGAAGAACGCGCGGCCCTTCTTCTTTCTCCGGCTCGCCTTCGGCAAGGCGACCTGCCATCTGCACACCCACGCTCAACATGGCTTTAGCCACTTCGACGTGCTGGCCTTGCAGGAAGACTTTGGCGTCTTCGGAGAAATCCAGAATAACCAGAGAACCCTCGTCCTCCGCCCGGCGCAGTTCGATTCGGCCGTCAGGCAGTTCAACAATTTCCAGAAAGGACGTTGGCATAAAAGTCTGTTCTCCACGAAAGGCCTGGGATTATATCAGTCATCCACCCAGCCTCGCAGGAGATATGGACAGGTTTGTTGACGGCTTGATGAATGGTGCCCTGGCAAAACGCTAATCAATGTGGGAGCTGGCTTGCCTGCGATGGCGGTGGGTCAGTTATCTCAGGGCTTTTCTGACTCGCCTCTATCTCAGCATGGGCATCACAGAACTTTGCAAGCTGTAGCAGCCAACGGTAACCACGATGCGAAGCGAGCCGCTCTTGATCTTGATCTGCTTGTGATCTTGATCTGGCTTTAGACGCCCCGTTAAACCACGCTGGCCGTACGCAGGCTTGAATTCGTGGGTAACCCGGCAGGACGCCGGGTTAGCCGCCCCGCGCCATGGATGGCGCGTGGCGGCGGCCCACGGATTCAAGGCTGTGTTCGGGCACACCGAGCCTAAGCGAGGTGCCGAGTGGTGGGGCAAGAGCGCTTTGGTTACTTTCGCGCTTTTCGAAAGTGACCCCACGTCAGGCGGAACCCTAAGTGGCCGTTACCGCAGGAATGGATATGTACTCGGTATAACAGGGTCGCCTGTCAGGCCGCCATCGCAGGCAAGCCAGCTCCCACATTTGGATCCTAGGGCGTCAGGTAGATAAGCGTCGGCCGTCCGGCCGTCGCGGGAGCAAGCTCCATCGCCACAGGTTCAGCGTCGCTGCGCAGCCAGCCCCCTCATTTACTCCTTCAACACTCGTTGAGCCCTTCACGAAAGCGCAGCGCCATCTTCTTCAACTCCTGGCGCCAGCCTTCCAACTCTTCGCGGCTCAAAGGCTTGGGCTCATCCTGTTCCAAGGCCACGGCGACGATCAGCGGCTGGGTGACATCCCCCTTGGGCACATGGGGAATACGCGGCGGCTGAAACATATCCGCATGTGCTTTGAGCAGCCGCGCCACCCAACTGTCGGGGCTCTGGGCCATTTCCACCAGTTCGGCCAACTCGGGGATCGCCATGGCGTCCAGCACTTCACGATTCATGATCATTTCTGCACGCGGCGCACCGGCCTGGGGTAGGCGGTAGAACCCGGCGATTTCATGGCACAGCCCCAGCAAGGCACCGTACAGGTGGAACAACGCCGCTTCGCGCCCCGCCTGTACCAGCGCGATGGCGTTCATCTCTTTCCCTTCCTCGGCACGGCCAAGGGCCTCCAGGGATAAACCCGCGAAGTAAATTTTCTGATTGGTACGGGTATAGAGTTCGTTGGCCATGACGGCAATCTCCACAACGAATAGGCGTGATGCTGACTGCGTAGGAGCGAGCTTGCTGTGGCGAGGGAGCTTGCTCCCGCTCGACTGCGTAGCAGTCGCCAGCTATTGGGGGCGCTTCGCACCCCAGCGCAAGCAAGCTTGCTCGCCACAACAAACTCAATCCTACAGTAAGCAAAAGCCGTCTATACAGACGGCTTTTGGCGTTAACAGACTAGCGGATCAAGCGCCCTGGCGCTTGTCCTCGACCTTCCACTTGCCGCCGTCGTAGAACGCTTTCCAGCCAGTAGGCTTGCCGTCCACTTCGGTCTGCACGTACTGCTCCTTGGTCTTGCGGCTGTAGCGGATCACGGCTGGACGACCATCCGGGTCCTTCTTCGGCGCTTCACACAGGAAGTGGTACTTCGGATCGATCTCGTCCTTGTGCGGCACGATCTCCATCACCAGTGGCGCACGGGTCTCGCGGTTTTTCGGGAACTGGCTCGCAGCCAGGAACAGCCCCGAAGCGCCGTCACGCAGGATGTAGGTGTCGTTGACCTTCTCGCACTTGAGCTCGGGCATTTTCACCGGGTCCATCTTCGGCGGCGCCGCATCACCGCTTTTCAGCAGTTTGCGGGTGTTCTTGCAGGTTGGGTTGGTGCACCCGAAGAACTTGCCGAAACGGCCGGTCTTGAGCTGCATCTCGCTGCCGCACTTGTCGCATTCCAGGCTCGGGCCTTCATAGCCCTTGATGCGATAGGTGCCCTCTTCGATCTCGTAGCCGTTGCAATCCGGGTTGTTACCACAGATGTGCAGCTTGTGCTTCTCGTCCAGCAGGTAGGCGTCCATCGCCGTGCTGCAGATCGGGCAGCGATGCTTGCCACGCAGCACCAGCGACTCGGACTCACCCTCGTCGTCAGCCGCGATTTCATCGCCCGGTACCAGGTTGACGGTCGCCTTGCAGCGCTCTTTGGGCGGCAGGCTGTAGCCCGAGCAACCGAGGAACACGCCGGTGGAGGCGGTACGAATCTGCATCGGTCGACCGCAGGTAGTGCACGGAATATCCGTCATCACCGGCTGGTTGGCGCGCATCCCGTTCTCGGGGTTCTCAGCCACTTCGAGCTTTTTCTTGAAGTCGCCGTAGAACTCGTCCAGTACGTTTTTCCAGTCGCGTTCGCCCTGGGCCACGTCATCGAGATTCTCTTCCATGCCGGCAGTGAAGCCGTAGTCCATCAAGTTGGAGAAGCTCTCCGACAGACGCTCGGTCACGATGTCACCCATCTTTTCCGAATAGAAACGACGGTTGTGCAACGCAACGTAGCCACGGTCCTGGATGGTGGAGATGATCGCCGCGTAGGTCGACGGACGACCGATACCGCGCTTCTCCATCTCTTTCACCAGGCTGGCTTCGGAATAACGCGCCGGCGGCTTGGTGAAGTGCTGGGACGGGTCGAGCTTGATCAGCTTCAGCGTGTCTCCCTGGGCCATGTCCGGCAGCACATCATCATCGCCAGGCTTGGCGATCTGCGGCATCACACGGGTGTAGCCGTCGAACTTGAGGATACGGCCCTTGGCACGCAACTCGAAATCGCCCGCGCCCACGCTGACGGTAGTAGACAGGTATTGCGCCGGCAGCATCTGGCAAGCCAGGAACTGGCGCCAGATCAGCTCGTAGAGGCGCTCAGCGTCGCGCTCCATGCCGCTCAGCTTGGCAGGCGTGGTGTTGGCGTCAGAAGGACGAATCGCTTCGTGAGCCTCTTGTGCGCCTTCCTTGCTGCTGTAGACGTTCGGCTTCTCCGGCAGGTAGGTCTTGCCGAATTCGCTTTCAATATAGGTACGCGCCATCGCCACCGCGTCTTGCGAGAGGTTGGTGGAGTCCGTACGCATATAGGTGATGTAGCCAGCCTCATACAGACGCTGGGCCATCATCATGGTCTTCTTCACCCCGAAGCCCAGGCGGTTGCTCGCGGCCTGTTGCAGGGTGGAGGTGATGAACGGCGCCGACGGCTTGCTGCTGGTCGGTTTGTCTTCACGCTTGACGATGCTGTAGCTGGAAGCCTTGAGCTTTTCCAGCGCGGCCATGGCCTGGGCTTCGTTCAGCGGCTTGAAGGCCTCGCCTTTCTCGCGGGCCACTTCAAAGCGCACGTTGGCGCCCTTGGCGGTACCCAGGTCAGCGTGGACTTCCCAGTATTCTTCAGGGATGAACGCACGGATCTCGCGCTCACGTTCCACCACCAGCTTCACCGCAACCGATTGCACACGGCCGGCGGACAGGCCACGAGCGATCTTCGCCCACAGCAGTGGCGAGACCATGTAGCCGACGACGCGGTCGAGGAAGCGACGGGCCTGCTGGGCGTTGACACGGTCGATGTCCAGCTCGCCCGGCTTGGAGAAGGCTTCCTGAATGGCTTTCTTGGTGATTTCGTTGAACACCACGCGCTTGTAGCGGCTGTCATCACCGCCAATGGCTTCGCGCAGGTGCCAGGCAATGGCTTCCCCTTCGCGGTCCAAGTCCGTCGCGAGATAGATGGTGTCAGCATCTTTGGCGAGCCGGCGCAGCTCTTCGATGACCTTTTCCTTGCCCGGAAGGATTTCGTACTTGGCCTTCCAGCCATGGTCCGGGTCCACACCCATGCGCGAAACCAGTTGCTTGCGCGCTTTTTCTTTAGGCGTGAGTACCGGACCCTCGCCCGCGGCGGCCTTGCCGCGCTTGGCGGCAGGCTCCTTGCTGGCGCTAGCCGAACCGCTGGTGGGCAGGTCTCGGATATGGCCGATACTCGACTTCACCACGTACTCGTTGCCCAAGTACTTGTTGATGGTCTTGGCCTTAGCCGGGGATTCCACAATGACCAGCGATTTGCCCATGGATCGGAAAATTCCTGAATTCGAGAAGTGAAAGGCAGTTGGCGCCTGACGCGGCAACGCTATATATAGTGGCAACCGGATGAGGTCAAGCGCAGCATTCTGCGCGACCTGCCGTTATTGCCCTGTAAAAAGACTGGGTTCGGCCGTGACCAAAGCAAAGCGCGGGACCTGCTCGCCGTCAACTTCGACGGTCTCCAGGAACATGCTCAAAGGGCGCACCCAAAAGCCGTATTCGCCATACAGCGCTTGGTAAAACACCACTTCTTCTTCGGTTTCAGAGTGGCGCGCCACGCTGAAAACACGGTACTGCGGCCCCTTGTAATGCTGGTAGAGCCCTGGTTCGACTTTCATGCTCTGGCCCTCATGCAAAATTTGTTGAAAAAAAATATTTAAAAGTTCCAAAAAACAAAAACCGGGGCACTGGGCCCCGGCTTCCGTCAACCGAACGTTTAGACGCGTTCGAAGACGGTAGAGATGCCTTGGCCGAGACCAATGCACATGGTTGCAACCCCAAGGTTGCCGCCATTTTGCTTCATCACGTTAAGCAAAGTGCCAGAGATACGCGCACCGGAGCAACCGAATGGGTGGCCCAGGGCAATCGCACCGCCGTGCAGGTTAACCTTCTCGTTCATCTTGTCGAGTACTTTCAAATCTTTCAGCACTGGCAGGGCCTGTGCGGCGAAAGCTTCGTTGAGCTCGAAGAAGTCGATATCGGAGATGGAAAGGCCTGCGCGCTTCAAGGCTTTTTGTGTGGCCGGTACTGGACCATAGCCCATGATCGCCGGATCCACACCCGCCACTGCCATCGAACGAATCACCGCCAGCGGCTGGATACCCAGGTCCTGGGCACGCTGTGCCGACATCACGATCATGCACGAAGCACCATCGGTGATTTGCGAGGAAGTACCGGCTGTCACGGTGCCGCCCTTTGGATTGAAGGCTGGCTTGAGGGCCGCCAGGCTTTCCAAGGTAGTGTCCGGACGAATGGTTTCGTCGTAGTCGAACAGTTTCAGGAAGCCATTCTCGTCGTAGCCGTTCATCGGGATGATTTCATCCTTGAACTTGCCTTCCACAGTCGCCTTGTGGGCGAGCTGGTGGGAGCGCAGGCCGAAGGCGTCCTGGGCTTCACGGGTGATGCCGTGCATTTTGCCGAGCATTTCCGCGGTAAGGCCCATCATGCCCGAGGCTTTCGCCGCGTAGAGGGACATGTGCGGGTTAGGATCGACGCCGTGCATCATGCTGACGTGGCCCATGTGCTCCACGCCGCCGACCACGAATACATCGCCGTTGCCGGTCATGATCGCTTGCGCAGCGGTGTGCAGCGCGCTCATCGACGAACCACACAGACGGCTGACGGTCTGGCCGGCCGCAGTGTGCGGGATCTGGGTCATCAACGACGCCATGCGTGCGATGTTCCAGCCCTGCTCCAGGGTCTGGTTGACGCAGCCCCAGATCACGTCCTCGACTTCGTTCGGGTCGACCTTGGTGTTGCGCTCCAGCACTTTGCTGATCAGGTGCGCCGACATGTCTTCGGCGCGGGTGTTGCGGTGCATGCCGCCCTTGGAGCGGCCCATCGGCGTACGACCGAAGTCGACGATCACGACGTCTCTTGGATTCAAGCTCATAAATATTCTCGCTCTAGTCGTCTGGGCACTTAACCGAAGAAGCTCTGGCCATTCTTGGCCATTTCACGCAGCTTCGCGGTCGGGTGGTACAGCGGGCCCAGATCAGCGTACTGATCAGCCAGGGCAACGAACTGGGCCACACCGATGGAGTCGATGTAACGCAGCGCACCACCACGGAATGGAGGGAAACCAATGCCGTACACCAGGCCCATATCGGCTTCGGCGGCGGTTTCGACGATGCCGTCTTCCAGGCAACGCACGGTTTCCAGGCACAGGGCGATCATCATCCAGTTGATGATGTCCTCGTCGGACACCTCACGCTGTTCGTAGATGACCGGAGCGAGTACTTCGTGCACCGACGGGTCGGCCACTTTCTTCTGCTTGCCCTTCTTGTCGGTCTCGTAGGCGTAGAAGCCCTTGCCGTTCTTCTGGCCCAGGCGCTTGGCTTCGTAGAGTGCATCGACAGCCGAACGACGGTCGTCTTTCATGCGGTCCGGGAAGCCTTCAGCCATGACGTCGCGACCGTGGTGGCCGGTGTCGATGCCGACCACGTCCATCAGGTACGCCGGGCCCATGGGCCAGCCAAATTTTTCCATGACCTTGTCGATGCGCACAAAATCTACACCGGCGCTGACCAGCTTGGCGAAACCGCCAAAGTACGGGAACAGCACACGGTTGACCAAAAAGCCCGGACAATCGTTGACGACGATCGGGTTCTTGCCCATTTTCTTGGCGTAGGCAACGGTGGTGGCAACGGCCAGCTCGCTGGACTTCTCGCCACGGATCACTTCCACCAGCGGCATCATGTGCACCGGGTTGAAGAAGTGCATGCCGACGAAGTTTTCCGGACGCTTGAGGGCCTTGGCCAGCAGCGAGATGGAAATGGTCGAGGTGTTGGAGGCCAGGATGGTGTCATCTTTGACCTGGGCTTCCACTTCAGCCAGTACGGCTTGCTTGACCTTCGGGTTTTCGACAACCGCTTCGACCACCAGGTCGACGTGGCCGAAATCGCCGTAGGACAGCGTAGGGCGAATGCCGTTAAGCACTTCAGCCATTTTTGCAGCGGTCATGCGACCTTTATCAACGCGGCCCACCAGCAGCTTGGCGGCTTCGGCCAGGCCCTGCTCGATACCGTGTTCGTTGATGTCTTTCATCAGGATCGGCGTGCCTTTGGACGCCGACTGATAGGCGATACCGCCGCCCATGATACCGGCGCCGAGTACGGCGGCCTGTTTCACGTCCTTGGCGATTTCGTCGTAGGCCTTGGCCTTTTTCTTCAGTTCCTGATCGTTCAGGAACAGGCCGATCAGGCTCTGGGCCGCCGAGGTTTTCGCCAGTTTGACGAAGCCTGCCGCTTCCACTTCCAGGGCTTTGTCGCGACCGAAGTTCGCGGCCTTCTGGATGGTCTTGATCGCTTCCACCGGCGCCGGGTAGTTCGGGCCGGCCTGGCCGGCCACGAAACCTTTGGCGGTTTCGAACGACATCATCTGTTCGATGGCGTTGAGCTTGAGTTTTTCCAGCTTCGGCTGACGCTTGGCCTTGTAGTCAAATTCGCCGCTGATGGCGCCCTTGATCAGGTTCAGCGCGGCTTCGGCCAATTTGTCCGGGGCAACGACAGCGTCGACAGCACCGACTTTCAGTGCATCTTCAGCTTTGTTTTCCTTGCCGGCGGCGATCCATTCGATCGCGTTGTCGGCACCGATCAGGCGCGGCAGGCGCACGGTACCGCCAAAGCCTGGGTAGATGCCCAGCTTGACTTCCGGCAGGCCGATCTTGGCCGTCGCAGACATGACGCGGAAGTCTGCCGCCAGGCACATTTCCAGGCCGCCGCCCAACGCGATGCCATTGATGGCAGCAACGGTCGGCACGTTGAGGTCTTCGAAATCGCTGAAGATCTTGTTGGCTTCGAGGTTGCCAGCCACCAGCTCGGCATCGGGCAGCTTGAAGTTGTCGACGAATTCGGTGATGTCAGCGCCGACGATAAACACGTCCTTGCCGCTGGAGACGATCACGCCCTTGACCGAAGCATCTGCTTTGATGGTGTCTACGGCCTGACGCAGTTCGTTCAGGGTTAGACGGTTGAACTTGTTGACGGACTCACCCTTGAGGTCGAATTTGAGTTCGACGATGCCACTTTCAAGAGCCTTAACCGTGATGGCTTTACCTTCGTAAATCATCAACTGATCTCCACGATATGGAAGCTGAACAGTACACACTGGACGCTGGTCTCTGGTTTGACATTGACAGTTGAATCAATGCTCACGCCAATCCGCCAGGCACACCCGCCAGTGCGATAGTCGGGTTTTGTATGAGTCGTCTGACAGGCAAACGCTCAATTCATACGCCCGTTTGATTTGGGTACGCCACCTTCATCCAATTCCGAGCAATTGTCAATCGCTCCAAAGGCTAGGAAAAACGCGACTTTCCGGTCATTTCAGAACCCGGCCCACCGGCTGGCCACCCGCCAATATTCAAATATTCACAGGATCAATAATAGAAAAGGTGTGGGAAAAAGCTGTACAGAACGCAATACACGGCTAGGCTAGCGGCAACCTACAGATTTACCGGCCTGCCTGGCCAGCTCCAGCCCGATGATGATGTCGGGCTTTTTATTGGCCGGCTTTTCTGTAGGAGCGAGCTTGCTCGCGAAAACCTGGAGAGCGCCGCGTATAGCCTGGTTATCCGCGTTATCGTTGGCGATTTTCGCGAGCAAGCTCGCTCCTACAGGTGTGGGTCAGGCCAGGGCCTTGAGCAGCGTATCAATATCTTTCAGGACGCTCGCGTCGCCCTTTTCGC
The DNA here is from genome assembly GCF_058797315.1 of Pseudomonas sp. GW823-FHT02F05. Taxonomy (NCBI): domain Bacteria; kingdom Pseudomonadati; phylum Pseudomonadota; class Gammaproteobacteria; order Pseudomonadales; family Pseudomonadaceae; genus Pseudomonas; species Pseudomonas sp. GW823-FHT02F05. The sequence continues at coordinate 164,506 of NZ_JBXAJM010000003.1, forward strand.
CCCAATACAGGGCAATCATTTGTTTGTCGGCCTCGACCTTGTAGACGTTTGCCGGCAGCGTTGCAAAATGCGGCAACAACTTCTCATCCACACAGGGTTCACGCCACTGATTGACCCACAGCCCGGGCTCCAGCTGCCAGTAGCTCCAGGTTGCGGGCGCGTTGCCGCGTCGTGGCCGGCAATACTGCGCGCACGGGCTCGGCGGCTCCTGTTTGAGCCAGTGCGGCCACTCCTGGGGCGCCAACTGCATGGCCAGCCCGATGCGGCGTGCCTCCATGCGCAGGGCCATGCGCCCACTCTGCTGGCGCGAAGGGCGCAGCCATACCAGGGGGCTTAAAACCACCGCAAGGATTGACACCACTATCCAGACCGTCATATGTGTACTCCCGAATTTCTAGATGAGCGGATTTGATCTGCGGCAACCCCATCCGCTTGAAAGCAGCCATACTGAACTTATTGCAGCCCCCTGGAGGAACGCCTCATGCCCTACGAACATATTCTGGTCGCTGTCGACCTGACCGAAGAGTGCGATCCAGTGATCAAGCGCGCACAGGAATCCGCGATTGCCAATGGCGCCAAACTGTCGTTGGTACACATCGTCGAGCCCATGGCTATGGCCTTTGGTGGTGACGTGCCAATGGACCTTTCCCAACTGCAGCAGCAACAGTTCGACCAGGCCAAGGAGCGCCTTGACCGCTTGATTCTCAAGTATCCCAAGGTCAGCAAGGAAAATTCCCATCTTACCTACGGCCAACCGCGCCAGGAAATCCACCACTTGGCCAAAGAACAGGGTTGTGACCTGATCGTAGTGGGTAGTCATGGGCGACACGGTTTGGCACTGCTGCTGGGCTCGACCGCCAATGATGTATTGCACGGCGCACCGTGCGATGTACTGGCCGTCAAACTGGTAAAGAGTTCGTAAGACCGATGAAGGTCTAATGTGGGAGCTGGCTTGCCTGCGATAGCGGTGTATCAGCCACCCGATGCATCAACTGACAGACTGCTATCGCAGGCAAGCCAGCTCCCACAGTTGAATCGCATTTCATATTAAAAAGCCCGGCGCTCATAGAAGAGCGCCGGGCTTTTTTATTGCGGGTCGATCAGTCAGGCATCCAGCTCGGCCCAACGCTCAACCAACGCTTCCAGCTCCTGGTTCAGCGTCTCCAGAGAGGCGATGACCTTGGCGGTTTCTGCCGCAGGGCGCAGGTAGAAGCCGGCGTCAGCCATTTCCGCTTCGACCGCAGCGATCTGCTGTTCCTTGGCATCGATATCGCCTGGCAAGGCTTCCAGTTCACGCTGCAACTTGTAGCTGAGCTTTTTCTTGGCAGGCGCAGCTTCAGCAGCCGGTGCAGGCGTTTCGGCAGCGACCGGCGCCACCACCGCCGTGTTCAGGTCGGCCTTGCCCGACTTGCTCTCGGTCACGCCCAGCAGGCGCGGCGAGCCGCCCTGACGCAGCCAGTCCTGATAACCGCCCACGTATTCGCGCACCTTGCCTTCGCCTTCGAAAACCAGGGTGCTGGTGACCACGTTGTCGAGGAATTCCCGGTCGTGACTGACCATCAGCACGGTGCCGTTGAAGGTCAGCAAGACCTCTTCCAACAGTTCCAGGGTTTCCACGTCGAGGTCGTTGGTCGGTTCGTCGAGCACCAGCAGGTTGGCCGGCTTGCTGAACAGCTTGGCCAGCAGCAGGCGCGCGCGCTCACCACCAGACAGAGCCTTGACCGGCGTGCGCGCACGTTGCGGGCTGAACAGGAAGTCGCCCAGGTAGCTGAGTACGTGGCGGCTCTGGCCGTCGATGTCGATAAAGTCGCGACCTTCGGCGACGTTGTCGATCACGGTCTTTTCCAGGTCCAACTGGTGGCGCAACTGGTCAAAGTAGGCCACGTCGATGCGAGTGCCCTCTTCTACCTTGCCGCTGGTCGGTTGCAGACCGCTGAGCATCAGCTTGAGCAAGGTGGTCTTGCCGGTACCGTTGGCGCCCAGCAGGCCGATACGATCGCCACGCTGCAGGACCATGGAGAAGTCCTTGATCAGGAACGGGCCGTCCGGGTGATGGAAGCTGACGTTCTCCAGCACCATCACTTGCTTGCCCGACTTGTCGGCAGTATCGAGCTGGATATTGGCCTTGCCGGTACGCTCGCGGCGCTCACTGCGCTCGACGCGCAAGGCTTTCAAGGCACGCACGCGGCCTTCGTTACGGGTGCGACGGGCCTTGATGCCCTGGCGGATCCAGACTTCTTCCTGGGCCAGCTTCTTGTCGAACAGCGCGTTGGCGGTTTCTTCAGCCGCCAGGGCGGCTTCCTTGTGCACCAGGAAGCTGGCGTAGTCGCCGTTCCAGTCGATCAGGCCGCCACGGTCCAGCTCGAGGATGCGCGTGGCCAGGCTCTGCAGGAATGCACGGTCGTGCGTGATAAACAGCACGGCGCCCTGGAAGTCCTTGATGGCTTCTTCAAGCCAGGCGATGGCGCCGATGTCCAGATGGTTGGTCGGTTCGTCGAGCAGCAGCAGGTCCGGCTCGGACACCAGGGCCTGGGCCAGCAGCACGCGACGACGCCAGCCGCCGGACAATTCGGCGAGGGTCTTGTCGGCCGGCAGTTGCAGGCGGCTCAGGGTGCTGTCCACCAGTTGCTGCAAGCGCCAGCCATCACGGGCTTCGAGGTCTTGCTGGACGTGCATCAGTTTGTCCAGGTCTTCTTCGGTGACGCAGTTCTGTGCCAGGTGATGGTATTGCGCGAGCAACTCGCCTACGCCGTCCAGGCCTTCGGCTACCACGTCGAACACTGTCCGTCCGTCGGCCACCGGCAATTCTTGCGGCAATTCGCCGATCTTGAGGCCCGGGGCACGCCAGACAGAGCCGTCATCGGGCTTCTGGTCGCCTTTTACCAGCTTCATCATGCTGGACTTGCCGGTGCCGTTGCGGCCGATGATGCACACCCGCTCACCACGGGCGATCTGCCAGGACACCTTGTCCAACAACGGCATGGCGCCGAAAGCAAGGGACACATCGCTGAATTTGAGCAGGGTCATACGCTTCTCCAAAAACTGGGCGCGCATTCTACCTGAGTTGAAGGTGGGATGCGGTCGGGATTTTCTGTATAGACACGTTCTGTAGGACATTTCCGGCGAACTTGAACGAACCAGCCGGCAAAGCTTTCGCGGGCCGCTGGCAAAAGGCTAAGCTAGGGGCAATCAGTGTCGGCGGTGCCGGTGCTAGTCGTGATTTCTCTGCACGGACGTCTCATGCGCAGTCGCCTTTTCAACTTTTTGTCTTGTCTGCTTCTTTCCGCCACTGCCGTTCAATCCGCCCAGGCGGTGGATCTCACCACTCAACGCCAGTATTACGATCAAGCCAAACGCGCCCTGGCCAAGGGCGACACCGGCCCTTACATGCAATACAGCCAGGCCCTGGCCGATTACCCGCTCACGCCCTACCTGGCCTACGACGAACTGACCGCGCGCCTGAAAACCGCAAGTAACGAGGAAATCGAACAATTCCTCGCCAAACACGGCGACTTGCCCCAGGCCAACTGGATGAAACTGCGTTGGCTGCGCTGGCTGGCCGAACGCGGCGATTGGCAGACTTTCGAAAAGTACTACGACACCAAGCTCAATTTCGTCGAGCTGGACTGCCTGCATGGCCAATACCAGCTCAGCCACAACCTGAAGGCCGAAGGCTACAAGACCGCCGAAAAACTGTGGATGACCGGCAAATCCCAGCCAGCCGCCTGTGACGTCACGTTTGGCCAATGGGCCGCTGCCGGCCAACTCACCGAGCAGAAGATCTGGGACCGCGCCAAGCTCGCCGCCGAAGCGCGTAACTACGCGCTGGCCAACAGCCTGGTGAAAACCCTGCCGACTCTTGGCGCCCAGGGCCGCCTGATGGTGGATGTGGCACAGAAGCCAGACATGCTCAGCGACCCGTCACGCTTCCAGCCGGCCACCGAGGCCATGTCTGACGCCGTGGGCCTGGGCCTGCGTCGCCTGGCGCGCCAGGATCCGGACAAAGCCATGTCGCTGCTCGATGGCTACGCCAGCAGCATGCACTTCTCCCGTGACGAAAAGGTGTCGATTGCCCGCGAGATCGGCTTGACCCTGGCCAAGCGCTTCGACCCGCGCGCGCTGGAGGTCATGACCAAGTACGACCCAGAGTTGCGCGACAATACGGTTTCAGAGTGGCGTCTGCGCCTGCTGTTGCGCCTGGCGCGCTGGGAAGACGCCTACCAGTTGACCCGCAAACTCCCACAGGACCTGGCCACCACCAACCGTTGGCGCTACTGGCAGGCACGCAGCCTGGAGCTGGCCGAGCCGAAGAACCCGCAAGCCTTGGTCCTGTACAAAAACGTGGCCAAGGAGCGGGACTTCTACGGTTTCCTCGCCGCTGACCGCTCCAAATCTCCTTACCAGTTGAACAACAAGCCGCTGGTGATGAGCCAGGCGCTGGTCAACAAGGTGCGCAATACCCCTGGGGTGCGGCGTGCCCTGGAGTTCTACGCCCGTGGCCAGATCGTCGACGGTCGCCGTGAGTGGTACCACGTCAGCCGTCATTTCAACCGTGACGAGATGGTCGCCCAGGCCAAGTTGGCCTACGACATGAAGTGGTACTTTCCGGCCATCCGCACCATCAGCCAGGCGCAGTACTGGGACGATCTGGACATCCGCTTCCCGATGGCCCACCGCGACACCCTGGTGCGCGAAGCCAAGGTACGTGGCCTGCACTCCAGCTGGATCTTTGCCATCACCCGTCAGGAAAGCGCGTTCATGGACGATGCCCGCTCCGGCGTCGGCGCCAGCGGCCTGATGCAACTGATGCCCGGCACCGCCAAGGAAACTGCACGCAAGTTCAGCATCCCCCTGGCCTCCCCGGCCCAGGTGCTGGACCCGGATAAAAACATCCAGCTCGGCGCTGCTTACCTGAGCCAGGTGCACAGCCAGTTCAACGGCAACCGCGTGCTCGCCTCCGCTGCCTACAACGCCGGCCCAGGCCGCGTGCGCCAATGGCTGCGCGGCGCAGACCACCTGAGTTTCGACGTATGGGTGGAAAGCATCCCCTTCGACGAAACCCGCCAGTATGTGCAGAACGTGCTGTCTTATTCGGTGATCTACGGGCAGAAGCTCAACTCACCACAGCCTTTGGTGGATTGGCATGAGCGGTACTTCGACGACCAGTAGGAGCGAGCTTGCTCGCGAAGAACGTCAACGCTAACGCGTGCTTCCTGGATAAACGCGGCGCCTGTGAGTTTTTCGCGAGCAAGCTCGCTCCTACAGAGGTTTCATTGCCCGCATCGAAAGATGCGGGCATTTTTTATGGGCGCTGATTCACCTGTTCATCTCCATCACTGAACTGCAACGCCGCCAACCGCGCATACAGCGGATTGCTCGCAATCAACTGCTGATGCGTGCCCACCGCCACCAGCTTGCCCTGGTCCATCACCGCAATGCGGTCGGCATTCTTCACCGTGGCCAAACGGTGGGCGATCACCAGCGTGGTGCGCCCCTGCATCAGCTGCGGCAGCGCTTGCTGGATAAGGTGTTCACTCTGGGCGTCGAGGGCGCTGGTGGCTTCGTCCAGCAGCAGGATCGGCGCGTCGACCAGCAAGGCGCGCGCGATGGCCAGGCGTTGGCGCTGACCGCCGGAGAGGCCTTGGCCACTTTCGCCGAGGTGGGTTTGGTAGCCGTCGGGCATTTGCAGGATGAAGTCGTGGGCGTGGGCGATTCGGGCGGCGGCTTCTACCTGGGCGATGGTGGCAGAGGGGTTGCCGTAGCGGATATTGTCCTCGACGCTGCCGAAGAACAACGCCGGGCTCTGGGACACCAGAGCGAAGTGGCGCCGCAGGTCTAACGGGTCAAGCTCGGTCAGCGGCTGGCCTTCGAGCAGGATGCGGCCTTGCTGGGGGTCGTAGAAGCGCAGCAGCATATCGAAAATCGTCGACTTGCCCGCACCGGACGGCCCTACCAACGCCAGGGTTTCGCCCGGGTTGATGGTCAGGTTCAAGCCGTCGATGGCGTAGCTGTCCGGTCGCGAAGGATAGGAAAAGCGTAGGTCCTGCAGTTCCATGCGGCCACTGACGCGTTCCGGCAAACGTACGCCGCCTGTGGTCGGCGCCTGGATCTCGTTGCCTGACTGCAACAGCTCACCGATACGCTCGGCTGCCCCGGCGGCACGCTGCAACTCGCCAAGCACTTCGCTCAGGGTGCCGACGGCGCTGCCGACAATCAGGCTGTAGAACACGAACGCCGCCAGCTCACCGCCGGAAATGCGTCCGCTGATCACGTCCATGCCGCCCACCCACAGCATCACGCCTACCGCGCCGAGCACCAGCATGATCACCAGGGTGATCAGCCAGGAACGCTGCAAGATGCGTTTACGTGCCGTGACAAAGGCGTCCTCGACGGTAACGGCGAAGCGCTGTTCGTCCTGCACCTGATGGTTATAGGCCTGCACGGTCTTGATCTGGCCCAGCGTCTCGGCGAGATAGCTGCCGACGTCCGCGATACGGTCCTGGCTCAAACGCGACAGACTGCGCACCCTGCGCCCGAAGATCAGAATCGGCGCCAGCACCAGCGGCAACGCCACCACCACGATGCTGGTGAGCTTGGGGTTAGTGATAAACAGCAACACGATGCCGCCGATCACCATCAGGGCGTTGCGCAGAAACAGCGACAGTGATGAGCCGATCACCGATTGCAGCAAGGTGGTATCGGTGGTCAGCCGCGACTGGATTTCCGAGCTGCGGTTGTTCTCGTAAAAGCCGGGGTGCAGGTAGATCAGGTGATTGAACACCTGCCGGCGAATATCGGCCACCACCCGCTCGCCAATCCACGACACCAGGTAAAACCGCGTGAAGGTGCCCACGGCCAGGCCGAGCACCAGCAGCATGAACAGGCCTATAGACTGGTTGAGCAGATGCGGCGACTGGGTCATGAAGCCCTGGTCCACCAACAGGCGTATGCCCTGCCCCATGGACAAGGTGATGCCAGCGGTGACGATCAGCGCCAACAGTGCGCCAAGCGCCTGCCAGCGGTAGGGCGCGATAAAGCGGCTGGCCAGGCGAATCGCACGGCGTTGACGGATTGAGAACATGGAAGGATCACCAATGGAGAGTCTATCCATCAACATTGGGGGAACTTGCACAAATAACAATGAGTCAGGTTAATTATGCCCACCGATGCAGGCCCCTAGAGGCTATCGGTCTAAGACTCATCTGGAAATATGTACCGGTTTCTGGTGGACTGGGTGTTCGAACCGACGAGCGTGTAAGGAGTTGTAACAGCGCGTTCATGTGGGGGAATTAAAGTAGGTACACAACCTGATGAGGAGACAGGCCATGACCTTGCAGACTAGCAGCACCGACAAAGTGGAAGTAATCCGCATTGAGCATCAAGCCAATCTACGCTGCTCATTCATTGACGCCAATGGGCGCGAAGTGCCGATTACCGAGGACATGATCCAGCAAGCCTGCAGCGAGCTGGAACAGCGACTGGTCAAGCCTGCCCAGCAAGGCTGAAGCGCCCACGCTCTTTCAAACCCGGCCCAGGTGGCCGGGTTTTTTGTGCCCCCTGTAGGAGCGAGCTTGCTCGCGAAAAACATGCGGGCGCCGCGTTAAATCAGAAACGCTGCGTTATCGTTGACGTTTTTCGCGAGCAAGCTCGCTCCTACAGTTATAGGTGTTCGGCACCCAGAGCAGTCACGATCTGTGACAGCACCGCCGACTCCCCCTTGATGCGCACCTTCAAGCCATCGATCTCGCGACGTTCCGGGTAATGCTTGCGCAGCAGGTCGAAGGCCTGGCGCTGCTCCTGCACGGTACCCACCAGGCTGCGACGGAAATCCGCGTCGTCACGGCGTGGGTCGTACACACTGCGGCACAAGGTCGCCAGCGCCCAGGCCGGGTCAGTCTCAGGATGCAGGTGCATCTCGGCCAGCCAGGGGGCCGGTAGCAAATCACTTAAGTGAATACTCGGTTCATGGCCCAGGTGCGCGCACAGCGCCTGGTAAATCTGCGCAGTGCCACGCTGCTTGCCATCAAGGCTGTAACCGGCGATATGGGGCGTGGCCAGCACGCACAGGTCAGCCAGGTCGACGTCCACCTCGGGCTCGCCTTCCCACACGTCCAGCACCGCTTGCAGGTCTTCGCGCGCCAGCAACACCTCGCGCAGGGCCGCGTTATCCACCACCGCACCCCGGCTGGCATTGATGAGCCATGTGCCCGGCTTGAGCTGTTCCAGGCGCTGGCGATCAAGCAGGTGCCAGGTAGAACCGTTGCCGGACTTGATCAGCGGCGTATGCAAGCTGATCACGTCACATTGCTCGATGATCTGCTGCAGGCTGACGTAATCACTGCCCTCGGTAATCTGGCGCGGCGGATCGCACACCAACACATTCCAACCCAGGCCCTTGAGCACCTTGACCAAACGCCCGCCGACTTCACCCGCGCCGACAATGCCGTAGGTGCGCTGCTTGAGGTCAGCGCCTTCGATTTCAGCCAGGGTCTGCAAGCTGCCAAGCACGTAGTCCACCACCCCACGCGCATTGCAGCCGGGCGCGCTGGACCACTGGATACCCGCTTGCTTGAAGTAGTCGAGGTCCAGGTGGTCGGTGCCGATGGTGCAGGTGCCGACAAAGCGCACGTTACTGCCCTCAAGCAAGGCACGGTTGACGTTGGTCACCGAGCGCACCAGCAGTACATCGGCCTGCTCGACGGTGGCGCGGTCGATGGAACGGCCGGGCACCCGGCGAATCTCGCCAAACCCTTCGAAGAATGCATCGAGCAGCGGGATATTTTCGTCGGCAACAATCAGCATGGCAGGCTCCTTTGGCGGATTGGCAGTGTACAGAAGATCCTGTGTGGGAGCTGGCTTGCCTGCGATTGCATCGACCCGGTTTGCCTGATGGACCGAGGTGCCCGCATCGCAGGCAAGCCAGCTCCCACAGGGGTCAGCGCTGGCCTGGGCGCATCGCTTACAAATCCCTAACACAGGTTTTTTCCTGACCGCTGCGTCAACGCGTAGAATCCGCCGTCCTTGCGACTGCCTTTTTATTGGACACCTGTACGTGAACACTGCCACCGCTCCCCTCTCCCGCCCCGCCCGCATCAGCCGGGAAGTGCGCGGCCTGCTGACGCTGGCCTTGCCGATCATGATCGGCCAACTGGCCACCACCGCGATGAGCTTCGTCGACGCGGTGATGGCCGGGCGCGTGAGCCCGCAGGACCTGGCGGCGGTGGGCCTGGGTAATTCGATCTGGATCCCGGTGTACCTGTTGATGACCGGCACTCTGCTTGCCACCACGCCGAAAGTCGCCCAGCGCTACGGTGCGGGCCAGTTCAGCGAGATCGGGCCCTTGGTGCGTCAGTCATTGTGGCTGGCCGTCGTGGTTGGCATCGCAGGGGCGCTGTTGTTGCTATGCGCCGAGCCGATCCTGCATGCGATGAAGGTCGAACCCGACTTGATCGAGCCGTCCATGGGCTACCTGCATGGCATCGCCGCCGGTATGCCGGCGGTGGCGTTGTACTACGTGTTTCGCTGTTTCAGTGACGGCCTGGGCCGCACACGGCCGAGCATGGTCATGGGCTTGTGCGGGTTGGCGCTGAATATTCCGCTGAACTACATCTTCATCTACGGCCACCTGGGCGTACCGGCCATGGGCGGCGTGGGTTGTGGCTGGGCTACCGCGATTGCAATGTGGGTGATGATGATCGGCCTGGCCATCTGGACGCGCTGGGGCGCGGCCTATCAAAGCAGTGAGTTGTTCAAGCGCTTCGACTGGCCGCAGTGGGCGGTGATCAAGCGCGTGTTGGGCATTGGCCTGCCGATAGGCGTGGCGATCTTTGCCGAATCGAGTATTTTTGCGGTGATCGCCTTGTTGATCGGCAGCCTGGGCGCCACGGTGGTCTCCGGTCACCAGATCGCGCTGAACGTCAGCTCCTTGGTGTTCATGATCCCTTACTCCCTGAGCATGGCCGTCACCGTGCGCGTCGGCCAGGCGCTGGGGCGCGGCGAACCTCGGGAAGCACGCTTCGCCGCCGGCGTCGGCATGGGCACCGCACTGGCGTACGCCTGCTTTTCCTGCAGCTTGATGCTGTTGTTTCGCGAGCAAATTGCAGCGATCTACACCCCCGACCCGGTGGTGATCCACCTGGCGTCGATGTTGATCGTGTTCTCGGCGCTGTTCCAGTTCTCTGACTCGATCCAGGTCACCGCCGCCGGCGCATTGCGCGGCTACCAGGACACCCGGGTGACCATGGTGCTGACCTTGTTCGCCTATTGGGGCGTGGGCCTGCCGGTAGGTTACGCCCTGGGCCTGACAAACTGGCTCGGCGAGCCCAGCGGCCCGAGCGGTTTATGGCAAGGGCTGATCGTGGGCTTGAGCTGTGCGGCGGGGATGTTGGTGGTGCGCCTGGCGCGCAGTGCACGCCGACGCATTCGGGCCGAAAAGGCGCAGGCTTAATCGGCTTTCTTGCGGATCCAGTACAGGTAGGTGCCAGCATCTTCCTGCTGATCCACCAGTTCATGGTCGAGAAACACGCAGAACTTGGGGATATCGCGACGGGTCGACGGGTCGGTCGCGATCACCTTGAGCAGGCCGCCCGCCGGCAGGTCGCGGATGTGCTGGTGCAGCATCATCACGGGTTCCGGGCAGTTGAGGCCGGTGGCGTCGAGGGTGCCATCAACCGGCAGTTCAAGACTCATACTTCACTCCTAAAACTGGCACCGCTCAACAATGTGGGAGCGGGCTTGCCCGCGATGACGGGGGCACATTCAACATAAACTTCGACTGTAATACCGCTTTCGCAGGCAAGCCAGCTCCCACATTTAATATCAGCGGCCTTTGGATTTCTTTACGTCTACCAGGCGGCGCAGGTGACAGGTCACCTCTTCGCGGTCGTGGTAGAGCTGCTTGCAGCCGATCTCCACACGAATGCCGCGCGCCTTGAAGCCCTCTTCGATGCGCTCCAGCAGGCGCTTCACCTCGGCGTAACGCTGCTTCATCGGCAACTTCAGGTTCACCACCGCCTCGCGGCAATGCCCTTCGCCAATCCAGGTTTCCAAGAGTGCCGCGTTGCGCGCAGGTTTCTCGACGATATCGCAGACCATCCAGTCCACCGGCTGCTTGGGCACGAAGGTGAAGCCGTCGGCCATCAGGTGTTGCACCAGGCCGGTGTCCATCAGGCTTTCGGCCATGGGGCCGTTGTCGATGGCGGTCACCAGCATGCCACGGTTGACCAGTTGCCAGGTCCAGCCGCCCGGTGCTGCGCCGAGGTCGACGCCGGTCATGTCGCCGTGCAGGCGTTCGTCCCACTGGTCACGGGGGATGAAGTGGTGCCAGGCCTCTTCCAGCTTGAGGGTCGAGCGGCTGGGCGCGTCACGCGGGAACTTGAGGCGCGGGATGCCCATGGGCCACATCGCCGAGTTGTTCGACTCGGCCAGGCCCATGAACACTTCGCGGCCGCTCTTGAAGGTCAGCAGCAGGCGCGGCTTGCTCGGGTCGTCCACCAGCTTGCCGGCGTTGAGCAGGGCTTTGCGCAGGTGCACTTCGAATTTCTTGCAGAAGTTCGACAGTTCCTTGCCGTCATTGGTGTCGACCATCTCCAGCCACAAGCTGCCGCACAGCGGAAACTCGCGCAGGTGGGCGAGGATCACGCTGATGCGGTCGGTTTCCGGCAGGTCGATAAACACCCCGCGCGCCCACTGCCTGGGGAAGATCAGCTCGGCAAAGCGCTGGCCGTGCATCAGGCGCTGGGCGCCGTCTTCTTCGGTGCAGACAAATTCGGCGCAGGCGCTGCCGGTCTTGGCCTTGGCGTAGCCGGAAACGTTCAGGCGCGCAGCGTGCTCCGCGATCTCGGAACAGACTTCGCCTTCAAAACCCGGGCGGCAGTGCATAAAAAGGGTGTTCATTGAATCTCCTGGTGAATCAACCGGCGTTGCGCTATCGCAATACCTGTCATGAAAACGCGCGCATGATAGCCGAGTTCGGAACCTTGGACTCAGCGATAGAGTCCAGTTATTAGCCTGCTAATGAAAACAGCGCTAACGTGATAGCTCTGTTCGTCCCGTCAGGTCCGTAGCCGTGCGGACCATAAGGAGTCATGTAATGTCATCCCTTGATAGCCTGAGAACCCTTAAGACACTGCAAATAGACAGCAAAACCTACCACTACTTCAGCCTGCCCGAAGCCGCCAAGAGCCTGGGTGACCTGGACAAGCTGCCGATGTCCCTCAAGGTGCTGCTGGAAAACCTGCTGCGCTGGGAAGACGCCAAGACCGTCACCGGCACCGACCTCAAGGCCATCGCCGCCTGGCTCAAAGAACGCCAGTCCGACCGCGAGATCCAGTACCGCCCCGCTCGCGTGCTGATGCAAGACTTTACCGGGGTACCCGCCGTGGTCGACCTGGCCGCCATGCGCGCTGCCGTGGCCAAGGCCGGGGGTGACCCACAGCGCATCAACCCGCTGTCACCGGTGGATCTGGTGATTGACCACTCGGTGATGGTCGACAAGTTTGGCAGCACCAGCGCCTTCGAGCAGAACGTCGATATCGAGATGCAGCGCAACGGCGAACGCTACGCCTTCCTGCGCTGGGGCCAGAGCGCCTTCGACAACTTCAGCGTGGTACCGCCGGGCACCGGCATCTGCCACCAGGTCAACCTCGAATACCTGGGCCGCACCGTGTGGACCAAAGAGGAAGACGGCCGCACCTACGCCTTCCCCGACACCCTGGTCGGCACCGACTCCCACACCACCATGATCAACGGCCTCGGCGTATTGGGCTGGGGCGTGGGCGGGATCGAAGCCGAGGCGGCGATGCTTGGCCAGCCGGTGTCGATGCTGATCCCGGAAGTGATCGGCTTCAAGCTCACCGGCAAGCTCAAGGAAGGCATCACCGCCACCGACCTGGTGCTGACCGTCACGCAAATGCTGCGCAAGAAAGGCGTGGTGGGCAAGTTCGTCGAGTTCTACGGCGACGGCCTGGCCGATTTGCCCCTGGCCGACCGCGCGACCATCGCCAACATGGCACCGGAATATGGCGCGACCTGTGGCTTTTTCCCGGTGGATGAGGTGACCCTGGACTACCTGCGCCTGTCCGGCCGCCCGGCTGAGACGGTCAAGTTGGTGGAAGCCTATACCAAGGCCCAGGGCCTGTGGCGCAACGCCGGCCAGGAGCCGGTCTTCACCGATACCCTGGCCCTGGACATGGGCACTGTCGAGGCCAGCCTTGCCGGGCCCAAACGCCCCCAGGACCGCGTCGCCCTGCCGAATGTAGGCCAAGCGTTCAGCGATTTTCTCGACCTGCAATTCAAGCCCACCAGCAAAGAAGAAGGCCGCCTGGAAAGCGAAGGCGGAGGCGGCGTTGCCGTGGGCAATGCCGACCTGGTCGGCGAGGCGGATTATGAATACGAAGGTAACACCTATCGCCTGAAAAACGGCGCGGTGGTGATCGCCGCGATTACCTCCTGCACCAACACTTCCAACCCCAGCGTGATGATGGCGGCCGGGCTGGTGGCGAAAAAAGCCGTGGAAAAAGGCCTGACCCGCAAGCCCTGGGTGAAAAGCTCCCTGGCGCCGGGCTCCAAAGTGGTCACCGACTACTACAAGGCTGCGGGCCTCACCCAGTACCTGGACAAGCTTGGCTTCGACCTGGTGGGCTACGGCTGCACCACCTGTATCGGCAACTCCGGCCCCCTGCCCGAGCCGATCGAAAAAGCCATCCAGAAGGCCGACCTCACCGTGGCCTCGGTGCTGTCCGGCAACCGTAACTTCGAAGGCCGCGTGCACCCACTGGTGAAAACCAATTGGCTGGCCTCGCCACCCCTGGTCGTCGCCTACGCGCTGGCCGGTACCGTGCGCATCGACATCAGCAGCGAGCCGCTGGGCAATGACCAGCAGGGTAATCCGGTGTACCTCAAGGACATCTGGCCCAGCAGCCAGGAAATCGCCGAAGCGGTGGCCCAAGTCAGCACCAGCATGTTCCACAAGGAATATGCCGAAGTGTTTGCCGGCGACGAGCAATGGCAAGCCATTGAAGTACCGCAGGCAGCCACCTACGTATGGCAGCAGGATTCCACCTACATCCAGCACCCTCCGTTCTTCGACGACATTGCTGGCCCGCTGCCGGTGATCGAGGACGTCAAGGGCGCCAACGTTCTGGCCCTGCTGGGGGATTCGGTAACCACCGACCACATTTCCCCTGCCGGCAATATCAAGGCCGACAGCCCGGCCGGGCGCTACCTGCGCGAACAGGGCGTGGAGCCGCGTGACTTCAACTCCTACGGCTCACGCCGGGGCAACCATGAAGTGATGATGCGCGGCACCTTCGCCAATATCCGTATCCGCAATGAAATGCTCGGCGGCGAAGAAGGCGGTAACACGCTGTATATCCCTACGGGCGAGAAAATGGCGATCTACGATGCCGCCATGAAGTACCAGGCCTCGGGCACACCGCTGGTGGTGATCGCTGGCCAGGAATACGGCACCGGCTCCAGCCGCGACTGGGCAGCCAAGGGCACCAACCTGCTGGGGGTCAAGGCAGTGATCGCCGAGAGCTTCGAGCGTATCCACCGCTCCAACCTGGTAGGCATGGGCGTGTTGCCGTTGCAGTTCAAGCTGGATCAGAACCGCAAGACACTCAAGCTCACCGGCAAGGAGAAGATCGATATCCTCGGACTGACAACTGCCGAGATCGAGCCGCGAATGAACCTGACGTTGGTGATCACTCGGGAGGATGGCAGCAGCGAGAAGGTTGAGGTGCTGTGCCGGATTGATACCTTGAATGAAGTGGAGTACTTCAAGGCCGGTGGGATTCTGCACTACGTGCTGCGCCAGTTGATCGCCTCTTAAGAGCAACGCAGATCAAAGGTGGGAGCTGGCTTGCCTGCGAAAGCGGTGGGTCAGCCAACATTTTTATAGCTGATACTCCGCCATCGCAGGCAAGCCAGCTCCCACAGTCTTGATCACATTCCAGGCATGAAAAAGGCGCTGTATCTTTCGATACAGCGCATTTTTACGGTGTGCGGTTTAGCCGAACAGCCACTTCCAGAGCAGCACCAGCACCACCACCGCCAGCACCGGCCGCGCAATGCGGTAGGCTTTGGGATGCTTGCGCTTCCACTGTTTGACCTGGCCGCTGAACTTGTCGCTGAAGGTCTTGCTCCAGGCGTACGCCTGGTTGATGCCGCCCACGCGCTCGTCATCGAGGTTCTGCGGTGCGGTTGCGCGGCCCAGTTGCTTGCTGACCCAGCGGTTGATGCGGGTCATCACGCGGTTGCTCAATGGGCGTTCGATGTCGCAGAACAGGATCACCCGCGTCTGTTCGGTTTCGTTTTTCACCCAGTGCACGTAGGTTTCATCGAACATCACGTCTTCACCGTCGCGCCAGGCGTAGACCTGGCCGTCGACGAAGATACGGCAGTCGTCGGAGTTCGGCGTGGACAGCCCCAGGTGATAACGCAGGGAACCGGCAAACGGGTCGCGGTGCGGGTTGAGGTGACTGCCGCCCGGCAACAGCGCAAACATCGCGCCCTTGACGTTAGGGATGCTGCTCACCAACGCCACGGTCTTGGGGCACAGCGCCTCGGCCGATGGCAGCGGCTTGTCGTACCACTTGAGGTAGAAACGCTTCCAGCCCTTCTTGAAGAACGAACCGAAACCGGCGTCGTTGTTCTTTTCGGCGGCGCGGATGTAGCCCTCGTCGAACAGGTGCATGGCCTCTTCGCGGATCACTTCCCAGTTGTCCTTGAGCACATCCAGTTCCGGGAACTTGCTGCGGTCCAGGTAGGGCTTGGACGGCACCGCGGAAAACAGGTACATCAGGGCGTTATATGGGGCGAACAGCGCCGAATGGTTGACGAACTGACGCAACATCGGCAAACGGGCCTTGCCACGCAGGTGCACATACAGCGTGCTGCCGATGAACAGCAGCAACACCGACAGTTTGGCGGCCAAAGAAAAGGTCATGCAGCAACTCCTGGAAATAAGCGCCTGGCCAGCAAATTTCCGTCAATGGGAAACCAGACGTAACAGCCGGCCATGATAAACACTTGAGCCATTATGCAGAAGGCCCAGACCGACCGGGTGACATACATCAACCTTGTGGCGAGGGAGCTTGCTCCCGCTGGAGTGCGAAGCGCTCCCAGAATAATGGGGCCGCTGCGCAACCCAGCGGGAGCAAGCTCCCTCGCCACAGGGTTGCCCTTAAGATCAGGCCTGGTTTTCCTGCTCGGTAAACAAATCGCTGAACAACATGCTCGACAGGTAGCGCTCACCGGAGTCCGGCAAGATCACCACAATAGTCTTGCCCTGCATCTCCGGCTTCTCGGCCAGGCGCACGGCCACGGCCATGGCGGCGCCACAGGAGATCCCGCACAAGATGCCTTCTTCCAGCATCAAGCGTCGGGCCATGGCCTTGGACTCTTCGTCGGTCGCCAGCTCCACGCGGTCGACCATCGACAGGTCGAGGTTTTTCGGCACAAAACCGGCGCCGATACCCTGGATCTTGTGGGGGCTGGGTTTGATCTCTTCACCCGCCAAGGCCTGGGTGATCACCGGGGAAACCATGGGTTCCACGGCCACCGACAGAATCGGCTTGCCCGCCGTGTTCTTGATATAGCGTGATACTCCGGTGATCGTGCCGCCGGTCCCCACGCCTGCCACCAGCACGTCCACGGCGCCATCGGTGTCGTTCCAGATTTCCGGGCCGGTGGTTTTCTCGTGGATCGCAGGGTTTGCCGGGTTATCGAACTGGGCCGGCATAAAGTAGGTGGCCGGGTCGCTGGCGACGATCTCGGCAGCCTTGTCGATGGCGCCCTTCATGCCCTTGGCCGGCTCGGTCAGCACCAGTTCGGCGCCCAGAGCCTTGAGCACTTTACGGCGCTCAAGGCTCATGGACGACGGCATGGTCAGCAGCAATTTATAGCCACGGGCGGCGGCGACAAACGCCAGGCCGATACCGGTGTTGCCCGAAGTCGGCTCGACAATGGTCATGCCCGGCTTGAGCTTGCCGCTGCTTTCCGCATCCCAGACCATGCTGGCGCCAATGCGACACTTGACCGAATAACTCGGGTTGCGCCCTTCGATCTTGGCCAGGATCGTCACGCCACGCGGTGCGATGCGGTTGATCTGAACCAGAGGCGTATTACCGATGGAGTGCGCGTTGTCTGCGAAGATGCGGCTCATGGCGATTCCTGTTGTCGAGACTTTGGGAAAGGCCCCAAGGGTATGCCTCGTGCTCACAAGCGTCCAGAAGGAGGAACGTTGCGACGATCAGAACAGTCAATGCCCTACAAGCTAGGAGAACTGCCCTATGAAACGTCGCTACAGTTGGCCGTTAGGGACAATCGCCGCCCTGGTGCTGGTCCTGATTGCCGTGCACATCGCGCTGCCCTATCTGGTGCGCAACTACCTGAACGACAAACTCGCCAACATGGGTGATTACCGTGGCGAGATTGCCGATGTGGACCTGGCGCTATGGCGCGGCGCATACCGGATCAACGGCCTGCAAATCGTCAAGGTGGACGGCAAGGTCCCGGTACCGTTCGTCAAGGCGCCGCTGATCGAGTTTGCGGTGAGCTGGCATTCGCTGTGGTACGACCATGCCGTCGTGGCCGAGGGGCATTTTTTGCGCCCGCAGATCAACTTCGTCGATGGCGGGGCCAACAAACAGGCGTCCCAGACCGGTAAGGGCACCGACTGGCAGGAACAACTGCGCAAGCTGCTGCCGATTACCCTCAATGAAGTGCGCATTGAAGACGGCGAGATCGCCTTCCATAACTTCAGCTCCAAGCCCCAGGTGAATATCAACGCCACCGCGGTCAACGCCAGCTTCTATAACCTGACCAATGTAGTGGATGTCAAAGGCAAGCGTGATGCACGCTTTGAAGGCAAGGCACTGCTGCAAGGCCAGGCGCCCCTGGAAGCCAACGCCACCTTTGACCCGCTGAGCGATTTCGAAGAGTTCGAGTTCCGCTTCCGCGCCCGCGACCTGCAACTAAAACGCATGAATGACTTCGCCTCTGCCTATGGCAAGTTCGACTTCAAGGCTGGCACAGGCGATGTGGTGATCGAAGCCCAGGCTGAAAATGGCCGGCTCACCGGCTACATCAAGCCGCTGCTGCGCGATGTGGAGGTGTTCGACTGGCAACAAGACGTTGAAAACCAGGACAAGAATATCTTCCGTTCGATCTGGGAAGCCGTGGTGGGCGCCAGCGAAACCGTGCTGAAAAACCAGCGTAAAAACCAGTTCGCCACCCGTGTAGAGCTGAGCGGTAGCGTGCATCAGCAAAATGTCAGTGCGTTTTCTGCGGTGATCGCGATTCTGCGCAATGGGTTCATCCAGGCGTTCAATGCTCGTTACGAACAGCCCAAGCCCAGCGCTGATTAACCCTGTGGGAGCTGGCTTGCCTGCGATGGCGGTGGGTCAGCCAACTCATCTGTCACTGATACACTGCCATCGCAGGCAAGCCAGCTCCCACACTTCCTGCATGGGCCAGGGCTGATGTGACCCGCCATTCAGAGACTGAATAGCCCGTCTGCGTTCACAGTCGCCGGGGCTGCGCGGTATAGTCAGGCCATTGATGAATTCGAGGAATGACCGATGAAGTTCGAAGGCACCCAGGCCTATGTGGCTACCGATGACCTGAAACTGGCCGTCAACGCCGCCATCACCCTGGAGCGGCCGCTGCTGGTCAAGGGCGAACCGGGCACCGGCAAGACCATGCTTGCCGAGCAACTGGCCGAATCCTTCGGCGCCAGGTTGATTACCTGGCACATCAAGTCCACCACCAAGGCGCACCAGGGCCTGTACGAGTACGACGCGGTCAGCCGCCTGCGCGACTCGCAACTGGGCGTGGACAAGGTGCACGACGTGCGTAACTACCTGAAGAAGGGCAAGCTGTGGGAGGCCTTCGAGTCCGAAGAGCGGGTCATCTTGCTGATCGATGAAATCGACAAGGCCGACATCGAGTTCCCCAACGACCTGCTGCAAGAACTCGACAAGATGGAGTTCTACGTCTACGAAATCGACGAGACCATCAAAGCCAAGAAGCGCCCGATCATCATCATTACCTCCAACAACGAAAAAGAGCTGCCGGACGCATTCCTGCGCCGCTGCTTCTTCCACTACATCGCCTTCCCCGACCGCACCACCCTGCAAAAGATCGTGGACGTGCACTACCCGGACATCAAGAAAGACCTGGTCAGCGAAGCGCTGGACGTGTTCTTCGATGTGCGCAAGGTGCCGGGCCTGAAGAAAAAACCTTCCACCTCCGAGCTGGTCGACTGGCTCAAGCTGCTGATGGCCGACAATATTGGCGAAGCAGTGCTACGCGAGCGCGACCCGACCAAGGCCATCCCTCCCCTGGCTGGCGCCCTGGTGAAGAACGAGCAAGACGTGCAGTTGCTGGAGCGTCTGGCGTTCATGAGCCGTCGCGGTAATCGCTGATGCTGCTCAACCTGTTCAACGAAATGCGTGCCGCCAAGGTACCGGTGTCGGTGCGCGAGCTGCTCGACCTGATCAACGCGCTCAAACAGCGCGTGACCTTCGCCGACATGGACGAGTTCTACTACCTGGCCCGGGCGATCCTGGTCAAGGACGAGCGGCATTTCGACAAGTTCGACCGGGCCTTCGGCGCCTATTTCAACGGCCTGGAAAAGCTCGACGACCACCTGCAGGCGCTGATCCCCGAAGAATGGCTACGCAAGGAATTCGAACGTTCCTTGAGCGATGAGGAACGCGCGCAGATCCAGTCCCTGGGTGGCCTCGACAAGCTGATCGAGGAGTTCAAGAAACGCCTGGAAGAACAGAAAGAACGCCACGCCGGTGGCAACAAGTGGATCGGCACCGGCGGCACCAGCCCCTTTGGTTCTGGCGGCTACAACCCCGAAGGCATTCGCGTCGGTGACGCCGGCAAGCGTCAGGGCAAGGCGGTGAAAGTCTGGGACCAGCGCGAGTACAAGAACCTCGACGACCAGGTGGAACTGGGCACGCGCAACATCAAGATCGCCCTGCGCCGCCTGCGCAAGTTTGCGCGCCAGGGCGCGGCCGAAGAGCTGGATATCGACGGCACCATTGACCACACCGCCCGCGATGCCGGCTTGCTGAATATCCAGATGCGCCCCGAACGGCGTAACACTATCAAGCTGTTGCTGCTGTTCGACATCGGCGGCTCGATGGATGCCCACGTGAAGATCTGCGAAGAGCTGTTCTCCGCGTGCAAGACCGAGTTCAAGCACCTGGAGTATTTCTACTTCCACAACTTCGTGTACGAATCGGTGTGGAAGAACAACCAGCGCCGTACTTCCGAACGCACCTCCACCCAGGACCTGCTGCACAAATACGGCGCCGACTACAAAGTGATTTTTATCGGCGATGCGGCCATGGCGCCCTATGAAATCACCCAGGCCGGTGGCAGCGTCGAGCATTGGAACGAGGAGCCCGGGTATGTGTGGATGCAGCGTTTCATGGCCAAGTACAAGAAGCTGATCTGGATTAACCCCTACCCGAAAGATACCTGGGGCTATACGGCGTCGACGGGGATTGTGCGGGAGTTGGTGGAGGACCAAATGTATCCGCTGACGCTGCGCGGGCTTGAAGAGGGCATGCGTTATCTATCCAAGTGAACCCTGGCCTGTAGCCGATGCTAACGGCTACAGGCACGGCACTCAGCAGTGCTCGTTGTCGATCCAGGAAAACCTGAGAAAGAGCGCAGCGAACTGTTTGATCAGTTCAGAATCCTGGCGGTCTACTTTCCCGTCGTTGTTCACATCCTGATTGATCGAAACACTGGCCCCTTGACCATTCCCGTCGCTGTATACCGCCGCCGAATAGACGATGGTTTCATCTCGAGGGTCTCCCTCGCCCTGATGGAAGTGCAGCCGCACCGTATCAGGAATCCCGTTGTCATCGAAGTCGCCGGCAAACACCTTCAGGTATTTGTCAAAGGGCTCATCGAGACTGAACCACTGGAACGCCAGAAACAGCTGGGAAAACTCCAGTGCCATCTCCTGGTCAACCTTGTCGACAATGCCGTCTTGATTGAGATCATCCGCAATAATCCAGTCAAACTGGCCATCGTCAGTAATATCAAATGCCGTTGCCCGATGCACAAGCGCGGGGGTTTGGGCGGTGTCATAAAACTCCAGATAGACCACATCCGGAATATCGTTATCGAGTACATCCTGGGCATATATCTTCAAATAGCGCATAGCAAAGCCTGATAGTGAATAAGCCAATCAAGGCTTGCATGGCTGTGCGCTGGGGCAAAGACGACAAAATTCTGCAATGTCGTAGGACTCATCTTTAAAACCCACTTACGCTGAAAACCTGCGTAAATACTCTATGTGCTGCCGATGCGCAGCCTCCTGCACCACCGGTGCCAACCGCACCTTCTCCCCCGGCAAACACTGCGCCAGCCGCGCCAAGGATAAAGGCGTCAACGCGCCCAACCGCGGATAACCACCGATCGTCTGCCGGTCATTGAGCAACACAATCGGCTGCCCATCCGGGGGCACCTGGATCGCGCCCAACGGTATCCCTTCGGAAATCAACGACGGCCCCTGATACTGCAATGGCGTGCCGAGCAAACGCACGCCCATACGGTCGGCACGGCTGTCCAGAGACCATTCGGCGTTGAAGGCATCAAACAGGCTCTGCCCGCTGAACTGGCCTATCTGCGCGCCGATGATCACGTCCAGTGATGCAGCGGATTGCACATCCGGGTTGGCCAGCACCTTCATTGCACCGCCCGTACCGGAATAAGCCAACCGCCCGCCTTCGGCCAAGGCTTTGCCGAAACCGTCCACCCCGCCCAATGCCTCGCGCACGACCGTGGCACAACTGCCCAGTACAGTCTGCGCATCAAAGCCACCGGGCGCGGCCAGATAAGCGCGTGCCCCATTGCACGGCTGGGTGAAGCGCAGTCGCTGGCCCTTTTGCAGGATAAAACTGCGTCCGGGGCTTATCGCCCGCTCATCGACATAGGCGCCCAGGTCCGCACCGGCCAAGGCCAGCAGGCAATAATCCTCAGCCTGTACGGTAAAGCCCCCCAGGGTAATTTCCACCACCGGGGCATCCAGGGCATTGCCCAAAAGCCAGTTGGCCCAGGACATCGACACCCAATCCAGCGCGCCGCCCTGGGTCACGCCCAGATGACGCACGCCGAATCGCCCGCCGTCTTGCAACAGGCACAGCGACGTGCTGGCCTCGATGATCAAGCGGCTCATGCCTGCGCCTCCAGCGGCGTGTCGTCGCCACCCAAGTGGATGAATTGCGCGTGGCTGACCGCTTCGAAGCGCACCGTGTCGCCGGGCTGCATCAGGCTGTAGCCGTCGCGCTCACGGTCGAACAGTTTGGCCGGTGTGCGGCCGATCAGGTTCCAGCCGCCTGGGGAAACCACCGGGTAAGCGGCGGTCTGACGTTCGGCGATACCGACACTGCCAGCGGCCACGCGTTTGCGCGGCGTGTTGAGGCGTGGGGTGGCGAGCACTTCGTCCACCAGCCCCATAAAGGCAAACCCAGGGGCAAAGCCCAGGGCGAACACCTGATACTCGTGGGCGCTGTGGCGGCGGATCACCTCCTCCACGGCCAGCCCGCTGCGCTGGGACAGCAAGGTCAGTTCCGGGCCGACACTCAGGTCGTACCACACTGGCAACACATGGCACTGGCCGCTGCCCTGGGCCTGGGGTTGCAGATCGGCGAGGGCCTGGTCAATCAGCGCCCGGGCCTGGGCCGGGGTTAGCGCAGTGAGATCGTAATGCACCATCAAGGTGGTGTAGGACGGCACCAGGTCCACCAATGCCAAGCCAAAGCCATTGCGCAGGCGCTCGGTAGCCGCGAGCATCCACGGCATGTTGGCTTCGGCGATCACGTCAAACAGACGCACCATCAGGCAGTCGATCGCCACCACTTCGATGCGTGGGTTCATGCTGTTTTCAACGCTTCGCGGATCCGCTGCACGGCAGCGACCGAGCTGGCGTTGTCGCCATGCACACACAGGGTATTGGCCTGGAGTACCAATGGACTGCCGTCGCTGGCAATCAGCGATTCGCCACGGGAAAGGGTCAGGGCCTGCTGCACAATGGTTTCGCTGTCATGGTGCACCGCGCCGGGCAACTGGCGGGAAACCAGATGGCCCTTGCTGTCATAGGCACGGTCGGCAAAGGCTTCGAACCACAGCGTCACCCCGTATTCATCACCCAACGCTTGGGCCGCGCGGTTATCCCGGGTGGCCAGCAGCATCAGCGGCAGGTCGCCGTAGGCGGCCACGGCCTGGATCACCGCACGCAACTGCGCGGGGTTGGCCATCATGTCGTTGTACATCGCACCATGGGGTTTCACATAGCTGACGCGCCCGCCCTGAGCGCGGCAGATGCCGTCCAGCGCGCCGATCTGATAGTGCAACAGGTCCTGGATTTCCTGCGGCGTGTAGTTCATGGAGCGCCGGCCGAAGCCTTGCAGGTCCTGGTAGGCCGGGTGGGCGCCCACTTGTACGCCGTGCTTGAACGCCAGACTGACGGTCTTGCGCATGATGCTCGGGTCGCCGGCATGGAAACCGCAAGCCACGTTGGCGCAATCAATGAACGGCATGACTTCGGCGTCCAGACCCATGGTCCAGTTACCAAAGCTTTCGCCGATGTCGCAGTTCAGTAGCAGGCGGCTCACGGTGGTCGCTCCTGTAGGCTTTGTTTTCTTGTAGTGTGGGATTTTTTACGCAGAACTCGCAACTTGTCCTGACACCCCGACGACGCTTATCGTGGAATAGCTCGATTTTTGGCGCTTGCCCGCTGCGACGTCCAACTAATAAAAACCGATCCATGCATAAGAAAAAGTTGATCCCATGAATTTGAAGTTCCTCGAAACCTTCGTGTGGGTGGCCAGGCTCAAGAGCTTTCGCCTGACTGCCGAGAAGCTGTTCACCACCCAGGCCTCGATTTCCAGCCGCATTGCCGTGCTTGAAAGCGAGCTTGGCGTGAAGCTGTTCCTGCGTGACTCGCGAGGCGTGAGCCTGACCCCGGAAGGCTTGAAAGTGCTCGACTATGCCGAGCAAATGATGGTGACCATGCAGGGTTTGAAGCAGTCTCTGGAGACCACCAGCAGCAAGGTCGGGCGCATTCGGATCGGCGCGATGGACACGGTGATCCACACCTGGCTCAGCCCGCTGGTCGCTGAACTGATGAAACTGTTCCCGCTGGTGGAGATCGAGCTGATCGCCGATACCGCGCTGAACCTCAGCGATCAGCTACAAAAAGGCTTTCTTGACCTGATCCTGCAAACCGACCTGCTGCGCCTGGAAACCGTGCGCAGCCTGGAACTGGCCAGCCACCCCATGGCCTGGATCGTGGCCAGCCAGTCGATCTACAACCGCGACTACGCCTCCCTCGCCGAACTGGCCCAGGAGCGCATCATCACCTACTCGAAAAACTCTCACCCGCATCAGGACGTGTTGAGTTTGATGCAGGCCAATGGCGTGGCCGCACCGCGCATGAACTGCGTGAACTCGGTGTCAGCGATTACCCGGTTGCTGCGCGATGGCTTCGGTATCGGCGCACTGCCGCCGGTGCTGGTGAGCGAAGAGCTGGAGCGAGGGGAATTGGTGATGCTGCCAATGGCCCAGCGCCTGCCGAACTTGCAGGTGGTGGTGTCGTGGCGCGTAGGAGTGGAGTTGGTGGAGGAGATTGTGGGGTTGTGCCAGAAAGTCGTCGCCCGCTATGCCGAGCAAGTCGGTGCAGAACGCATGCAACTGCATAAACCCGATTAATCGTTCCCATGCTCTGCGTGGGAACGCAGCCTAGGGCGCTCTGCGCCTCCAAGCGCGACGCGGAACGTCAGAAAAAGCATTCGCACGCGGAGCGTGGGAACGATCAGTGGGTCGTTAGAGGCCCTTGAGGTCCCGCTCTTCGATGGGCCGGCTCTGGCGCAGGCGTCGGCCGCCTAACACCACCCAGTCGATCAAGCGGTACAGGCACTCGATGCCGAACGACAACAGCATCGCCCCGCCCAGGCCCCAGCCCATGGCTTCAGGCGTCAGCAGAATCTGGTAGCTGTAGCCATTCCAGGTCTCCGAACGGATATCCGGGTCGGCAGCCACCGCCACTTGCAGGGCACGGATGTACCACGGGCCCTGCATGGCCTGGTATTGCTTGTCCAACTCGAGCTGACGATCGAGCATAGCGCCCAGGCTGCTGGCGTCGCTCTGGAATACCGGGTCATCGCTGGCGCGGTAATGCGCCACCAAGGCTTGCATATCGCCGTTGAAGAACTGCTGCGCCGTGGACTCGAAACCGCGCAAGCCGGTCTGGGCCTCGATCAGGTGGGCTTCGACGCGCTTGGCGTAGTCATTGATAAACCCCGGCACCTGCACGCCGACCAACAAGCCAACGGCAAACAGCACCAACCGCAGATAGCTCAGCAACATGCTCGATTCCTTACTCGGTAACGCCCTGGCTGACACATTCACCGCGTCGCCACAGGCTCCATTGGCCCGGTTCGTAGCGGGTCCAGTTTTCGTTGTCGGTCAACGGCTCGGTGGCGATCACCGTTACCACATCATTGGGGGTGGTTTCGGCCTGAAAATCGACGATCACGTCGACATCTTTCAAGCGCGCCGGGCCAAAAGGCGCACGCCGGGTGATCTGTGCCAGCTTGGTCGAGCAATAGCAGAACAGCCAGTCGCCGTCGCTGAGCAGGCAGTTGAATACGCCCTTGCTGCGGTATTCGGCGCAGGCGGCGATCAGGTCGGGCAGCACCTGTTCGATGTCCACCGGCTCGGGGAAGGCTTCGCGCACACGGTTGAGCAAGTCGCAGAACGCCGCTTCGCTGTCGGTATCGCCCACCGGGCGGTAAAAGGTGGCGCGGGGATTGAAGTCCGCCAGTTGGCCGTTGTGGGCAAAACACCAGTTACGCCCCCACAGCTCGCGCACAAACGGATGGGTATTGGCCAGGCTGACCTTGCCCACATTGGCCTGGCGGATATGGCCGATCACCACTTCGCTCTTGATGGGATAACGCTGAACCAGCAATGCGACTTCCGACTCGCTACTGGCAGCCGGGTCCTGGAACAGGCGCAGGCCACGGCCTTCATAGAAGGCAATGCCCCAGCCGTCGCGGTGCGGGCCAGTGCGCCCACCGCGCTGCATCAGCCCGGTAAAGCTGAACACGATATCGGTGGGGACGTTGGCACTCATGCCCAATAATTCACACATGCCAGGGCTCTCGCTGCAGGGCAGACAACGTTAAAGGCGCGGTTCGACCCGCATACCACCGGCAGGCGCCGGACGACGGAACGGTTCGTCGTCTTCCGGCTCGGCGGCCAAGGCCGCATCCGCAGCAGCCTTGCGCTCACGGCGAGCATTGGCGGCGCGCTCGATGGGCCAGCGGATCAGCACAAACACGATGTACAGGGCAAACGCGATCATCGTGTACATGAACAGGTCGGAAATGGCGCGCCAGGCGTTGTTGCCGACCTTGAGCACCAGGTCCAGGGCGGTAATGGCCACGGCCGGCGCAAACTGGGTCTTGACCGGGTCGACAATGGTCGGGCTGAGCAGCAACACCGCCATCAGCAATTGCAGGGGCTCGCGCAGCCAGCGCCAGATCCAGCGGGTCATGCGCCACCACACCAACAGGCAGCCCAAAGCGGCGAAGGCGTAAAGGCCCCAAGCGGTCAGATAGTCGTTCTCGGTCATGGTGTCCATGGCAAGGTTGGCAAACAGGCGGCTATGATAACGGCTTTTGCGTGTCGCGGCTGCAATGCCTGCCACCGTCTGCCAGATAGGGAATTATCCATGCCTATTTCCACCGCACCGATTGCCCGCAAGGCCCCAGGCCCAGACCCGTACGCCTGGCTGCAAGAACGCGACAACCCTGAGGTGCTCGACTACCTCAAGGCCGAAAACGCCTGGCAGGAAGTCCAACTGGCCGATCAGCAGGCGTTGCGCGAGACCCTGTTCGACGAGATCAAGGGCCGCATTCTGGAAACTGACCTGTCCCTGCCCTCCCCTTGGGGCCCGTACCTGTATTACACCCGCACCACCGCCGGCGACGAATACGCCCGCCACTACCGCTGCCGCCGCCCGGCCGATGACAGCAACCAGGTGGACACCAGCAGCGAAGAGCTGTTGCTGGACCCAAACGTGCTGGCCAATGGCGGCTTTTTCTCCCTGGGCGCGTTCAGCATCAGCCCCGATCACCAACGCCTGGCCTACAGCCTCGATACCAGCGGCGAAGAGATTTACACCCTGTTCGTGAAGGAATTGGCGACCGACAAGGTCAGCGAACTGGCGTTCGACAACTGCGATGGCAGCATGACCTGGGCCAATGACAGCCTGACGCTGTTTTTCGGCGAACTGGACGACACCCATCGCCCGCACAAGCTGTATCGCTATCGCCTGGACGGCACCGCCGCGCAGGAAGTCTTCCACGAGCCCGACGGCCGTTTCTTCCTGCATTGCTACCGCTCAAGCTCCGAACGCCAACTGTTGCTGGCCCTGGGCAGCAAGACCACCAGCGAAGTCTGGGCGCTGGACGCCGAGCAACCGCACCTGGCCTTCACCTGCCTGGCGCCACGGGTCGAAGACCACGAATACGACGTCGACCACGGCAAGCGCAATGGCCAGTGGACCTGGTTTATCCGCAGCAACCGCGATGGCATCAACCATGCGCTGTACGTGGCCGCCGACACCGGCACGCCGCCCACCGAAGCGGACTTGCAGAACCTGATCCCCCACAGCGACGAGGTCATGCTCGACGGCGTGAGCCTGAACGCCAACGCCATGACCTTGAGCCTGCGCATCGGTGGCCTGCCAGTCATCGAAGTGCACCCTGAGGATGTGCCGGCCTATCGGGTGCAATTGCCTGACGCCGCCTACAGCCTCTACGTGCAGAACAGCCTGGAGTTCCCCAGCGACAAGATCCGCCTGCGCTATGAGGCCTTGAATCGCCCGGCCCAAGTGCGTCAGCTCGAGCTGGCGACAGGCGCGCAGGTCGTGCTCAAGGAAACCCCGGTACTGGGCGTCTTCAACGCCGACGATTACGTCAGCCAACGCCTGTGGGCCACTTCCGCCGACGGCACTCAGGTACCCATCAGCCTGGTGGTCAAGCGTGACCAGCTCGGCAAGCCGACGCCGCTGTACCTGTATGGCTACGGTGCCTACGGCTCAAGCCTGGACCCGTGGTTCTCCCATGCGCGCCTGAGCTTGCTCGACCGTGGCGTGGCGTTTGCCATCGCCCATGTGCGCGGCGGCGGTGAGCTGGGGGAAGCCTGGTATCGCAACGGCAAGCAGGAACACAAGCAGAACACCTTCAGCGACTTTATCGCCTGCGCCGAACATTTGATTGCCGAGGGCCTGACCACCTCCCAGCAACTGGCGATCAGTGGCGGCAGTGCCGGCGGCCTGTTGATCGGCGCGGTGCTCAACCAGCGTCCGGAATTGTTCCAGGCGGCAATTGCCGAAGTGCCGTTCGTCGATGTGCTCAATACCATGCTCGACCCGGAACTGCCGCTGACCATCACCGAGTACGACGAGTGGGGCAACCCCGAGGAACCCGAGGTGTATGCGCGCATCAAGGCTTACGCGCCGTACGAGAACGTCCGCGCCCAGGCTTACCCGGCCACGCTGGTGATCGCCGGCTATAACGACAGCCGCGTGCAGTACTGGGAAGCCGCCAAGTGGGTGGCCAAGCTGCGGGATATCAAGACGGACGACAACCTGCTGCTGCTCAAGACCGAGCTGGGTGCCGGCCATGGCGGCATGAGCGGGCGCTATCAGGGCTTACGTGACGTCGCCCTCGAATATGCCTTTGTGTTCAAGGCCCTCGGTCTGGTCTAACCGCCCGGCGTTTTCGGCTTGCTGTCGTTCTGCTGCAGGCCAGGGACCGTCTGGTCCTTGGGCGGCGCCGGCAGCACGATGGGCGCCAGCGGCGGCGAGCCATTATGGGTTTTGGGCGCAACGGGCGGCGTGACTTGCGGGTACAACGTGGGTGTTGGCGTGCCCGGCGCGCCTGGGGTTGGCGTGGGCGCGACCGGTACGGTTTGTAACTCCTGAGCCTGCGCGGTACCCAATGCGAGCGCGCTCAACACAATGACCGTTAGAATGCTGCACTTCATCGATGGCTCCATGGCCTGACCGGAATGCCCTAAGGCTACTCCCAACCGCGCAAGAATGCCCTTCCCAATGAGATTTCCATGAAACGTTTTGTTCTGCTGGACACCACCCCAATCCCCGACAACGGCGGTGCCTTGTGCCTGTTCGAATACGGCGAGGACTTCGTCATCAAGATCCAGGGCGGTGACGGTGGCCAGTTGATGAACACGCGCATGCATGGCTCCGAAGATGCCCTGGCGGAGATTCCCTGCCGCAAAGTGGCCGGGCGCCCGGGTTCACGTGTGCTGATCGGCGGCCTGGGCATGGGCTTTACCTTGGCCGCGGCGCTCAAGCATTTGGGCAAGAGCGCCGAAGTGGTGGTGGCCGAACTGGTGCCCGGCGTCGTGGAATGGAACCGTGGGCCGCTGGGGGAGAAATCCGGACGCCCGCTGCTGGACCCGCGCACCGTGGTCCGCCTGGAAGACGTGGCCAAGGTACTGCAGGCCGAGCCCCAAGGCTTTGATGCGATCATGCTCGACGTCGACAACGGCCCCGAGGGGCTCACGCAAAAAGCTAACAGTTGGCTGTACTCGGCCAGTGGCCTGGCCGCGTGCGCCAAGGCCCTGCGGCCCAAGGGTGTGCTGGCGGTGTGGTCGGCCAGCGCCGACAAGCTGTTCAGTGACAAACTGCGCAAGGCCGGTTTCAAGGCCGAGGAAGTGCAAGTGTTTGCCCATGGCAACAAGGGCACGCGGCATACCATCTGGATTGCAGAGAAGCTCAAGGGCTGATCACGGTTGATTCAATAGCGCCAATCCCCTGTGGGAGCGGCTAGAATCAACCTTGTCCGTGAACCACCCAATAATAGCCAGGAGCCATGATGAGCTCGAATAACCCACCCTCCCACACCGCCAAGCTGGACCGCATCCTCGCCGATGCCCAGCGCGACCGCGAAATGGGCTACCGCGATAAAGCCTTGAAGATGTACCCCCACGTGTGTGGCCGCTGCGCCCGTGAGTTTTCCGGCAAGCGCTTGAGTGAACTGACCGTCCACCACCGCAACCACAACCATGATGACAACCCCCAGGACGGCTCCAACTGGGAGTTGCTGTGCCTGTACTGCCACGACAACGAACACTCGCGCTACACCGACCAGCAATACTTCGGCGAAGGCTCCACCAGCAGCCCGAGCATTGCCAAGGCAACGCACAACCCGTTTGCGGCGTTGGCGGGGTTGATGAAGAAGGAAGACTAACGTTCTTCTTTGCCTGTTCCGGCCTCATCGCAGGCAAGCCAGCTTCCACAGTAGGAATGCATTTCCCCGTGGGAGCCGGGCTTGCCCGCGATGCGATCGCCCAAGCACTGCATCCCCCCAGGCCGTATAATCGCCGTTTTTCTCAAGGCACCCTTCCCCGTGGGCAATAAACGCTACAGCTGCATCGGTCTGTATAACCCCAAATCCCCCGAAAACGTCGGCTCGGTGATGCGTGCCGCCGGCTGCTACGGCGTGGCCTCGGTGTTCTACACCGGCGTGCGTTACGAGCGCGCCCGGGATTTCATCACCGACACCAAGAAGGTGCACCACGATATCCCGCTGATCGGCATCGACGACCTGAAAAAGATCCTGCCCCTGGGCTGCATTCCGGTGGCCGTGGAACTGGTCGAAGGCGCCCGTCCGCTGCCTGAATACACCCACCCCGACCGGGCCCTGTATATCTTCGGCCCCGAAGACGGCTCCCTGGACAAAGAGATCCGCGACTGGTGCGAGGACGTGGTGTACATCCCCACCACCGGCTGCATGAACCTGGCGGCCACGGTCAACGTGGTGCTCTATGACCGCCTGGCCAAGGGCAATAACACCCGTTCGGGCCCCAAGTACTGACATTGCGGGAACATCCGGCACATGCGCGCAGTCAGCTAATAACACTTGCCCTTGTTGGAGACTGATCATGAGCGACAGCAAAACCTTGCGACCTATCATCGAAGCCGCCCCCTTGAAGCCTCAACCCACCCAGAACGTGCATGGCTGGGAGCGCAT
Organism: Pseudomonas sp. GW823-FHT02F05; assembly: GCF_058797315.1. NCBI lineage: Bacteria > Pseudomonadati > Pseudomonadota > Gammaproteobacteria > Pseudomonadales > Pseudomonadaceae > Pseudomonas > Pseudomonas sp. GW823-FHT02F05. Next base: position 195,609 of record NZ_JBXAJM010000003.1, read on the forward strand.
CGGCTCGGTGGCCGGCGGGGTAATGATGGTGGGTAAAGGCTTGCGCCGCGGCGGGATTTTCGGCTTGATCCAGGTGGCGATTGGTGGCGTGGCACTGGCCCGTGGCTTTACCGGGCACAGTTCGCTCAAGGACAAACTGGAACAGGGCCGCCAGGAAATGAACAGCGTGCGCACCAAGATCGAACGGGCCGGTGAAGAGTTGAAGAACCTGAAGACCAAGGCCGAAGTGGCGGCTGAAAAGGCGGTGAAACCTAAAGCCTGACCTGAGACTTGGACATGCTGGAGATTCAAATGTGGGAGGGGGCTTGCCCCCTCCCACATTTTGAATTGCACAGGGGTTTGGATCAGCGCAGCAGTTTGCTGTCCAGTACCACCGACGACTCACCGATCACACTCTCGGCCAACTGCACGAATTCTTTGGTGTTGACGCTGTTCACCCGCATCAACGCCTGCGCCAGATCGTCCAGGGAGCGTTTGTTGTGGGTCTTCACGCGGATCTCACGGTCCAGCTCCTGCAATACCACCACCGAACGCGCCAGCGTCGCGCCGTTGACGTGCTCGCCTTTGAGAGTGGTGACGTCTTTGCCTTCTTTGGTCAGCCGCGCCTGGATCGCCGCATAGCGTTCATCGGTGATGCCACCGGCACGTCGCATCAGCTCAATCGCGTAGTACTCGCCCAAGCCCTCGCTGATCCAGTCGCTGCTGTCGTGGTCATTGAAGCGTCCGATGGCCTGCACCACTTCGCGCAGCAACGGGCTGCTGCCATTTTCGCCCACCAGCGGCGTGCGGCTGTTGAGGTAGATCGAATCGCGTAACGAATAAGCGCCCCGCCGCATCGGGTCACTGGCACCGACAATCAACAGTTTGCTGGGATGGCGCGGGAACGCGGCTTCCACCTGGGGCCAGACAAACGTCAGCAACGTCAGCACGTCCATGCGGCGCATGCCCTGGCCCTTGGGCGAGGCCACGGTGACGTCGGTTTCACCCAGGCGCAGGCGGCGGCTGCCGAGGTTGCCCGCCAGCATCCAGCCGGTGGGACGGTCGAACAGGCGGGACACGTTGTCGATGCGGAATTTGTTCTGGCCGATGCGCGGCCAGGCCGTTTCGACGCTCTTCCAACCCGTCGGCAGTTCGAACATCAGGCGTGAGACCAGCTCGACGCCGTCTTGCTGGTCGAGACGTGCGGCCGGCACCAAGTCTTCGCCGCGCAGCAACGCCCAGCCGGGCGTGATGCGTGTGTCATACACGCCGGGCTTGCGCGCATGGGCCAGGCGCACCCGGTAGGTCAGGCTGGCCTTGTCAGGGCTGGGTTGCCACAGGCCACGGTTGCCCGTGACTTGCCACTGGCCATCGGCCTTGAAGTCGCTGTAGTCAGCGTCGCGGCCCAGGTCGAAGTTCAGGCTGCGCACCGCCGCGCCCTGGGACAGGCTGACGCGCACCTCCGCCTGCTGGCTTTGGGGCAACAGCTTGATGTGGTAATCCAGGTCGACTTTCTTCGCGCACCAGCCCGGCCCGCTCAGCGCCAGCACGACCAGGCCCGCTGCCCACTTGGCGGCCACCTTCATACACACTCCTCATTCAGCCTGCGCGGAAAATCAGGTAATCCTCCCAGTCGTCCTCGGGCACGCTGCCTTCGCTGAGCATGCGCCCGGACTGGGAAATGCGTTCGTGGTGCACCGCGTCACGGTCGCCGCAGACCAGGTGATGCCACAGCGGCAAGTCCTTGCGCTCGCTGACCAGGCGGTAACCGCAGGTCGGCGGCAACCATTTGAACTGATCGGCCTGGCCCGGTGTGAGCTGAATGCAATCAGGCACCGAGGCGCGGCGGTTGGGGTAATCAGTGCACTGGCAGGTTTTCAGGTCGAGCAGTTTGCAGGCGATACGCGTGTAATAGACGCTGTTGTCGTCCTCATCCTCAAGCTTTTGCAGGCAGCACAGGCCACAGCCGTCGCACAATGACTCCCACTCCTCTTGGTCGAGGTGCTCAAGGGTTTTGCGTATCCAGAAAGGTTCGACTTTGGCGGCCATGGCTCTGCATCAGTATCGGAAGGTGAAAAGGCCGCCAGTCTAGTGCCCAAGCCCGTTGGGGCCAAGCGCTTACGACTGACGGTGTTGCAAGACTTGTCAGGCCTGGGTGGGCGCAGTAGTTTTGAATCCCGTTTTTTTCATCAGGGTCTGTCCATGAGCAATAACCCCCGTGTTGCCGATTATCCGATCCACACCCAATTCACCGAGCGCTGGTCGCCCCGCGCCTTTACCGGCGAGAGCATCCCGCAGGAGACGCTGCTGAGTTTCTTCGAAGCGGCACGCTGGGCGCCTTCGGCCTACAACTCGCAGCCGTGGCGGTTTCTGTATGCGCGCCGTGACACGCCGGACTGGGAGCGCTTCCTGGGCCTGCTGAATGAATTCAACCGCAATTGGGCGCAGCATGCGTCGGCCCTGATCATCATCGCGTCGAAAACCGACTTCATCGCCCCGGGTGCTACCGAAGAAACCCCGGCGCTGTGGCACACCTTCGACACCGGCTCGGCCTGGGGCCACCTGGCGCTGCAAGCCAGCCTCAGTGGCTGGCACACCCACGGCATGGCCGGTTTCGACCAGGAACTGACCCGCAAGGAGCTGAAGATTCCCCAGGGTTATGCGCTGCATGCGGCCGTGGCGGTGGGCAAGCTGGGTGACAAGTCGAGTTTGCCGGAGTACCTGCAAGGGCGCGAAATGCCGAGCCCGCGCAAGCCGTTGAGCGAGCTGGTGTCCGAGGGGAACTTCAGTCTCTAAGCATCGCCCTCTCATCCTCTGTAGGAGCGAGCTTGCTCGCGAAGAACGTCAACGATGACGCGCACTTTCTGAATAAGCGCGGCGCCTGTGAGTTTTTCGCGAGCAAGCTCGCTCCTACATGAGGCCATCGGGCAAGCTCTTCAGTACCCGCGCTCGAAATCCACTTCCCCGCGTAGCGCTTGCTTGGCCTGATACGTCCGCAGGTTCTGCACAAACAACTCCACCATCATTGGCGGCGAGGTCGGGGCCGAGCTGTGCCCGGTCAACAGCAAACCCCACGCCGTCCAGAACGGGTGGCGTTGCGGCAAGGGCTCCTGGCGGCACACGTCGATCACCGCGCCGGCCAGGTGCCCTTCTTTGAGCGCCTCGACCAGATCGGCGTCCACCACCGCCACGCCGCGTCCGACGTTGATAAACAACCCGGTGGGCTGGAATTGCTTGAACAGCGCCGCGTCGTACAGGTCATGGGTATCAGGCGTGTTGGGCAACAGGTTGATCACGTAATCTACCTCCCCCACCAGCCGGCCCAACTGGTCGAGCCCCGCCACTTCGATAAACGGTGCCTGCTCGCGGGCCTGGCTGGCGATGCCATACAACTGCACGCCGAACGGCAGCAGAAACTCGGCCACGCGCTGGCCGATGTCACCGGTGCCGACGATCAGCGCCTTACGCCCCGCCAGGCTCTGGCCCATGCGGTTATCCCATTTGCGCTCCACCTGGCTGACCAACCGCGCCAGCACTTCACGCTCGTGGCCCAGCATGTAGGTGAGGACAAACTCGGCCATGACCTGGCCAAAAATGCCTACCGCGCGGGTCAGCCGGTAGTCGCGTGGCAAGCCATCGGCCAGCAGGGGCGTGATGCCCGCCCAGGTCGATTGCAGCCATTGCGGATGATGGCCCTGGCGCAGCAGGGTAGCCAACAGATCGGGCTGGCCCAGCCACACCGGACAGTCGGCGGCCAGGCGCGAGAGTTCGGCCGAGTCGCCGCTGGTCAGCACTTCGAGGTCTGGGGCGGCGTCCCTGAGCAATTGGGCGTAGAGCGGATGATCCTGTTCAGCAATCAGAACACGCATGGTTCAAACCTTTGAAAAAACAGTGCAGACGGCCGCCCGCATCCTTACGGCCACCGTCCTCTAATACGATTCCATTGAAGCTGTGCCCTGAAGCGGGCACTGGTCGATCACATCGGGTCGTTGCGGCGCAGCAGCTCTTCGGGCAAGTGCTCGATGTACTCGTCCTCGGCCGGCGGCATTTGCAGGTGGTAGCCCTGCTTGTCGAGGTTTTCCAGCACCACGGCGATGTCTTCGCGCGACAGCTTGCGCTCCGGCGTCAGCACCATGTCAAAGGCGTGATGCGCCTTGCCAAAGGCTTCCATCAACGGCTCGGGCACGCGCTCCAGGGCATCGCTTTTGAGCACATAGAGGTACATGCCGTCTTTTTTCTTGCTGCGGTAGATGGAGCAAATACGTTTCAAGGCTGTTCTCCGGCATTGGCCAGGCTGTCGAGCAACGCCTGGCCCATCAACTCGCGGCGCCAGCCACGCAGCGAGTCTGGCAATTGGTAAGGCCCATCGGGGTAGCCACTTTTAACCAAGGCTTCGAGGGTTTTCTTGCGCAGCATCAGTTCCGGCGCCATGTCCAGGCGCTCGGCGAAGGTTTGGCCCAGGGCACGCAGTTGCTTGATCAACGCTGCAGCGTCCACCGGTAACGGCTCTGCCACGGCAGGCGGCCATTGGTCCATGGGCAGGCTGGCAGTGCGTTTGATCAGGTCCAGCAGGAACTGGCCGTCCTGGCGCACCGTACGCGGGTGCATGTCTTCGATCTTGCCCAGGGCGGCGAGGTTATCCGGCTGGGATTTGGCCAGGGGCCATAACGAGTGCTCGCGAACGATGCGGTTGCGCGGCAAGTCGCGGGCACGGGCCTGCTGCTCGCGCCAGGCGCAGAGCTCACGCAGCACTGCGAGTTGGGCACGGGACAATTTCCACGCCAGCTTGGCGTCGCGGTACAGCTCGTAGGGGTCGATCTCACGGCGCAGGTTGGCCACCAGTTCGGCGCCGTCTTCCAATACCCACGCGTATTTGTCGTCCGACAGTTGCGGGCGCAGGCGGGTGTAAACCTCGGCCAAGTGCACGGCGTCTTCGGCGGCGTAGCTGACCTGCGTCTCTGACAATGGCCGCTGCAGCCAGTCGGAGCGGGTTTCGCCCTTGGGCAGCTCGATATCCAACACCGCCTGCACCAGGCGCGAGTAGCCCATGGAGAAACCGAGGTTGAGGTACGCCGCCGCCAATTGGGTGTCGAACAACGGCACTGGCAAGCTGCCAGTCAGGCGCAACAGCACTTCCAGGTCTTCGCTGCAGGCGTGCACCACCTTGATCACCGCCGGGTTCTCCAGCAAGGCGGCCAAGGGTTGCCAATTGTCGATAGTCAGGGGGTCGATCAGGTAAGCGCGCACGCCATCACCGATCTGGATCAGCCCGGCAATAGGGTAAAAGGTGTCGACCCGCATGAATTCGGTGTCGAGGGCGACGAATGGCAACTGCTGCCATTCGGCGCAATGCTGGCCGAGGCTATCGTTGTCGCAGATCCAGTGAATATCGATGGCCACACGGCTCTCCCTTGAAGAATGGCGCGCAGTATATATCGCGAAAGGGGCTTGCGAGCATCCGCAGTGCACACGCCATCATGAAAACTCCGACAGGAGATGAAGAATAGTCCGACAAACGGGCGTTATCCTCTCTTACGCAAAACGTAGACGCACCATCGCCGCGAGCCCGGCAGGAACTCTTGGTAATTGAGGATTTTGAAGCCGGCTTGGCGAAACTCGCTCTCTACCGGCGTACCCACGTTCACGGCAACAATCACCGTGTCGCGACTGACGCGGTGAAACTCGTGCAACAACATGAGTCGTGCATCGCTACCGGGCACATGGCGAAACAAATCCAGACAGAAAATGCAGTCCACCGCATTCGCCGAAAGGCCAATGGAAAACGCCGAGCCCTGGAATGTTTTGACACGCTTGAGCAACGCGCCCGGGTGATGGGTGCGCGCGTGATCGAGCATCGCCTGGGAGTTGTCCGAGGCCAGGATCACACGGTTGACGTGTTCGGCCAGCACCGGCCAGAAGCGCCCGGAACCACACGCCAGGTCGAGGATAAGCCCTGGCTCGCCCGCCACTTTCAGGGCCTGGCGTACCAACCGCGCATCGCGCCACGCCGACAGGCGCTGCAACAGCCTGGGCGGACGCGGGTCGCCACAGCCCCTGGCATGCTCACGGTCATAGCGCTCGGTGAATTCGGTCTCGATGGAGGATGGAGGTTGTGGCGACATCGCGGGCTCATGTGAATGAAACGGTAGTGAACGACCTTGATCCGCAGCTTAACCTTCGCAACGTGAAAAAAAGGTCGAAAGCCCACCCCGCTAAAACCGGTCACGCTTGATGCATGTACCACCGCCAATCCTGCTCCCCCACCTCGCCCATGAACTGGCGGTATTCGGCACGTTTGACCGCCAGGTAAACGCTTAGGAATTCGCGCCCGAACGCATCCGGTGCCCAGCGGGAGGTTTCCAGCGCGCGCAAGGTGGTCAGCCAGTCGGTGGGCAGCAGTTCCTTGGCCTGGGCGTAGCCGTTGCCTTGCACCGGGGCGCCAGGGTCGAGCTGTTCGCGGATGCCTCGATGAATCCCGGCCAGGATCGCAGCAGCCGCCAGGTAGGGGTTGGCGTCGGCACCGCAGATGCGGTGTTCGATATGCCGCGATTGAGCCGGGCCACCGGGCACGCGCAGGCTGACGGTGCGGTTGTCCACGCCCCAGGTGGCAGCGAGCGGCGCATAGCTGTTGGTTTGGAAGCGTCGATAAGAGTTGGCGTTGGGGCAGAACATCAACAGTGAATCGAGCAAGGTACTGAGCATGCCGCCCACGGCTTGGCGCAGCAGTGGCGTGCCGTCGGTCGCTTCACTGGCAAACAGGTTATTGCCCTGGGCATCGGCCAGGCTGACGTGCATGTGCATGCCGGTGCCGGCCAGGTCGTCGAACGGCTTGGCCATGAAACAGGCGGTCATTCCATGTTTGTGCGCCACGCCCTTGACCAGGCGTTTGTAGCGCACGGCTTCGTCCATCGCCTGCAGCGCGTCGGTGCGGTGTTCGAGGGTGATTTCCACTTGGCCCGGCGCGTACTCGGAGATAGCTGTGCGCGCCGGAATCCCTTGCAGTTTGCAGGCGCTGTAGAGGTCGGCAAGAAACGGCTCGATCTGCTCCAGTTCGCGCAGGCCGTAGACTTGCGTCGAACGCGGGCGATTGCCATCCACATCCCGCGCCGGTTGCGGGCGGCCGTTGCTGTCAGGCTTTTGGTCGAGCAGGTAGAACTCCAGCTCCGCCGCCATCACCGGGTAATAACCGTCGGCCTTGAGCGCCTCGATAACATTGGCCAGCAGGTGCCTGGGGTCGGCCACGGTGGCGGGCAGACCTTCGGTGGGGTGCATGCTGACTTGCACCGCTGCGGTGGGGATCAAGCGCCATGGCATGCGCTGCAAGCTGCCGCTGATCGGGTAGGCGCGGCAGTCAATATCCCCCACCTCCCAGACCAGCCCGGAGTTTTCTACGTCATCGCCATTGATGGTCAGGCCGAGGATGGTACTGGGCAGAGGCCGGCCACTTTCGTACACCGCCAGCAGTTCGTCGCGGTGCAGCAGCTTGCCGCGCGGTACGCCGTTGTTATCGAGGATAAACAGCTCGAACATCTCAATGTCGGGGTTCTGTTCAAGGAAGGTCTGGGCTTCATGCAGGCTGGCAAAAACACTCATGGGAATTCTCATACGTTTGCGTCAGGCAAGCGCGCAGGCGCCGCCGGGCAGATGCGCACAGGTGCGCGTCATCCTTGGGGGTAGATCAACGTAGGAGAGAGGTATCTGGCGGGCGCGCGTGTCGGCAATGGAACAAGGCCCAGAACGCAAGCGCAGACGGCAATGTCGCGGTGTGAGTGTCGGGGCAAGCGTGCATGCGCGGTCCACAGTGATAGAAAGACTTGAGCGTCACACGCGAGGATACGCGAGTAAATTCAGGCTTGATGGAGTTTGGTTGCAGTTTGGCTAAACATTCACCGCGCCTTGCCACCCTGCCCTGTGCTGGAAATAATGAGCCCCCGACCGTGCCCCAAGGATTCGACTCCATGAAAGCGCCTCTGGCCCTCTGTGTACTGGCAAGCCTGGCCAATGTCGCCCAGGCCAACACCGCTGCATCTCGCCTTGACGACGTGATTGCGCGCGGCACCCTCACCGTGTGTACCACCGGCGACTACAAGCCTTACACCTCGCTGCGCAGCGACGGCGGCTATGAAGGTATCGACATTGCCATGGCCGAGTCCCTGGCCAAGAGCCTCAACGCCAAAATCAACTGGGTGCCCACCACCTGGAAAACCCTGATGCCGGACTTTCTGGCCCAACGCTGCGACATCGCGGTGGGCGGTATTTCCGTGTCGTTGGAACGTCAGAAAAAAGCCTTCTTCAGCCAGTCGCTCGGGGTCGATGGCAAGATCCCACTGGTGCGCTGCGCCGATGTGCAGCGCTACCAGACGGTGGAACAGATCAACCAGCCCCAGGTGCGAGTGATCGAGCCCGCCGGTGGCACCAATGAAGTGTTTGCCCGTGCGCACCTGGGCCAGACGCAGATTCGCCTGCATGACAACGTGACGATTTTTGATGAACTGCTGGCGGGCAAAGCCGATGTGATGATTACCGACGCCAGCGAGGCGCGTTATCAGCAGAAGCTCAAGCCTGGGTTGTGCGCGGTCAACCCGGAGCAACCGATGCAGTACAGTGAAAAAGCGTTTTTGTTGCCGCGAGATGATGTGGCCTGGAAGAGTTACGTGGATCAGTGGTTGCATTTGAGTGTGGCGACGGGGGCGTATGCAGGGATTGTGGGGCAGTGGTTGGCTGCGCCTTGAATGCGGGGTGTCAGGTAGATCGGTGTTGATTGTCCGTCCGTCATCGCAGGCAAGCCAGCTCCCACATTGGGATCCTGGGGCGTCAGCCCGGTCCTACGCCTTGATCAACGCTACAAACGCCGCACACGCAGCGCTGCGATACGCGCCCTTGCGACTCAGCAGTGCCGCGGTGCGCTGCGGCAACGGTGGATTGATCACCACGGCATGCAGGCCCGCCTGGGCCTCGGCCAGTGCGCGGGGCAGGATGGTTGCCAGGGGCGTGCTGCGCACGATTTCGATGATCGCGCTGATGGAGTTGGCCTCCATGGCAATCTGCGGTTTAACCCCTTGCTGGTGGCAGTAGTCGTCGATATAGCGGCGGGTGGCGAAGCCTGTGTTCAGTAGCACCAGGGGCTGTTCGAGCCAGGCTGGTTGTGTGCGTTCTGGATGGCTGGCACTGACGACCAGGCTCAGCTCTTCGACAAACAGCGCCTCACAGTCGATCTCCAGCCCATGCTCGCCGGTAAAGCCGATGCCGATATCCAGCAGGTCCTCGCCCAGGGCGGCTTCGATGCGGTCTTGGGTCAGTTCCTCAATGCTCAAGGTGATGCCGGGATACGACGCATTGAAGCGTGCCAGCAGCGGGCCGATCAGGTAGGCGGTGAAGGTCGGCGTCATGGCCAGGCGCAAATGCCCCCGGCGCAGGTCCTGCACGTCATGTATGGCGCGGGTGCCGGCCTGTAGATCCTGCAAGGCCAGCCGCGCATAACGCACATAGGCCTGCCCCGCGTCGGTCAGGCTGACACTGCGCCCGGAACGGTCCAGCAGTGGCGCGCCCAGGCTTTCTTCCAGTTGCTTGATCTGTTGCGACAAGGTCGGCTGCGACACGTGCAGCGCCTCGGCGGCACGCGTGAAATTGCGATGCTCGGCAACGGCCAGCAAGTAACGAATATGACGCAACAGCATGGGCAGTGCTCCAACTATAGGCATGACTTATAGAAAGCATAATAAACCGGTCTTGGACGCTATAGCCGAAAACTTCCATCCTTGCCCCATCAGCGACGCAAGGAGAACCACCATGCAGCACCTCATCGACGGCTTTCGCAAATTCCAACGTGAAGCCTTTACCCCGCGCAGTGACTTGTTCAAACACCTGGCGACCACGCAAAACCCCGGCACCTTGTTCGTGTCCTGCTCTGACAGCCGCGTAGTCCCCGAGCTGTTGACCCAGCAGGAACCCGGTGACCTGTTCGTCATCCGTAACGCCGGCAACATAGTGCCGTCCTACGGCCCGGAACCGGGAGGCGTGTCGGCCACAGTCGAATATGCCGTAGCGGTGCTGGGCGTCAGCGACATTGTGATTTGCGGGCACTCGGACTGCGGTGCAATGACTGCAATTTCTACCTGCAAATGCCTGGACCACCTGCCCGCCGTGGCCAACTGGTTGCGCCATGCCGAGTCGGCCAAGGTGATCAATGCAGCCCGTACGCATGCCTCGGACGCTGCCCGCCTGGATGCCTTGGTGCGCGAAAACGTGGTCGCCCAACTGGCTAATCTCAAGACCCACCCTTCGGTCGCCCTGGCGCTGGAACAAGGCCGGATGAACCTGCATGGCTGGGTGTACGACATCGAAACCGGCGGCATCGACGCTTTGGACGGGCACACCGGGCGCTTCGTCTCCCTGCTCGACCACCCCAGCACCCGCGCCCACGCCGCCTGAACCTTATTCAACCCAAGAGGACGTCACCATGTTGCAATCCCAATTCGCCCAAACCCCACGCCTGGCCCTGGCCGACACCGTTATCGACCTCAAGGCACGCAAAAACCTGTCGTGGCAGGACCTCACCGACGGCACCGGGCTGAGCCTGGCATTCGTCACCGCAGCCCTGCTCGGCCAGCACCCGCTGCCCAAGGAGGCGGCCGACATCGTGTGCGGCAAACTCGGCCTTGACGAGGACGCCAGCCGACTGCTGCAAAGCGTCCCACTGCGCGGCAGCTTCCCGAGCGGTGTGCCGACCGACCCAACCATGTACCGTTTCTACGAAATGCTGCAGGTCTACGGCTCTACCTTGAAGGCCCTGGTGCATGAGCAATTCGGCGACGGCATCATCAGCGCCATCAACTTCAAGCTGGACATCAAGAAAGTCGAAGACCCGGACGGCGGCTCCCGTGCGGTCATCACCCTGGACGGTAAATACCTGCCGACCAAACCCTTCTGATTTGCCGCCAACCGTCTACGCTCTTGGCACACCAACAAGAACGAGGGACGGGTAAATGAAGAGACTGCTCCGATTCACCTGGCTGCTGCTGTTGTGTTGCAGCCAGGTGCATGCCGCCACGGCACAGGAAGCGGATGCCCAAGCCGCCAAGGCCCTGCTGGAAAAAGCCTTGGCGTACTACCACAAGCAAGGTGACAAGGCGTTCGCCGCCTTCAGCCGTCAGGGCGAGTTCATCGACCAGGACCGCTATGTGTTTGTGGTCGATACAAAAGGCGTGCTCCTGGCCAGTGGCGGGCCCTCCTCCGCGCTGATCGGTCGCGACGTGTCCGAGGTACTCGGGCCCGACCTGCAAGCCTCGTTCAAACAAGCCCTTAGCGTGCCCGAAGGCCAGGGTATCCAGCAGGCTGACTACCGCTGGCAGAACTGGAATGACGGCAAGGTCGAACACAAGCATGTGTTTTATCAGCGGGTGGGCGAACGCATCCTGGCGGTCGGTTATTACTTGCCGCGCGCCACGCCGGAACAGGCACGGGCGCTGCGCAACAAGGCGGTGGAGGCGTTGGTCAAGGATGAAACCGGCACGCTCAAGGCGATCAACTCCTTGCAAGGCGGCTTCCTGCAAGATGATCTCTACGTATTCGTGGTGGACCTGAACACGCGGCGCTACGTCGCCCATGGCACCAACCTGCGCCTGATCAACACCGATTTTGCCAAGATCAAGGACCCGGATGGCAAACCAGTGGGTGTGCCGATCCTCCAGATGATGGCCGAACAGGACCAGGGCGAATACAAATACCGCTGGAAAAACCCGGTGACCGGCAAGGTCGAAAACAAGCATGCCTATGTGCGCAAGAGCGGGCATTTCATGGTTGCGGTGGGGTATTACAGCCCCTGATCCTGATCGTTCCCACGCTCTGCGTGGGAACGCCGCCTGGGACGCTCCGCGTCCGCTTATCTAACTTTGTCTTCACGGCCGCGCAGTACCCGATTCGGCATCGCTATCGCAGCGGCCAACCCCAGCAGCGACACCGCCGCACTCACCATCAGCAAATGCCGGAACGTCACCGCCAGCTCGCCGCGCAACGCATCCTGCGCCGGGCCGGGTGCGGCGTTGAGGCCGTCGAGCAGTACGTTGCCGGAACTGCCTTCGGCCACCAGTGCGCCGCTCGTCAAATGGGCGAAACTGGAATCGTGCAACAGCGCCAGCAGCAACGCCGACATGCAAGCCACCCCCACTGCCCCGCCCAGGGAGCGAAAGAGGTTGGTGGTGCTGGTGGCCACACCGATATCCCGTTGCTCTACCGAGTTCTGCGTACCCACCAACGAGGTCGGGAACTGCATGCCGGCGGCGATACCGCACAACAACATGAAGACGCTGGTAAGCGCCACCGCCTGGGGGGCGCTGTAGGCCATGCCGAGAATCGCCAGCGGGCTCAACACCGCGCCGCTGAGGATCATCGGTTTATAGCGGCCGGTCACCGAGGTCATGCGCCCGGCGAAATACGCGCCCATCGGCAAGCCCATCGCCAACGGCAGCAAGTGCAGGGCTGCGCTGTCGGCACCAGCGCCGGTCACGGTCTGGTAGCGCAGGGGCATCAGCACCGTCAGGGAAATCGCCTGGAAGCTGGTGACGAAAATCGTGCACCAGCACAACACCGCACTGCGGTTGGCAAACAAGTGCATCGGCAACAGCGGTTCCCGTGCGCGGCGTTCGTGCCATACAAACACGCTCAAGGCCAACAGGGCACAGGCCAGCAACCCCAGCACTTGATCGTCACGCCACGAATGGCCCTGGCCGATTTCAGTGATGCCCAGCAACAAGGCGGTGAGGCCGACGATCATCAGCACCGTGCCGAGGTAATCGATGATCGGCTTGCGCTGCGGCACCGGCAGCCCCACCAGAGTGCGATGGGCCACGTACCAGGCACCGACGCCCAGTGGCAGGTTGATCAAAAACACCCATCGCCACGACAGGTACTCGGTCATATAACCGCCCAGTACCGGCCCGGCCACGCTGGCCACCGCGTACATGCTGCTGAAATACCCCTGATAACGTCCCCGTTCGCGGGGAGGAATAATGTCGCCAATGATCGCCTGGCTCACCGAGACCATCCCGCCAGCGCCGATACCCTGCAGAACCCGCGCCAGCACCAGTTGCTCCATGCTTTGCGCAAGGCCGCAGAACAGCGACGCGAGGGTGAACACGCCCATGCCGATGAGCATCATGGGGCGGCGCCCATACAGGTCACCGAGCTTGCCGTAGATCGGCACCGCCACGGTCATCGCTACCATGTAGCCGGAGATCACCCAGGCGAGCAGGTTGACCTCATGGAACTGTGCGGAAATGGCCGGCATGGACACGGCGACAATGGTCTGGTCCAGGGCACCCAGGAAGATCGCCATCATCAGCGCGACCAGGATACTGCGCACGGCGGGAACGGTTGGAGCGGGCTGATTGAGGTGTGTCACGGCAGAACCTTCGAGCAGGGCCCACAGGCAACGGTCACCGGTGGGAATGCTCGATACGATAGCAGGCTATTCGATAGGCTCGTAAGGAAGGCCGACGTAATTTTCTGCGATGGTTTTACGCCCAGCCTCAGAGCGAATGAAATAGTCCAGTTCGCTTTCGGCAATACGCTGGCTGAAGTCATCCGCCTGGGGAGACTGATGCAGCATCGAGGTCATCCACCAGGAAAACCGCTCGGCTTTCCACACTCGGCGCAGGCAGATTGCCGAGTATTTTTCCAGCAAGTCCAGGCGCCCTTCGCGGTACACCTTGAGCAAGATGCGGAACAAGGTGCTCACATCACTGGCTGCCAGGTTCAAGCCCTTGGCACCAGTGGGCGGCACAATGTGCGCGGCATCGCCGAGCAGGAACAGGCGCCCGTACTGCATGGGTTCCACCACAAAGCTGCGCAGCGGCGCGATGCTTTTCTCGATTGACGGGCCGGTCACCAATTGTTCGGCCAATGAGCCGGGCAGGCGGCTTTTGAGTTCATCCCAGAAACGTTCATCCGCCCAGTCTTCCAGCTTCTCTTCGACCGGCACTTGCAGGTAGTAACGGCTGCGGGTCGGCGACCGCATGCTGCACAGCGCAAAACCCCGCGCATGTTTGGCGTACACCAGTTCGGCATGTACCGGCGGCGTGTCGGCCAGCACGCCCAGCCAGCCGAAGGGATAGACCCGTTCGAACACCTTCAGCGCTTGCGCCGGTATCGACTGGCGGGCCACGCCATGGAAACCGTCGCAGCCGGCAATGTAGTCGCACTCCAGGCGACAGGCTTGGCCTTCGTGCTCGAAGGTCAGCCACGGCTGTTCACTTTTCAGGTCATGGGGTTGAACATTGGAGGCTTCGTACAGAGTGGTGGCACCGGCGGCTGCGCGGGCGGCCATCAGGTCGCGGGTGACCTCGGTCTGGCCGTAGATCATCACCGACTGGCCGCCGGTCAAGGCCTTGAGGTCGATGGAGGTGAGTTGGCCATTGAGGGCAATATCAAACCCGTCGTGCACCAGACCCTCGGCGTCCATGCGTTGGCTGACGCCGGCTTCGCGCAGCAGGTCGACCATGCCCTGTTCCAACACACCGGCGCGGATACGGCCTTGTACGTAATCGGCGCTCTGACGCTCTAGAACGAGGGTCTGGATGCCAGCGTTGTGCAGCAGTTGGCCGAGCAGCAATCCGGAAGGACCGGCACCAATAATGGCGACTTGGGTTTTCAGGGTTTTCATTATTTTTATGACCTTCAAGCTTCACGCGAACGTATGGAGTGAAAGAGTTGTCATTGCTCTTGTGGCTGACATTTTTCACTTGAGTGAGGCTCATAAGAAGGTGAAAACTGCGTCAAAACCTGTGCTTTTCGCCAATCGGGGCGATTACCGAACCATTATCCTGAGTATCGGATTGAAACCATGACCAAAACCGCGATTCCGGTCTTCAAGCTTTACGGGGAAAGCCAGCAGTGGCCGACTCCCGATTTGTTGCACTGCGAAACCATTTCCCGGCGCAGTCGGGAATACCAGTGGGAAATCCAGCCCCACCGGCACGCGGACCTGTGCCAGTTGCTGTATGTGCACAAAGGCCAGGCACAACTGGAAATCGAGGGCCAGCGCACCACGCTTAACGAGTCGAGCCTGCAAGTGCTGCCACCGCTGTGCGTGCATGGCTTTCGTTTTTCCGAGGATGTGGAAGGGTTTGTGGTAACGCTTTCGGCGCCGCTGGTCAGCCACTTGCAGGCGCAACTGGGCTCTACCGTCGATGGCCTGCACACACTCGGCAGCTACCCGGCGGGCAAGGACAGCGATTACTTGAACAGCCTGTTCGTACGCTTGCAGGACGAATACGCCGATGACCAACCGGCACGGGACATGATGCTGCACGCCCTGGTCAGCGTGTTGTTGGTATGGGTCAGCCGCCAGGCGATCCAGCGCCGCCATCCACGCGCGCCGCGGGGTCGTGAGTACTTTCGGCGGTTTACGCAACTGGTCGAACAGCATTACCGCGAACACCCGAAGATTGAAGACCTGGCCCACAAGCTGGGCATCTCGGTCTCACATTTGAACGGGACGTGTCGGGAGTTGGGTGGGCAACCGGCGTTGCAGATCATGCATGACCGCCAATTGCTGGAAGCCAAGCGCCTGCTGACCTACACCAGCATGACCATAAACGAGATGTCCGAAGTGCTGGGTTTTTCCGACCCGACCAACTTCTCACGGCTGTTTCGCCGCAGGGTCGGGTTTTCACCCAAGGCGTTTCGTGAACAATTGAAGGCAGAGCAGCCTACCTGAGCGCACTGAAACTGCCGGTGCGGGGAACGCATTGGTCCTGATGGCAGCTGATAGCGAACGCCGCTGGCTGCATGCGCGTTTGCTCGACGCGGTAGGCGGCAGTCCCATACAGCGCTGTTGCCAATGCGCAGAGGGTGAAAATTGTCAGGTACTTTCTGGTTTTGATGCTCATGGCACAGACCTCTGAACGGATCTACAGGGTGCTGTTTAAAGCATAGGTCAACTTGCCCTGATGCGATGCCATTCAGCGCGCTTATTTCAGCTCAAAGCCCGACATCCCAACCCGGCTCTTCAGGAAAGCGCAGCACCAGGAAATCCAGGAGGCTACGCAACGCCGAAGGCATGTGTTTGCGTGAGGCGTACACCGCATAGATGTTCATTTGTCGTGGCTCGGCGTGCGGCAGCAAGCGCACCAACTCCCCACTGCGAATCAGCTCGCCGGCCTGATAACTGGGCAGCATCGCCACCCCTGCCCCGGCCAGCGTCACGCGCATCAACGTGCTGGCCTCATTGGCCGTGATATTGCCGTGGACCGGCACCGACACGTGCTCTCCGTTTTCTTCGAAATGCCACAGGCTCTTGCCGAAGTAAGAGTGGGTCAGGCAATTGTGCCGGGCCAGGTCTTCGACTTTCTGCGGCGCCGGATGCTCGCGCAGATAAGCCGGTGTGGCGCACACCACCGAGCGACATACGGTCAGGCGCCGGGCGATCAGGTTAGGGTCCAGATCATTGCTGGTGCGGATCGCCAGGTCGATGCGCTCGTCCACCAGGTTCACCGTGCGATCAAGCATCTGCAAATCCACCGTCACCAGGGGGTAAAGCTTGACGTATTCGGCAATCGCCGCGCCCAGCTGCGCTTGGCCGAACGAGGTGCTGACGCTCAGGCGCAACAGACCTCGGGGTGCATCATCGGGTTCGCTGACGGCGGCCTGCATATCCCCACACAAGTCCAACAATTGCCGGCAACGCGGTAGTGTTTCCCCCCCGGCGGCAGTGAGGCTGAGCTTGCGCGTGGTGCGGTGCAGCAGGCGTGCACCCACCCAGTCTTCCAGCTCCGCCAGGTAACGCGAGACCACCGGGCGCGACAGGTCAAGGTGGTCGGCGGCGGCGGATTGGCTGCCCAGGTCCACCACGGTGACAAACACGCGCATTGCTTGAAGACGATCCATGATTTGCCCGCTTTTAGAAACAAACTATGTCCCAGCATCGCATTTTTTGTCGCGTTTTATGCAACTAAGCTCTGTGCATCCCTTATCTATGGCAGGAGCTGCCCGATGTTCTCGACCTTCAAACGCTTGACCCTGGCTACTGCCGCCCTGGCATTCGCTGCCCACGCAGCGGCGGCAGAGCTGAAACTGGACGTGTACAACCCAGGCGAAGCCGCGATCTTCCCGGTCAGCTCGGTGCTGGTGAGCGGCGAGAAAGACGCGATCCTGGTGGATGCGCAATTCGGCAAAGGCCAAGCCGAGCAACTGGTGCAGAAGATCCGCGCCAGCGGCAAACGCCTGACCACCATCTACATCAGCCATGGCGACCCGGACTACTACTTCGGCCTGGACACCCTCACCGCCGCCTTCCCCGACGCCAAGGTGCTGGCGCCGCAGCCGGTGGTCGACCATATCAACGCCACTGTCGCCGACAAGCTGGCCTTCTGGGGCCCGAAAATGGGCGCAGACAAACCGGCCAAGACCCTTGTACCGCAGGTACTTAAAGGCCACAGCCTGACCCTGGAAGGACAGCAGCTTGAAGTGGTGGGCCTCGACGGCCCGCAGCCAGGTCGCAGCTTTGTGTGGATCCCGTCGATCAAGGCCGTGGTTGGTGGTGTGGTTATCGCTGAAAACATCCACGTCTGGATGGCTGATACCCAGAGCGCGCAATCCCATAAAGACTGGTTGGCCACCCTCAAGCGCATTGAAGACCTGAAACCGAACACCGTGGTGCCAGGCCATTACCTGGGCACGCCATCGCTGGCCTCGGTCAACTTCACCGCCGATTACATCAAGGCCTTCGACCTCGAAACCGCCAAGGCCAAGGACTCCGCCGCCCTGATTGCGGCCATGAAAAAACGCTACCCCACCCTCGCCGACGAAAGCTCGCTGGAACTGAGCGCCAAAGTCGCCAAGGGCGAAATGAAGTGGTAACTGGCTTTAAACCTTAACCCTGTTGGAGAACATCATGAGCAAGATTGCAATCATTGGTGCCACCGGCCGCGCCGGTAGCCAACTGCTGGAAGAAGCGCTGCGTCGCGGGCATACCGTCACCGCCATCGCCCGCAATACCGACAAGCTGGCTGTGCGCCCAGGCGTTACGGTCAAACAGGTTGATGCCCTAGATGCCGAGGCCTTGCAACACGCCATCAGCGGTAGCGACGTGGTGGTCAGCGCGGCGCACTTCGCCACCCTTCCCGCCAGCGCCGTGATCGGCCCGGTGAAAAAGGCCGGGGTGAAACGTTTGTTGGTGGTCGGCGGCGCAGGTTCGCTGCTGTTGCCCGGTGGCGGACGCGTGATCGACAGCGAAGGGTTCCCGGCTGAATATAAAGCTGAAGCCAGTGCCGGGGCTGACTTCCTGGAAACGTTGCGTCAGGAAAAGGAGCTGGATTGGACCTTCCTGTCGCCATCGGCCCTGTTCGACGGCACCGAGCGCACGGGCAAATTCCGCCTGGGCACGGATGAGCTGCTGGTGAACAGTGACGGCAACAGTTCGATCAGTTTTGCCGACTTCGCCATCGCCATGCTGGATGAAGTGGAGACACCGAAGCACTCGCGCCAGCGCTTTACCGTCGGTTACTGACCCAACGCTGGCTTGCCTTTTTTGTAGGAGCGAGCTTGCTCGCGAAAAACTCACAGGCGCCGCGTTCATTCAGGATGTAGGCGTTATCGTTGACGCTTTTCGCGAGCAAGCTCGCTCCTACATAGGGCGATGTACGGGCAAGCCAGCTCACGCACTGGCCTCACTCACCAACCAATCCATCAGCGCGACCAACCCAACCGACGGTTCCGTCCCCGGCGGATACACCAGGAAATACCCCATCCCCGTCGACACCCGCAGTTCAAACGGCATCGCCAACCGTCCCGCCTTCAGATCCTCGCCAATCAGCGCACTGTCGCCCATCGCCACCCCGGTGCCCTGGGACGCTACAGTCATTGCCAAGTCCAAGGTTTCGAAGTGGTGCCGTTGGATGGGATCGCTCAAGCAGGCATTGGCAGCCTTGAGCCACAACGTCCAATCGCGCTCGTCTCGGGTGGGGTGCAACAGTACCTGATGCTGCAAATCCTGCGGCGTACGCAAACTGCCCAGCAACCCAGGCACGCAGACCGGCGTGAGACGCTCGTCGAACAGATGCCGCGCCTCGGCGGACTGCTCGGCGATGGGCCCGTAGATCACCGCCGCGTCAAACGTCTCACGACGAAAGTCGACGTTATAGGCCACCGTCGTGGTGAGCTCCACCGGCACATCCGGGCGTTCTTTTTGCCATTGCAGCAAGCGCGGCAACAACCAGCGCATCACGCAGGTGGACGCTTTGAGCTGCAAGGTGCGGCGCCGGTCACCGATGTGCTCCACCGCGTCAGCGAGCAAGCCAAACACCTGTTGCGCGCACGCCAGCCATTCGCGCCCCTCCTCCGTCAGGCTCAAGCCCCGCGCCTGGCGCCGGAACAAGGCATAGCCCAACTGGCTTTCCAACCCGGCCACCTGCCGGCTCACCGCGCCCTGGGTGATGTGCAGGTGTTCGGCGGCACGGGTGAAGTTGCAGCACTGGGCCGTGACCCAGAAGGTGTGCAACGCAGGTAACGGAGGGAGGCGTTTCATCGGGGCGCAGCCATGACGGGAGGACATGGCGAGTATGACTTTTTATCGATTGTTGCCGCCACCGGCCAACCGCTCCAATAGCGCTTCGAATCCATCACAAGAGCGACCTGTATGGCGACCTGCGGCGAAGTATTGGTGCACCTCCTGGAACGCTACGGCGTGGACCACGTGTTCGGCATTCCCGGCGTACACACCGTGGAGCTGTACCGGGGCCTGGCGCGCTCCAGTATTCGGCATGTCACCCCGCGCCACGAACAGGGCGCCGGCTTCATGGCCGACGGTTATGCGCGCACCTCTGGCAAGCCCGGCGTGTGCTTTATCATCACCGGCCCCGGCATGACCAATATCACCACCGCCATGGGCCAGGCCTATGCCGACTCGATCCCGATGCTGGTGATTTCCAGCGTGCAGGCACGCAGCCAGTTGGGCGGCGGGCGCGGCAAGTTACATGAACTGCCGAACCAGAGCGCACTGGTGGCCGGAGTGGCAGCGTTCTCCCATACCTTGATGTCAGCGGCCGAACTGCCCGCCGTGCTGGCGCGGACGTTTGCGTTGTTCCAGGCTGGTCGGCCGCGCCCGGTGCATATCGAGATCCCCCTGGATGTGTTGGTGGAAAATGCCGACGCGTTGCTGGACAGCACGCCTGTCAGCGTCACCCGTGCCGGCGCAGCCCCGGCTGCCATTGAGCAGATGCGCCAGTGGCTGGCTGCGGCCAAGCGCCCGCTGATCCTGGCCGGTGGCGGCGCCATTGACGCCGCCACCGAACTGACCCACCTCGCAGAAACCCTCGGCGCGCCCGTGGCCTTGACCATTAACGCCAAGGGTATGTTGCCCGCCGCGCACCCGCTGCTGATCGGCTCCACGCAAACACTGCCCGCCAACCGTGCCTTGGTGGCTGAAGCTGACGTGGTATTGGCGATCGGCACCGAGTTGGCGGAGACCGACTACGACGTCACCTTCGCCGGCGGTTTCAACATTCCCGGAACGCTGCTGCGCATCGATATCGACCCGGACCAGACCGTACGCAACTACCCGCCCCAAGTGGCACTGGTGGCCGATGCGCGCATTGCCGCCCAAGCCCTGCTTACCGAAATCAACCGCCAGCCGCTGGCGCCGCGCACTGCCGACTGGGGTGCAGCACGCGTCGCCCGTTTGTGGGCCGAGCTGGAACCTGCCTGGGACGCTTCGACGCGTGCGCAAACCCGGTTTCTCAACGCCGTTCTGGAGGAATTGCCCGGCGTGGTGTTCGTGGGCGACTCCACTCAACCGGTGTACAGCGGCAATCTGACCCTTAACCTCGACCACCCACGCCGGTGGTTCAATTCCTCCACCGGTTACGGCACCCTGGGTTATGCCCTGCCCGCCGCCATGGGTGCCTGGCTCGGGCGCGGCGATGGCCAACCGGTGGTGTGCCTGATCGGCGACGGCGGCCTGCAATTTACCCTGCCGGAGCTGGCCAGCGCGGTGGAAGCGCGTACACCGGTGATCGTGCTGCTGTGGAATAACCAGGGTTATGAAGAGATCAAGAAATACATGGTCAACCGTGACATCGAGCCGGTGGGTGTGGACATCTACACGCCGGACTTTATCGGCGTGGCCACGGCCTTGGGTTGCGCGGCAGAAAGCATCCGCGGCATCGAACATCTTCGCACCGCATTGCATGCTGCTGCTGATCGCCAGGGGCCGACGCTGCTTGAAATCGACCAAGGGCGGTGGGAGTTGACGAATCTGTAATCCCGCAACGCTGGACCTGTGGCGGGGGAGCTTGCTCCCGTGACGCCCTGCCAGCCAACGCCCTATGCGCGCTTACCTCACCACTCGGCATCCGCATTTTTTCAATAGCCCCTGCGACTTTCTGATTTGCCCTGCTGCACGCTCCATGGCCTGATTCGCCCTTGTTCATTCAAGGCAGGCCCATGGAAAACGTTCAGGCAAAATCCACCTCCGCACTATGGCTGATGATCAGCGTAGTGCTCGTCGCTCTCAACTTGCGCCCCTCGATGGCGGCCGTGGGGCCCTTGCTGGCGTCGATTCGTGCGGATGTGCCGCTAAGTTTCAGCAGCGCCGCCTTACTGACCATGTTGCCGGTCATGGCCATGGGCCTGGCGATGTTCTTTGGCATGGGCCTGGCCAAGCGCGTGGGCGAGCATCGCAGCATTGTGCTGTCGCTGCTGGTGATTGGGCTGGCGACCTTGTCGCGGTTGTTCCTGGATTCGGCACTGGAACTCATCGTGAGTGCCATCGCGGCGGGAGTCGGCATTGCGCTGATTCAGGCATTGATGCCGGCGCTGATCAAGTCGCGGTTCAGCGCCAATGTCTCGTTATTCATGGGCCTGTATGTCACCGCGATCATGGGCGGCGCGGCCCTGGCTGCTTCGTTCTCGCCGTTGGTGCAAGCCCGGACCGGCAGTTGGCGTATCGGCCTGGCGATCTGGGCACTGCTGGCGTTGCTGGCCCTGGTGTTCTGGTATGCCCAGCGTGCGGCACTGCCGCCGTTGCCTCAAGCCGGCTCGGGCCCTCAGGAGGCTTTTTTCAGCAATCGCCGCGCCTGGTTGCTGGCGATCTTTTTTGGCCTCGGCACCGCGTCCTACACCTGTGTGCTGGCGTGGCTGGCGCCCTACTACGTCGAGCAGGGTTGGAGTGAACAGAATGCCGGCTTGCTGCTGGGCTTCTTGACCGCCATGGAAGTGATCTCCGGCCTGGTCACCCCGGCCATCGCCAACCGCCGCCAGGATAAGCGTGGCGTGGTGGCGGTGTTGCTGGTGCTGATCATCCTGGGTTTCTGCGGGCTCATTCTCAGCCCGCAACACTGGAGCCTGTTGTGGCCATGCCTGCTCGGCCTGGGGATTGGCGGCCTGTTTCCGATGAGCCTGATCCTGTCCCTGGACCACCTCGACAACCCGCGCCGCGCCGGTGGCCTTACCGCGTTTGTGCAGGGCATCGGTTATCTGATCGCCGGCCTGTCGCCGCTCATTGCCGGCATAATCCGCGATCAATTGGGCAGCTTCGAATGGGCCTGGTGGTCATTGATGGCAGTGAGCGGGCTGATGCTGCTGATCGTCATGCGTTTCAACCCGGCGCATTACGCACGCCATATCCGCTGACGTCGTATTACAAACATTTTTTGTCCCACACAAAACATTGAAGGGTCCTACAGAGCTTTCTATTGGTACGAGCGTTCCGTTAACATTTTGCTCAGTCTTGTACTGAGTTCGGTACAAAGGGTTTACGGACGAAACCGATGCTAAACAGTAACTTGCTCAGAAAGCTCGATATGCAGGATTTGATGGTGTTCATCGCCGTCTACGACCAGAGCAGCGTTACCGAGGTGTCTGAAACGCTGTTCGTCAGCCAGTCCACCGTGAGCTATAGCCTGAAGAAGCTGCGCACCAGCTTTGAAGATGAGCTGTTTATCAACACCCGCGCAGGCATGCGTCCTACGTACAAGGCCACCACCATGTACGAGCACGTGCACAAGATTCTGGAAAGCATCAACCTGTGCCATGCCGGTGGCCAGGCTTTTGATCCGACCCAACAGGCCGTGACCTTCAATGTGTGCGCGCCGGAATATTTCGAACAGTTGATCCTGCCGCGCCTGCTGAAGCGCTTCGACCATGCCGACCTGCCGGTAATCGTCAATGTGCAGAAGCTGGAGACCGACATCCCCGCCGACGACCTGCGTGAGGGTCGCCTGGACCTGGTGATCTGCTTCGGCCCGCACTTTCACCGCGCTCACAAAGACTTCAAGACCCAGATGCTGTTGGAGGACGACTTGGTCTGCGTGTGCGACCAACGCTCAGCGCCCAGGGAACAGGCGTTCAGCCTGCAATCCTTCGTTGAGCGGCGCCACGTATTCCCTACGCCGTGGACCTCCGACACCAACATGATCGATGGCTGGCTTGCGCGCCAGGCCCGCAAGCGTCAAGTGATTGCACGGGCCAACAGCTACAGCGCGGCATTGAAGATGATTGCCGGCACCGACTTCATCGTCACCTTGCCCCGCCGCGTGCAAAAGTTACTGGCACCGGCGCCGGCATTCGGTGTTTGCGAAGCACCTAACGGTTTGCCGGGGTTCACCCTGGATATGCAGTGGAACGAAACCAGTGGGCAGGACAGCGCCAATACCTGGTTTCGGGAACAAGTGGTGAAGGTGTGTGCGGATCAGGGTTTGTTATAGGAACGCGCCTGATCAAGCTCTCCACACCCTAATCAGATAGCCAGTGACGTTCGGCGCTTAGTGACAGCCTGTGACGCGACATCCCGAGCGACAGGGCAATCGATATGGCAGTCTGCTATTACTTTGACCATCCACGCCAGAAACTGCTTTACGGCACCTGAACGCTCACGCCCCGGCACGCATACAGCTGAAAACTGCGCGCCCGGAATCTTGATGTCGGGTCTGTAAGGAATCAGCAATCCATTCGCAACATAGTCTGCCGCCAAGACCGTGCTCGCCAGCGTCAAGCCATGCCCGGCAATAGCGGCCTGGAGCGCAAAATGCTCATCGTTGTATTCACGATAGACCGCGTTTGATAGCCAACTTTCATGATTCGCAGCCGCGCACCAGGACGCCCAACTAATTGAAGCGGGCGATGACGTAGCCCAACGTATATTTATAAGTTTCAAAGAAGCTTCAACTTCCTCTTGCCTCCAGTGGGCATGAGAGAAAACACCAAACTGTTCGCGCATAAGCGCGTGGCTGTACAAGTCTGGAAAATCGCGAAACCCACAACGAATCGCTAAATCAACAGATGAGTCACGAAACAAATCCACCACTTCATTACTGGTTTCAACACTGACATGAATGTCTGGATGTTCGCTATAAAATTTCGCCAGCCGGGGAATCAACCATAAAGATGCAAATGCCGGCGTGGTAGAAACTCGGAGTGTGTTGGAGTCGGCGGGTGGCTTGAGCGAAGACATACTACCGCTTATATCCAGAAACGAAAGATGCACCTTTGAATATAGCCTCTCACCGTTCGCTGTGAGTTGAACACCGTGGGGAGTGCGCACAAAAAGCATACTGCCCAGTAAGTTCTCTAGTGTTTTTATTTGTTGTGATACTGCCGCTGGGGTAACAAACAACTCCGCGGAGGCTGCTTTAAACCCACCGAGTCTTGCGGCAGATTCAAATGCACGAATGGCTGTCAACGGCAATTTTGCGAACATTAATCAATCCCCCTTCCATGGTAAAAAAACTAAGCCAGGCTTACTTTATCTGATTTGCCTTCGCTTTCATAGAAGTGAATTCTAGGCTACGCCACCTAGCCGGTAACAGGAGGCGCGTCGATCGAGAATGTCGAGTCCATACTGACTGCGCTTGCGGATTGACGAAATTCTTTAGTCTAACTAAATGACACTGGCCTATATACGGTCTATCCCTGAGTGCACTTCAGCGTTCATGGAGTAGGTCGCGTTGCGCCTTTTTTAGAGCAAGTGGTGCATTCATGGAAAAGAACATACCTATCATTGACGTCGGTAGTTTGACGCAGGGAGCAGAGATATCACCACGTCTAGTAAAGGAGATCGACAACGCGTGCAGGGAGGTCGGATTTTTCACCGTCGTCAATCACGGTGTAGATAACACGCTTATTTCAACTGTCTTCTCTCAAATAGAATCGTTTTTTGACCTGCCTGTTCAGGCCAAGGAAAAAATCGAAATTCATAAATCCCCCTATATGCGTGGCTACTTTAGCGAAGGCGCTGATAAGTCGGATGGCATATTGGGCGATGTCAAAGAGGGTTTTGACATGGCCGCGGACTTGTCGCTTGACGACGAGTTCGTAAAAGCCAAATTACCTTTTTACGGCCCCAATGTATGGCCAGAGGAATTACCCGACTTCAAGCTTGCGATGAGGGAATATCACTCGCAAATGCTTGCGTTCGGAAAAAAACTGCTAAACGTGTTCGCCCTTGCGCTCAATATGCCGATCGATTACTTCGATGATAAATTCAAGAAGCCGATGGCCCAATTGAGAGTCCTGCGTTATCCCTCCACCCAATATACGCAGGGAGCGCCGATGGGTGCTGGAGAGCATACAGACTTCGGCTGGATCACGATGATCTCGGAAAGTGCCACCGGGGGGTTGGAGGTACAGAGTGCCAGCGGCACCTGGATCAAAGTCAAACCCATCCCAAATGCCTTTGTCGTCAATGTCGGGGATCTAATGTCTCGCTGGACGAATGACCGTTACAAGGCAACGCTGCATCGAGTGATAAATACCTCCGGCAAATTACGCCATTCGGCGGCGTTCTTTATGGACCCAGACTACACCGCCAAAGTGGAGTGCCTGCCCAGCTGTTGCGCAGACGGCAGTCCTGCGAAATACGGAGCGATCATCGCGGGTGAGTACATGGACCAGAGGTTCTTGGAAACCACCACATTTCGTGAACTTGAACCCAACTAGTAGGAGTATTGAACGTGCTAGGTAAAGAATACACATTCTATCTATCAGCGATCGTAGCGATACTGGGCACCGTGGGCTATCACATGCTCATGAAGAAAATACCGTCTACGATCAACCCCTTGGTTTCAATTGTCAGTATTTATGTGGCGATCGTTATCCTGTCCACCTTGATGTTGCCGTTTTTTTTGGGCAGTGGAACGTTACTCGCGGGCTTGAAGCAAATGACCTGGCTTCAGGGAGGTATCGCGTTTTGCATCTTGATGATGGAAATCGGCTTTTTGATGATGTATCGCAGTGGATGGGACCTCAGTACGGGCAATATCGTTACCGGCGCCATTATCAATATTGCGCTCGGCTTCATCGGGGTATTTCTGCTTAAAGAAGGACTCTCTTATTTAAATATTGCCGGTGTTTTATTATGCATCGTCGGCGTGATACTGATCGGCTACAAATCCAGTAGCAGCGAACAACCCGTGGACGCGGATACGCACGCTACGGTCTCGCTAGTACCACCTTCACTGGTGCCAGATGCAACAGCAAAAGAACCCTAGCCAGCCGTACACCTGCAATACATCTCTGGCATTGTGTATGCACACATATTCAAACCCCGCCGTTAGTTCCACATGCGCACGGAAGTGATTACACCTGTCCAGGCATGATCGGTTGTTCAATGCTAGCCCCCAAACCAGCTCAATAAGCGTTTCAGTGATTTTGCTCTTGAAGGTGATGAGATGTCTTTACTGTATGCTGATAATTATCTGCGCGCCATCAAAGACGCCAACGTGAAAACCCTGCTTATTTCAATAGCTAAAGAGCGAAGACTGTTGCCATCGGTGATGATACTAAGTGCAATAGCATCCTTCACTGTAGGGGGCATATTCCTGGCGTATACTCAACAGATCGTTGCGGTACTCGGTGCGATTATCTTGATTGCCCTTGCCAAAATCTGGTCCTGGTACCTGAGCCACGATTGCGCGCACAATTCTGTTTTCAAGTCGAAGAAAGTCAATTCTGTCATCGGAGAGTTGCTGTCTTTCCTTAACGGCCTCTCTTTCTTTTCATTTGAAGCCTATAGAAAAGATCATGTTCGCCATCATGCCGAAAAAATTGATATTGGTGGGTTTGATAGTGGTCACTTTGCTGTCGCTCATCCGAGGCTATTCAGTGCAATCATTGTTGCAGAAAAAATATATCTTCCCGCCTTCTACTATGTGATCAAGCTTACCAATATTTACTCCGTGATATTCAGCGGCAGCAGGCGCGAAGTTGCAAGGGGTATTGGAAGCCTGTGCATTTACATTGTAGCCTTCGCTACGTTTGCCCGGTTCTCCCTGATACTTGTGGTGGTATGGCAAGCCTCCTCCTTCCTTAGGATACACATCGTACGATTCGTCGACTGTTTCCAGCATTCTTTCCAGCAGGTGTATACGGCGGGAGAAAAGCTAACCCATGGAAAACACTACGAAATCCAGAATACCTTCTCCGTACCGGTGGCAAGAAAGTTTACCTTCCTCAATCTGATTATTTTGAATTTTGGTTACCACGCGGCCCACCACTGCTTTCCAACATGCCCTTGGTATATGTTGCCACAACTGGAAGCTGCCATAACCAAACAGTTGAGGCTTTACGGAATAACGGACACAAGAGAAGAAAGCACGCCATTCTTCAACTTCATGACTGCCTACCATCGTGGGCGGTTATCAAGAATCATCAGCACCGATGAAGGACAACCCTACGATGCTGATGGCCAATTTAACACCCACCATTTCACCGGTGCGTACACAGATAAGCTCTTAGGTTGAGTCACCCACTCAGGTCGGGCCTTATCAAAGCATGGACACTGTCAGGTCGTGGATACGGAGACCCCCACCTCAGCGCTTGAAAGTCGTAACTTACTTATAACTCAATTCATGACAAATCAATCAGATCTATAAAGGAGTGCGTGTGGACGATTCATGTGCAGACGCCAACAGCTTCTGGCTGACGGCTGTTGAAAAAGAGAGTATTCGGGACGCGCTCATAGACATTTGTTACGAGCCAACGGGAGGGCGAGACTACATCCACCTCATTCGCATGACCGCTTATCAAAAGTTTCCCGCGCGACTTCTAAAAAAGCTTGAATCACTTAAAGATGACGATGCTTCTTATTGTGTATTTGAGAACCTTCCGATTGATGACACATTTGGCAGCCCGCAAGGCGACGCTAATAGCTTGAACTTCAAAAGTGGTTATCTTTCTGAAAATGTGCTGGTTGCCCTGGGCAGTTTGATAGCGGAGCCCTACTCCATCAAGCATGAGGGGCCAAAACTGGTCAATGACTTGGTACCGCATCCGGAGGCCGTAGGCGAGTATACCGGCAACGGTTCGGACCTGGAGTTGGACCTGCACACCGAAAATGCCTTTCAGGCTTATGACTCCCGTGGAGACACCTCGCCGCTGGCTCTTCTGCTTCTCGGCGTTCGCGGTGACCCTGCCGGGGTGGGCCCGAAAACCTGGGTGGCCGATGCGAGGGAAGCCCTTCAGGTTCTGGAACAGGCCGATATTGAAATCCTATATGGCAAACATTTCATCATTCGTCAGCCCTACCGCTGGAGGAACAGTGCCGCAGGCGCGAAAGAAACTCATGTGTACCCAATTCTGAGCGGCCCGCTGACTCACCCTAGAGTCACTGCTGCGTTTTACCCGGACATGGTAATTGCCGCTGATCACGAAGCACAAAATACCCTGTTGAGGTTTTACAACGCGCTTAAAAGCGTAGCGCGGCCGCTGGACATTCAACCTGGCAAGTTGGTGTACATCAACAATCGTTTCATGCTCCATTCGCGTGACAAGTTCATCCCCAGTTTCGATCCAGAGGGGCATGCGTATCGTTGGATCCAGCGTTTGTTCATCACGAACAACTTGTGGAACTTCCGTTCATTCAACAAGTGTGGCGCGCGGATATTCGAACCCGTTACTCGATGATATAAAGAGATAAATTAAATGTCGAACCATAAGCCATATACATCAATTATTCATAATATAGGCACTTTCCTCACGGGTGATCTCGCGTCTCCACTCATTACAGCAGATACCCTCGTCAGTGTTGATGGAATGATCACCTACGTGGGTCAGGCAGCAGATGTGGATTTTTCACACGCAGACCTGCTGATTGACGCCAAGCAGAGCACGGTCATGCCAGGTTTGATCGACAACCACACTCACCCGACCCTGGGTGAGTACAGCCCGCGCTCTGGCAACCACAATTGGATCTGGCACTCCTTGCAGGGCGGCGTGACGACCATGATCTCTGCCGGGGAAGTGCACGTTCCGGGGCTACCGACCGACAGGGTCGGTACTATCGCCATGGCAATCGCAGCGCAGCGCTCTTTCTCCAATGCGCGCCCTAGCGGAATAAAAATGGAAGCCGGCGCGCCACTGCTCAACGATGAATTTTCGGATGAGGATTTCGCCGCAATGGTTGCTCAAGGCATCAACCAACTGGGAGAGGTCGGGATAGGCCCGGTCAAGTCAGTCAGTCGTGCAGCTGAATTGGTCAAGATGGCTCGCAAACACGGCATGACTTCCATTACCCACACGGGCGGTCCTTCAATTTCTACCTCCCAGAGCATGGGTGCAGAAGAGATCCTTGAAATTGCGCCCGATATCATCGGGCACATCAATGGCGGCTATACCGCACTGGCACCCAGCCAAATCAGATGCCTGTGTGAAGGCTGTCTGGGTGCCCTGGAAATCGTACATAACGGCAACGAGTTCGCGGCGGTCACCACCCTGAATTACGCACGAGAAATGAACCAACTGGACCGTATCGTCATTGGCACGGATTCCCCTGCCGGATGTGGGGTTCCCGCGCTTGGCATGCTCAGGGCAATTGCCTTGCTCAGTAGTTTCGGCGACGTTCCACCGGAAAAGGCCGTCTGTTTCGCAACGGGTAACACCGCCAAGGTGAGAAAGTTGAATCGGGGGATTCTGGGCGTCGGAAGAGAAGCCGACATTCTGATCGCCTGTGGGCCTTTGGGAGGAGCGCAACCCAGCGTACTTGGAAGTTTCAGCAGTGGTGACCTTCCAAGTATTACCTCGATTCTGATCGATGGGCGCCTGGTCGTGAGGCAATCCAGGAACTCGCCACCGCCATCTGTCACACCTGAAATAACTCTGCGTACCTAATAGCAGCGTCCCGAAAGGGACGTCGCCTCGAGAGCACTCATATGCATAGAATTCTGCCCGAAATTACGCGCAGAGGGCCTACCGTACTCGCATGCGGTTGCGCAATTGGATTGGCTATTCCCTATCTTGCAGACTTGGCGAGGCCATTGCTCCCCGTCATGGTTTTCATATTTGTCCTGGGCACTCTCCTGCGTATTAACAACGCTGAAGTCATCACTGCAGCCAGAAACTTGAAAATATCCCTGATATTTCCAGCCCTGATGGTGGTGGCTTGCCCTTATATTTTTGGAATGCTTTCGCTTTACCTCACCGGCAATCAAGAACTTTCCCTTGCGATAGCCATCGCTGTTGCCGCCCCGCCCGCCAGCGGAAATGCAGCCGTCGCGAGAATGCTCGGGCTTGACCCTTCCATGTCACTGGTGACTGCGCTCTGCTCAATGGCAATTATCCCTGTCACCGCTCCGCTGATACTCCACCTATTCGCTGATGGCCTTTCACTCTCCTTGAACCCCGTTGATCTGGCGATCAGACTGGCCATGTTGATAGGAGGCGCCGAAGGCGCTGCTATTTTGATACGTCGTTTTTCGCACACCTTCGTCGCCACGCACGGCCTGGCTATTGACGGTATTGTCGTCATCGCGCTTTTCCTCTTTGCAGTAGGCACGATGGCGGGCATGCAGCAGGTAATTCTGGAGACCCCTTCATTGGCCATCTCAATGATCGCCATTGCCTATTGCATCAACGTCTGCCTGCAGCTCCTCATGGGCTGCTTATATCCCGGGTCATTGATCGCCAAGTTCACCATGGCACTCAACGGTGGCAATAGAAATGTTGGACTATTATGGTCTGCTCTTGGTGTCAGCTTATCGCCCACAATGGCGTTGTATTTTGCATGCTGCCAACTGCCTATTCACACCATGCCGAAGATACTGCAGTTTGTTTTACCCAGAGTTGAAAGCTATTTGAATAAACTGGTTTTAAGCAAGAATCGAATCTGAGCTATTACTGCCTGGAACTGCATAAAAATGATACTCACGCCAGAAAATATCAGGCAGATTGCCGAACGCTCTTCGCTGGAGACTACTGCCTGCTCTTGTATTCGGGGCTTGTCGCAGGGGTGGGAAACCTTACCCAAAACACTCGAGGCGAGCAGCCTGTTGCGCTTCATAGGCGAAATCCCGACCGATAGGGCACAAGAACTCAGCCTTGAGGAATACCACCCGAACGGTACCCATTTCTGGTCTGAAGACGCGCCTATCTGCTTTGATTTCTTTCCTTATAATATTTCAAGCGTCTGGGGCTGTAAGTGTTGCGCGCGAGCATTCCTCAGGTTTACGGAAGCAGGCGCCTATCACTCCGAACAACGCATCCGTATTTTGCGTGCGTCGCTGATTGGCAACCCCGTTCAAGAAGAGCACGTTCA
Source organism: Pseudomonas sp. GW823-FHT02F05 (assembly GCF_058797315.1). Lineage (NCBI taxonomy): Bacteria > Pseudomonadati > Pseudomonadota > Gammaproteobacteria > Pseudomonadales > Pseudomonadaceae > Pseudomonas > Pseudomonas sp. GW823-FHT02F05. Next base: position 227,107 of record NZ_JBXAJM010000003.1, read on the forward strand.
GGATTAGCCGTTCTTGAGGCGCCCCCCTCCTTCCCCTAGCACGGGTATAAACCTCAGGCTTTATTCGCTACCAACCCGCGATCACTCATGAATGCCTCCAGCCGCGAGCGCATCCAGCGTTCCGCCGGGTCTGTGTCAACGTGGCTGAGCCACACCATGGACAAATCCAGGGTCGGGGTTTCGAACGGGAACGGCTCGCAGAACAGATTCCCGCTGGCGGCCATAGCCTGGGCGGTGTAATCCGGCAGGCTGGCGATCATGTCGGTGCCGGCAAGCAAGGCCGGCAACGAACTGTATTGCGGCACCGAGAGCACTACATGGCGTTTGCGGCCCACCTCTGCCAGCCACTCATCGGCAAACCCGGCCACATTGGCGGTGTGGGACACCAGCACGTGGGGCCGTGCGCAATATTCGTCAAGGGTCAGCGGGGTGTCCGAGGCATCGGCGCGCAGCAGGCACGGGCGGATGTGCCGCAATAGCTTGCGCTTGGCATTGGCCGGCAACCCGCGGGTCTGGGTGATGCCGACGGTAATATCGCCAGAAGCCAGCAGGTCGGGAATGCGCCAATAATCCACATGCTGCACCACGAACACCACCTGCGGCGCTTCCTGACGCAAGGCCCGTAGCAAGGGTGGCAGCAGGCCGAACTCAACGTCATCGGACAGGCCGATGCGGAAAGTCATGGTGCTGATGGACGGGTCGAAATCATGGGTCAGGCTCAGGGCCGAAGACAGCGAGTCGAGGGCCGGCGACAGGTGCTGGATGATCTCCTCGGCGCGCGCCGTAGGCTCCATGCGATGGCCGACACGAATAAACAGTGGGTCGTTGAAGAGGGTACGCAGGCGGTTGAGGGCCGAACTGATGGTCGGTTGGCCGAGAAACAGCTTCTCCGCCACCCGCGTCACATTGCGCTCAAGCATCAGTGCTTCAAAGACCACCATCAGATTGATGTCAGCCTTGCGTAATTCATTGCGATTCATCGGCGCCCGCCCCTTTCCCCAAGACAAGCGGCAGTTTAGGAAGGCTGCGGGGCTGCGTCTATGTGCGTACTGCTCAATAAACGGGTTGGGGACGGTAAATCTGCGTTTGAAGGTTGCCGCTGCGCTTAAAAATGTGGGAGCGGGCTTGCTCGCTCCCACAATTAGACCGCGGTTACCTGACTCAAGGCTTGAGCGGAAACTCCTGGTCACGCTCGGAAAGCTCGGTGCCATCGTCCGGATGCTTCCAGGTTTGCAGCTTTTCGTCTTCGCGCTGCCGCCGGGGTTCTTCACGCTCCGGCTCGTTGTGCTGCTTGTGTTCGTTCCCCATAACGGCCTCCGCCCATAAGAATTGGAAACAGCTTCAAGCATAGGACACGACGGGTTGTTTTGAAGCCGGGACGGATTGATAGCCAACACGCATCAATTCATCCAAATTAGTCACTTATCATTTCTAAATGTGTCAGCCACTATCCCAAGTCTTAAGCGAAACAAGCACTTTAAAAAGAACGCTGGAGACACAAAACCATGACGACCCCTTCCCGGCCTGCGGCTGCCCCCTCGAAAGTAGGCGCGGTATTGCGCGTTACTTCGGGCAATTTTCTCGAACAGTTCGACTTCTTTCTGTTCGGTTTCTACGCCACCTATATCGCTGCCGCGTTCTTCCCGGCCGCTAATGAGTTTGCGTCATTAATGATGACCTTCGCCGTGTTCGGCGCTGGCTTCCTGATGCGTCCATTGGGCGCGATTATTCTGGGTGCCTACATCGATGACGTGGGCCGTCGCAAAGGCTTGATCGTGACCTTGTCGATCATGGCCAGCGGTACGCTACTGATCGTACTGGTGCCGAGTTATCAGACCATCGGCCTGTGGGCGCCGTTTCTGGTGCTGTTGGGGCGCCTGCTGCAAGGTTTCTCGGCAGGTGCGGAGCTGGGTGGCGTGTCGGTGTACCTGTCCGAAATGGCCACGCCGGGCCGTAAAGGCTTCTACACCAGTTGGCAGTCGGGCAGCCAACAGATCTCCATCGTCGTCGCCGCAGCCCTGGGTTATGGCCTGAACGTGTGGATGGAACCTGCGGTGGTGGCCGATTGGGGCTGGCGGATTCCGTTTGCCGTCGGTTGCGTGATCATTCCGTTCATCTTCGTGCTGCGTCGCAACCTGCAGGAAACCGAAGAGTTCGCCAACCGCAAGCATCGCCCGACCATGCGTGAAGTGATGGCAACCCTGGTGAAGAACTGGACCGTGGTCATCGGCGGCATGCTGATGGTGGCCATGACCACTACCGCGTTCTACCTGATCACCGTGTACGCGCCGACTTTTGGTAAAACCGTGTTGCACCTGAGCACCTCGGACGCCTTGCTGGTGACCTTGCTGGTCGCGATCTCGAACTTTTTCTGGCTGCCGATCGGCGGCACGTTAAGCGACCGCTTCGGCCGTAAACCCGTGCTGATTGCCATGACGGTGCTGACTGTCCTTACGGCTTATCCGGCATTGTCCTACGTGGTCAACGCACCAAGCTTTGCGCACATGCTGGAAACCCTGCTGTGGTTCTCGTTCCTGTATGGCATGTATAACGGCGCGATGATCCCGGCGTTGACTGAAATCATGCCGGTGGAAGTGCGTGTGGCGGGTTTCTCCCTGGCCTACAGCCTGGCGACAGCAGTGTTCGGTGGCTTCACGCCAGCGATCTCCACCTGGTTCATTCACATCACCGAAGACAAGGCTTCACCTGCGTATTGGATGATATTCGCCGCGCTGTGTGCATTGTGTTCGACCCTGGCGTTGTATCGCCGCGCCAATACCCGTGGCCAAGTCATGCAGGAGGCTGCGCAATGAAGCCGCTGTTCAAGACCCTCGCTGCTGTCGTCCTCGGCACCCTGGCGCTATCAGCCCAGGCTGAACAACTCAAGGTCATGACCTCGGGCGGCTTCACCGCCGCGTATAAATTGCTCGGCCCGCAATACGCCGAGCAAAGCGGTGACACCCTCGACACCATCCTTGGCCCGTCCATGGGCAAGGCGCCGGAAGCGATTCCCAACCGCCTGGCCCGTGGCGAACAGGCCGATGTGGTGATCATGGTCGGCTATGCCCTGGATGAGTTGATCAAACAAGGCAAAGTCGACCCCGCGTCCCGCGTGGAGCTGGCGGACTCGCGGATCGGCCTGGTGGTGAAGGAAGGTGCGGCCAAACCTTCGATCAATACCGATTCCGAGCTCAAGGCTGTGTTGAGCCAAGCCAAATCGGTGGCCTATTCGGATAGCGCCAGCGGCGTTTATGTCGAGAAGGAATTGTTCAAGAAGCTCGGCATGCCTGCCAAGGGCACCATGATCCAACGCGTGCCGGTGGGCGAACAGGTGGCCAAGGGTGATTACGAGGTCGGCTTGCAACAAGTGGCGGAATTGTTGCCAGTCAAGGGCGTGACGTTCGTAGGCAAGATCCCGGAAGACGTGCAGTCCGTTACCCGTTTCGCCGCCGGTATTCCAGTGAACGCCAAACACCCTGAGCAGGCCAAGGCACTGTTGCAGTTCATGGCATCGCCCGAGGCCCAGCAGGAGGTGCAATCCACCGGCCTGGACTCGGTGTCACGCTGATCGGAACGGCATCTCCCGCACCAGTCGCTCCAACTCCAGCGCCGCCGGTGGCAACGTCCGCCCGCGGCGCTTGATCAAGCCCACATTGCGCAACACCTGGGGCTCCACCAGCGGCACACTGACCAGAATCGGGTGAGTGTGCGCCGGCATCGCAATCGACGGCACCATCGCCACGCCCAGCCCCGCCTCCACCAGTCCGATCATGGTGGTCACATGGTGCGTCTCGCAGATACTCGGCTTTTTCACCCGCACGCCACGCAGGGCCTGGTCGAGCAGGAAGCGGTTGCCCGACGTCTTGTCCACCTCGATGTAGTCATGCTCATAGGCCTCGGTCCAGCTCACGCTGTCACGCCCGGCCAGAGGGTGATCACGCCGGCAGGCCAGCACGTAGCGCTCCTGCAGCAGCAACTCGAATTCCACCTCATCGGCCAGGCTACCGCTGAAACTCACGCCAAAGTCTGCCTCGCCGCTGGCCACCGCATTGCACACCTCGCCGGCACTGGCATCCAGCACCCGCAGGCGAATCTTCGGATACAGCTTGTGGAACTCGGAGATCACATGGGGCATGAAGTAGTACGCGGTAGACGGCACGCAGGCGATGGTGACATTCCCCATGCGCGTCGAGGCGACGTTGCTGATACCCATCAGCGCGATGTCGAGATCGTCGAGCATGCGCTCAACCTGGGGCAAAAACGCGCGCCCGACCATGGTGAGGCTGACCCGCCGTGTGGTGCGTTCGAACAGCTTTACATCCAGTGCGGATTCGAGCTTTTCGATACGCCGGCTGAGGGCCGGTTGCGAGATACGGATGGCCTCGGCAGCGCCACGAAAACTGCCCTTGTCCACCACGGCGCGGAAAGCTTGGAGGTCGTTGAGGTCGAAATTGATGATCACGGGAGGCAGGCCAAAGGTGGTCGAGGTGGCGAGCATTATCGTATGGGAGCCGGTGGGACGCCATGTGTGCCGAGACGGTTTGCCGAGATCATCCTGTTACACATATGAAGTCATACATATCAGCAGGTTATCGGCCGCCTGCGGCCACGCGATCGCCAAAACGGGTCAATACTGGGGGCCTGACCTACACAACTGGAGACGTAGCAATTCATGGAAACCTACCCCTTCTGGATGGACGACGAGGCGCCGGGCATCGGCATCGATCAGTTGCTTCTTGCATCGCGCCAATGGTCGAGTAGGATTGAATCCTACTTAACCCTGGAGGATAACTCCATGCGCTCAACCCAGCAAATGAGCATCACCTTGCCCCTTGAAATGGCTGCCCTGGTCAAAGCCAAGGTGGCTGCTGGCGAATATGCCAGCGAAAGTGAAGTGATTCGCGACGGCCTGCGGGCGTTGCTGGCGCGTGATCGTGCCATGGAGGATTGGCTCAGAGCCGAAGTCATCCCCGCAGCGACCGCCCTTGAGGCGAAGCCTGAGCTTGGGTTATCGCCAGAACAGGTCCGCGAACATATGGCCGCCAGACGTCAGCGCAAAGGCACAGGGGAAGCGTGAGCTACTCGGTAGTTTTCTCGCCCGAGGTCTTGGCGCAACTCGATGCTCTCGAAGACTACATCAGCGATGTCGGCTCCCCTCCTGTAGCGGCGCGTTTTATCGACAATCTTGTCAGCTACTGTGAAAGCCTTGCCCTGTTTCCCTTGCGTGGCATGCGCCGTGACGACCTGCTGAAAGACCTGCGCATCACTCACTTTCGTCGCAGCACCACTATTGCTTTCAGGGTGAAGCCTGACTTCAAAACGGTGTCGATAGTGGGGGTGTTTTACGGCGGGCAAGACTACACGGCGTTGTTGCACGCAGATCAGAACGAGCACCCGACAAGGGCTGAAAAGCCTGCTGAAAACTGATCAGCAGGCTTTTAGCGTTCAAACATCCTTTAATGAAGGGCCTGATAGCGCGTTCCAAGCCGCTGGTGCACCGAAAAACGCCTGGGCATTACTGTCCAACGTTTCCAAGTGATACCCGCCTTCCTGCACGATCACGCAGGGCAACCCCAGCGCACGGATGCGGGCTCCCAACCGCGCAAAGCCTTCCCGCGTCACCGCGACTTTGCTTTGTGGGTCCAGCTCATAGATATCGAAGCCCAGTGACAACACCAGCACATCCGCCGAGAAGTCCTTCACCGCTGCCAGGGCCTGCTCCAGGTTTTCAAAGAACACCGCTTCGCTGGCACCATGGGGCATCGGCAGGTTGAGGTTGTACCCCTCGCCGGCGCCGTTGCCTTTTTCCTCGCCAAAGCCTGCCACGCCAGGATAGAAGTTGGTCGGGTCGCCGTGGATCGACACATACAGCACGTCGTCGCGGTCGTAGAAAATTTCCTGGATGCCCTGGCCGTGATGCATATCGGTATCGAGCACCGCGACACGCTGGAAACCTTGGCGCAGTGCCTGCGCAGCCACGGCCGCATTGTTGATGTAACAGAAGCCACCAGCCGCGTCGAAGCGGGCGTGATGGCCCGGGGGCCGGCACAAGGCGTAGGCGGCAGATGCGCCATCAAGGATGTCACCCGCAGCGGCGACGGCGCTTTGCGCCGACCAATAAGCCGAGCGCCAGGTCAACTCACCGATGGGGCAACTGCCATCGGCCAGGTAGCGTGCCGCCTGAGCCAGGATGCCGCGCAAGGCATTGGGTTCACGCACGAAGATGTTGGACATGACTTCGTCGCCCCAGTCTTCGGGGATTTCTTTCCAGCGCTGGTGAGCTTCTTGAAGAAAAGCCAGGTAGTCGCCGCCGTGGACCGCGAGCAAAGGATCCATACCGTAATCGGTCGGTTGCTGGATATCGAAGCCCAGGGTTTGCGCAGCCAGCAGCAAGTTGCGCGCTCGCTCGGGAACCTCTTGGGGCGTGCGCATCTGGCCGCGGGAGTAGTAGCTACGCGGGTGATGCAGGAGTTGTTCGGGGTGAAAAAACGTCTTCATGAGTTGCTCCTGGATAAACACAGAACCTGTGGGAGGGGGGGGGGGGGGGGGGGGGGGGGGGGGGGGGGGGGGGGGGGGGGGGGGGGGGGGGGGGGGGGGGGCGTG
>NZ_JBXAJM010000003.1:233715-321785 GCF_058797315.1 Pseudomonas sp. GW823-FHT02F05
GCCTGCGATAGCGGTGAATCAGGCAGTAAATTGTTCTCTGACAGTGCGCTATCGCAGGCAAGCCAGCTCCCACAGGGGTGCGGCGTCGGCCTTTAGAAATGAACATGCCCGGCGCGTTTCAAGACGGCGTTGAGCAAGACATCGGTACCCTGGCGCACATCGTCGGGCAAGACATCCTCGGCTTCGTTGTGGCTGAGGCCGCCGACGCAGGGGATGAAGATCATCGCGGTGGGGCAATAGCGCGCCAGGTGAATCGCATCGTGGCCGGCGCCGCTGACGATGGTCTGCTGGCTGTAGCCCAAGCCGTCCACCGCAGCCTGCACGCAAGCCACGCACTCAGCGTCGAACGGCGTAGCCGGGCTGATCCAGTGAGGCGTGATGGTGACGCTCAGGCTACGGTTGTCCGCGATAGCCTGCAGGCGTGCACGCACTTGCTGCTCCATGGCGTCGATGTCGGCGTCGCGGTGATGGCGCAGGTCGACGGTAAAGTTGAGCAAGCCGGGGATGGTGTTGCGCGACGACTTGGCGATGCTAAGTTCACCCACAGTGGTAAGGCCCTGCGGGGCAAAATCGGCAGCGAGGTTTTCCAGGGCCTGGATCATTTTTGCCGCGCCGTACAGCGCATCTTTACGCAACGGCATCGGCGTGGTGCCAGCGTGCGCGGCCATGCCTTCGACCCGTACATCGAGCCAGCGAATCGCTTGACCACCGGTGACTACGCCGATGCTGTTGGCGTTGTCTTCCAGAATCGGGCCTTGCTCGATATGCGCTTCGAAATACGCATCCACTGCGCCACCCAACGGGCGCTCACCGTTGTAGCCGGTGGTGCGCAACGCCTCGTTCACGCTGATACCGTCTACATCAGCGGTTGCCAGTGCCATGTCCAGGGCAAGCGTGCCGGTGAACACTGCCGAGCCCAGCATCGCCGGGGTGAAACGGGCGCCCTCCTCGTTGGTCCACACTGCAATTTCCAACGGCTTGCGCGTCTGGATGCCGTGGTCGTCGAGGCTGCGGATGACCTCCAGGCCAGCCAACACGCCGTACACCCCATCGAAGCGTCCGCCTTCGGGCTGGGTATCCAGGTGGCTGCCCATCATCACCGGGGCGGCGTCATTGTCGGTGCCCGCGCGGCGGGCGAACAGGTTGCCGATGGCATCCACGCTCAACGTCAGGCCGGCTGCTTTACACCAGTGGCTGAACAGCTCACGACCGGCCTTGTCTTCAGCGCTCAACGCCAGGCGGCAGCTGCCACCGCGTGCGGTCGCGCCGATCTCGGCCATGTCCATCAGGCTACGCCACAGGCGCTCGCCATTAATCTTCAACATTGCTGACTCCCTCAACTGTGTGCCATTTCCAGGCGGTGGGCCGTGGCATGGCGGCGGGACAAGGCCAGTACGCACACCAACGAAACCGCCGCGATCACGCTGTAAAACACTGCCATCGGCCACCATTGGCCCAGGTATTGATGGGCCAGCCAGGTGCCGATCAACGGTGTCAGGCCGCCGGCCAGCGCGCCGCATACCTGGTAAGCCAGGGAGATCGCGGTGTAGCGCACACGGGTTTCAAACAGGCCGCTGACAAAACCTGCGATGACGGCGTAGAACGACGCCATGCACACCACCGCCAGGGCAATGCCGAGGATGATCAACGGTGCCTGAGCGCTGCTGACCAGGACGAACATCGGGTACGGCGAGGCCATTGCCAGCACGCACATGGCGCACAAAAATCGGGTAGCGCCGATCTTCTCCGCCACCCAGGCGGCCAGCGGTTGGACGCAGAACTGAATAATGGCGACGAAGAACAGGCACTCCAGAATCAACGAGCGCGGCAGGTTAAGTTGCTGAGTGCTGTAGGCAATCATGAAGGTGTTGGTGAAATACACGCCGGCAATTCCCAACGTATTGGCGCCAATGCACAACAACAATGGACGCCAAGCGGTCTTCAGTACCTCCAGCACGGGGGCTTGGTCCTGCTTGATCGCTCGCGCTTTTTCCGCCAGGGCCTTGTCTTCGAGGAACTCCGGCGACTCGTTTACACCCAGGCGAATCGCGAGGCCGACGATCAACAGCAAGGCACTGGCCAGGAACGGCAGGCGCCAGCCCCAGCTGAGCAGGTCCTCTTCAGGTAAACGAGTGACGGCACTGAACGCTAGCAAGGAAAGAATCAAACCGGCCGGGCTGCCCAACTGCGCGAAGGATGCAAAGAAATTACGCCGCCCTTTCGGCGCGTGCTCGCCAGCCATCAACACCGCCCCACCCCACTCACCGCCAACCGCAATACCCTGCACCACTCGCAACAGGATCAACAGCACCGGTGCGGCAGCGCCGATCTGGGCATAGGTCGGTAACAGGCCGATGCACACCGTGACCACGCCCATCATCACGAGGGTAATCACCAGGGATTTCTTGCGGCCGATGCGGTCGCCGATATGACCGAACACGATGCCGCCCAACGGCCGCGCAAAAAAGCCAACGGCGAAGGTGCCGAACGCGGCCATGGTGCTGAACAATTTATCGTCGGAGGGGAAGAACAGTTGACCGAATACCAGCGCTGCAGCGGTGGCATAGATGTAAAAGTCGTACCACTCGATCATGGTGCCGATAAAGGCGGCGGCCGCAGCACGGCGAGGCTGCGGCGAAGCGGAAGGCTTCATGGGGCTGGCTCCTTTGGTTATTTTTTTGGCAGGAGAAAGTCAAACCGGTGCGCTCTGGTGGCGCTCGTTAAACCCGATTTTTCGGCCAGGGGCTATGATTAGTCAATTTTCTATTTATTATCTTGATTATAAGAACTGCTTATTATCGAGCGCCGCCATGCCCGAATTCCGCCGCGATATTCACCCTCTGCTCAATGACCGCCTGGACTGGAACCTGCTGCGCACCTTCCGCGTGATCGGCCAGGAACTGAGCATCAGCCGCGCCGCCGCCCGCCTGCATCTGACGCAACCGGCCATCAGCCAGGCGCTCAAGCGCCTGGAAGAACAGCTGGATTGCCAGCTCATCCTGCGCCGTGGCCCGCGCTTCGTGCTCACCGAAGCCGGTGAGCAGATCTTCGCCATTGCCGGAGAGATGTACGGCCAGGTCTCGCAGATGAGCAACGCCCTGCAAAAGCCGGGTGATGAAGTGATCGGCAAAGTGCGCTTGCTGATGATCAGCCGGATTAATTCCGACACTTTCGATGACTTTCTCGCGGGTTTTCATCGCGAACATCCACGGGTCGATCTGGAAGTAGAAGTGATGCGCAGCTCCGACATTGTCGCCGCGCTGCTGGAAAAAACCGCGACCCTGGGGCTCAGCCTCAATCGCCGGCCACAACCGCGCCTGGAACAGCATCTGTTTCTGCGTCAGCGTTATGCGTTCTTTTGTGGAAAACACCACCCATTGTTCGGACGCACAGGGTTAGTCGAAGGGGATCTGCAATCGGAGAATTTCGTGAGTTTTACCAGCGACCAGATTGGCGGCATGTTGTCGCCGCTGACTATTTTCCGTGATCAGCAAGGGTTTGGCGGGCGGATCGTGGCGTCATCCTCCAGCCTGGAAGAAGTGCGGCGATTGGTCATTGCCGGGTTTGGCTTGGGCTGCTTACCCACTCATGTGGTGGCGGACGATGTGGAGCGCGGGCTGCTGTGGCGGTTGCCGCCGGATGAGGGGATTGCGGATGTGGATATTCATCTGTTGTGGAACCGGGAGCAGAAGTTGAGTCGGGCGGAGGGGGTGTTTATTGAGTGCCTTCTGGAACGGTTGGCCGAAAAATGATTGCTCACATCGATAGCACTGATGATTACTATCGAAACGAGCGCCTGAACGATTGCCGACACTGATTCCTATAATCGCCCCACATTCCCTCCTCGCCTGGCTTCAGGCGACATTCCTCCCGGAACCCAATCCCATGCCAAGCGCGAGCCAGGCCCCTAGCGGGCATCCTGAACATAATCAACAAAGCGTCAAACAGCAGTGGTTGGCGATTCTTTCGGTCGCCGTGGGTGCCTTTGCCCTGGTGACCAGTGAATTCCTACCGGTGGGCGTACTCAACGACGTCGCCAGCGATCTGGGCATCAGTGCCGGTCACGCCGGATTGATGGTGACATTGCCCGGCATCATGGCTGCCCTCGCCGCGCCGTTTCTGTCGGTCAGCATTGGCGCCATGGACCGTCGTTACTTGCTGATCGGCCTGACATTGGTGATGATCATCGCCAACTCGGTGGTGGCCTTCGCTAATGATTTCAGCCTGCTGCTGTTCGGCCGCGTATTGCTCGGCATCAGCATCGGCGGCTTCTGGGCCACGGCCATTGCCCTCAGCGGGCGGCTGGCGCCCAAGGGCGTGGGCGTAGCAAAGGCCACCTCGATCATCATGATGGGCGTGACCCTGGCCACCGTTCTGGGCGTGCCTGTGGGTACCTGGCTCAGCGGCCTGATGGGCTGGCGGATGACCTTCCTAGTCACGGCGTTGGTGGGCATTCCGGTGCTGTTGGCGCAAATCTTCCTGCTGCCGCGACTCACTCCTGAGAAAGCCATTCAGATCCGTGACCTGCCAGCTTTGTTTATCAACCCACAAGCACGGGTCGGGTTGATCGCCGTACTGCTGATCGGCCTGGCGCACTTTGCTGCGTATACCTATGTCGCGCCGTTCTTTAAACACAGCTCCGGCTTCGACGGGCCAACGATTGGCTCATTGTTGCTGCTGTATGGCGTGGCGGGCGTGCTGGGCAATGTGTTCGCCGGCTTCGCCGCCAACCGCAGCGTACGCAACACCCTGCTGCTGGTCGCGCTGATGATCGGTACCAGCACTGCACTGTTCCCCTACTTCGCCACCGGTATGACAGGCGCCGTGGTGCTGATCGCGCTCTGGGGCTTTGCCTTTGGCGCTTTCCCGGCCTGCGCCAGCATCTGGATGTTCGTGGTGGCGCCCAAGGATGTGGAACGAGGCATGCCGCTGTTCGTGGCGCTGTTTCAGGTGATCATCGCCCTGGGTTCATTCTTTGGCGGGCGGATCGTCGACCAAATGGGCAGCTCGGTGCTGTTGAGCCTGGCCACGGTGTTGGTGGGGTTGGGGTTTGCGACCGTGCTGGTGTTGGGGCGCAAGGTGAGTAATAGCCTGGTGGCGCAGCCTGCCTGACCGGGTTGTAGGCGCAAAAAAGCCTGCTGAGCGTTGAGTTCAGCAGGCTTTTTTCGTTTCGGGAGCAGGTATTTATTTGGCCGTGGGGAAATCACGCTCCAAGACAGCGTCCACCAAGGCTTGCGCGTTCTCAATCAATTGAGCCAGGGCCATGATCACGGGCGACTGCGTGCTGACTGGATCTTCGGCGCATTGGTAGGCGGATTGAAGGGCGGATGAGAGGGTTTCGGTGGCGTTTATAAGGGTTTCTTCGGTGCCGACATCATCGGCTACGCAAAAGATTTTGCGTGCGTGCCCTTCGGTAGAATCAGCGGTGATCTTATTCATGATGTAACCCCAGCCAACGCAACCCTGCACGAAAACTGCCGAACCTGCACAACGTAAGCACCTGTTTCGGAAAAGCTTGGTAACCAGAACCCCACCAGGAACCTTGTGTGCATAAGCCTGCAAGCTAGCCTCAAAAGGTCGCCGCCGTGGCGACATACTGTCAAGGGTGCTGATATGCCAACGAGATATCGCGATGCGGTCACTGGTGAATACGTAACAGAGCAAGAGGCGAAGAGAAGACCAAGGGAAACGGTGAAGGAAACCGATAAAAAGCGCCCGGCAAAGCCGACGGCCAAGAAGTAGGATTAACAGATGAGAGCGACTGCCGTATGTCCAGACAGACTTGCCAATGAAACCCGATTGCTCCAATGTAATGACCAACGTCATTACACAAGGAGCTATCTCTTGGCATCTATCAACATCCGTATCGATGACGACCTGAAAGCTCGTGCCTACCTAGAGCTGGAGAAACTCGGTGTCACACCTTCTGAACTGATACGTCAGGCGTTGCAATATGTTGCCGAACGCGGCCAGTTGCCATTTAAGCCTGTGCTGATGACTGAAGAGGATGAAGCCTTGATGGCGACCGTACGTGAGCGTCTTGCATCGCCTCAACGCGTAAGGGTTTCTTTGGATGACCTATAGCCTTGATTTTGATGCGCGTGCATTGAAGGAATGGCAGAAACTCGGCGACACCCTCCGTCAGCAACTCAAGAAGAAGCTGGTCGAAGTCCTGAACAACCCACGTATTGAGGCTAACCGCCTACATGGGCTGCCTGACTGCTACAAGATCAAACTGCATAGCAGCGGATACAGGCTGGTGTATCAAGTGATAGATCAGGAAGTTACGGTGTTCGTGGTCGCCGTCGATAAACGTGAACGAGATCAGGCTTATCGCAAAGCGTCTGAGCGCCTTGTTCAGCGTTAGGCAGGACTACAACAATTCCCTGAAGCAGCCGTTAATAAAGGCTGAAAACGAAAAAGCCCCGCAGTTTATTCAGCTACGGGGCTTTTTCTATGTAATGGCGGAGAGATAGGGATTCGAACCCGACCTGCAAACCCCACACCCCGCTCCAGGCCGCAATTGTATTGTGTTTTGGGTGGGCTGCAAGGGCAGAAACGGTCTACAGCGGCCTGAGTTTTGCCCTAAATTTGCCCTAAGACTGAGCGCGCATATGGAAGCCGCATTGCGAGACTCAATGCAAGTGTGTCGTCCGCCGCAATGCACAAAATCGTAGACAGTTCGAGTTCCCATGTCGTCCGATGACGAATCGGACGCAGCCCTACCGCTATCGCTAATCGCAAAACGTGGAGCGGCCGATCTGCAAGCTATTTCCAAGCAATCTGCAATCTGGCGGACCACTGCTATGCTTCGCTATTTTCGACGGAGCAGTGCACATGTCAGGGGAATACTCATTACCGGATTTGCTCGAAAGAATGTACGACAATCAGCTTGCGTTGGAAGCTGCCGTGATGGAGTTGGCCCTCCAAAGCGAGAAGCAAGGCTTGAGCGAGGTCGGTGATAACGTACGTGGTGCTCTGTTCGTGATCGGTGAAAACGCCGGCTACATCAAACAGGGCTTAGCCAAGCTCAAGGGCTCGAGATCCGGCCGAGCCTAAGCGATCTCAGGTTTGCAGCCGGTAATCCAAACGCGAGCAGCGTAAGGTGCTCGTAGGCAGCAATCGGGCAACAGCGGACTGTCTGGGCATAGAAATGTGGCCCCTACACTCTTTCTGCCTTAATTTTTTGAGTCCTTGAACCTTTGGGCCTCGCGCTCACACTCTGCACCACAATCAATCGATTTTTGATGCTTGCCTATGAGTGTGCGCCTAGAGCATATTGCCATCATGATTGGCGGCTCGATGCAAAATACAAAGGAAGTGTCTCGATGCTAAAAAGAATTAAATCGATCCAAAACGTAGGTAAATTCAAATCATGCAAGCCGGCAGCGGTAGAGTTTGGAAAGATTACTTTCATTTATGGTTTGAACACTTACGGTAAATCTACTCTCGGTGATATATTCTCAAGCCTAAGAACCGGAAAAACGTCTGCAATAAAAGCAAGGAAAACAATCCCAGGCGATGATTCAAAGCAAGAAATTACACTAAGTTTTCTGTCTGAAGGCAAGAATGAATCAAATGTCGTTTATTCAAGCGGCAGCTGGCAGAACAAACTCCCCGCCGAAGTAAATCTACACGTTTTTGACGATGGTTTTTATCATGATAATTTGTTCTCGGCGCGCCAGTTCACACGTGCAACAAAAGAGGCTTTCAGTTCATTCGTGTTGGGAGAGAAGGGAGTATCAAAAGCTCAAGAAATCTCAGAAAAAAACAAGCGAAAGGGTGATCTTACTAGAGAGGCTGGAAAGCTTAAGAAGAATGTTTTCAATGAAGTACCTAATTTGGCCGAATTTCTAAATTCAGTTCCAGAAACAAACTTATTAGAGTTGGAGTCGAGAATAGCGTTTTTAAGAAATGAGTATGTAGAACTTAGAAAGCAGAAAAGCACTTCCGCAAAAATCTTAAGCAGAAAAGAGTTTCGGTCGATAAATTGGCATAATGAAGCTGGCGTTGAGTTGGCTGCTTTGAATGTCGCCCTTGGTTCGTCGTTGAAACCACATCACGAAGCGGCAAGGAGTGCAGTAGCAGAACATATAACCAATCACTTCTCTACCGACCGGGGAGCAGAGGCTTGGCTTCGACAAGGTCTCTCATATCGGAAGGGTGAAAATTGTCAATTTTGTGGGCAATATCTAACTTTTGAGGCGCTTGATCTTCTTTCAATATATGAGCAAACCTTCGATGCATCCTACAAGGATAATGCAGCTGATATCAGCCAAAGGCTTTCAGCGGCCCAGACGAAGCTTAAACGCGCACTTACCGACTCGTTAAGGCTCGAGCTAGAAGGAAATAAAGAGGCTGTAGTTAGCTACCCAGAACTTGAAGGTGGGGAGTATTTCATTAAATTGGTTGAGCTTCTATGCAAGGTCTCAGATGATTTATCTGAGACCTTGCATAGATGGGATACTAAGCTACAACCGTTGCTGGAAGAGATCTCCAATCTAATCAAAAGAAAGCGTGAGGCTCCTCAAGCCCCCTTGCCACCTGTCGACGGAAGTGAAATAACTTCACTTGAAGCCAATCTAAAACATCTTTGCGAGCGATACAATGCTCTAGCTCTTGATTTGAATTTGGTGATAGCGAATTTTAAGGAGCAGATAACCGCTCAAACAATAGACAGCAAGATCGCAAATAAAGAGCTCGAAGGCAAGCTGATAGAAAGAAAGATACTGCGAGTTAAGCTGAGAGATCAGTGTGATGAATTTATTGAAATAAATAAAGAGCTTGAGAGGCTGCGCGCCGAAATACCTCGTATGAATAATGAGTTGAGAGAGGAGCAAAGCGATTTTCTCAAAAGCTATTACTTGAACTTAAATAGGCATTTTAGCCGATTCGGAAGCGAAGACTTTGAATTAAGTAAAGGTGAAGACATAAGCGGACATACACCAGTTTTTTACCTAAGAGTTAAATTTCGTGGCTTTGAAGTTTCGGAAAACAACCTTGAGCAGGTATTTAGCGAGTCAGATCGCCGAGCGTTGGCACTTTCAGTTTTTTGGGCGGGAGTCACCTGTCTTAATGAAGATAAAAGAAAAAATGCAGTAGTGGTGCTTGATGATCCAATTACGTCTTTTGATTGCAATAGAATGTCTTTAGCACACCAAGAAATTCACGACCTGTCGCTGACCACGCGCCAAATTATAGTTCTGAGTCATTATGATCAAGCGGTCACAGCTTATCTGAATGTTTTTAAGAATCAAGCTGCAGTTAGACTCCTTTCTATAGTAAAAAACAAGAGTTCATCTGATCTTGAGGTTTTGGATATTGATAGTTTTGTTAGTGGTGATCATGAAAAAAAACGAGAGCTGATTTTCAAATTTATCTACGGGGAAACCAATTCCCACAGCGCTGGCGATTTAAGAGTTTTTTTCGAGCAGGAAATTTCGTTTCGATTTGCGCAGCAAATTAAAGCCACTAAGATCTTTGAGCCTAATCTCTCGGATAGGATTAATAAGTTAAGAGAGCATGGGGTTATATCCATGAAAATTGCTCAAGAAGCGGATAAATGGCGGTTAGTGCTAAATCCCACTCACCATACCTGGCAAGACAACAATGTTGAGGATCAACGGTCAGTAGCTAAGCAATTCATGGACTTTGTATTTAAGAAGCTTATTCCCGCTTGAAGCTAAGCTTGTCTATAATTTGCCAATTTAGCTTTTCCAGCACGCCGTTCTAATAACTTTTCTGAATAGCCGATTTAAGAATGGACCTTTGTGAAGATCCGATTTTGGACGTAAGCAGCCTCTCGCTACGTCGCATCGCTCATACGCCGATTGTGTAGGAGTATGTGGGGGATTTTGGGGGATAGGCCCGTGGTTGCTGGCCGTGACGCTCTTCCACGTCAGGTTGCATAAATGCATATTGGGCATTAGGGGGCATAGATTGGCGTATGGTTTGCCCCATTTTTGCCCCATTCCAATCGTTTCCCGTCTGACGATCTGTCACTTCCAGTAAGCCCGAAAAGGGGCTATAAAATAGCCCCTCTGGCATCTATCAATACTTCACATAAGCCCTTTTTCCACCCGAGGTGATGCAGTAATGCCCACCTCGAGGTCCGTAACAAAAATTTCCGCCACCGCAGCTGCAGTCTGGCTCAGAGGAACCTCTATCAGACCTAACGCTGCTCGAGCGTGTCGTAGTTCTAGGAAGAGACATAGCTGTAATCTGATCGACCCGCTGGGCTACAAACGGATCCATGAATTTCACGTTTCGAATGATCCGACATTCAAGTACGACCAACATTGCCGCCCCTAACCGAGCATCGCTCGTACCCATTTTTCCAAATGCATCAACGGCGTACGCTCGCTGTTCCGCACTGGTGTTGTACACATACACGTACTTGCTACGCATTGGCTCTTTTGCCGCCTGCTGAACCACGTTAGTAAATGAAGAGGCCACAGGGAGCTCTAACGCCCGCAATCGATCTACAACCTGCTCGGAGGCACCTTGACGCCTTACCAGTACCTCCGAGACGTCAGCCCACATAACCTCTGAAATCAGTCGAGTAATCCCCACCAACTCTTTTGGATTAAGCGATGGGAAGTAATGCTTTTCCAAATTTGGCGCTAAGCAAAAGTCAGTGTAAAACCGTTCAATATCTTGGCCTGGCTCCCATGGAGAAACACCGTCGGCCTTCACAATGCCAACAATTCCAAAAGCCACGAGCAAAAAAACAAGCATTCGTAACATGATACTGTCCCTGTCGTACGCCTAAGGTGCTAGCCTTAAGCTACCATAAACACCTCCCGTAGGGCTCATTATGATAAAACCCAATCGCACCTATGTGGGAAAACCAACCGCATACTTAGATCACAACGTTTTAAATTACTTCATACGTTACCCCGAAATTTCCGCACTCGAGAAAATCTTCGACGAACACCAAATAGTTTATTCCGATGAAACACTCAGAGAAATCAAACGAAGCAAAGGAGAAGAAAAGAATTTTCTAAATGTTCTGAAAAAACTTGGTGCGATGCACTTCAAAATCTTTGTCGACCACAATCATCAAAACACTAATGAAGCGATCATTTCAGATGCAGATCCTTTCGAGCATTATGAGAGAGCATGCAGTGAGATGCACATAGCTGAACAAATCTACACCGCAACCAACAGCACTTTGAGAAAATTCTATGGAGACACATCTCTACCGACAATTGATGAGTTGAACGACCAACAAAATTTTGACTTCACTAAAATTTTAGAAACCTTGGTAGGGGATTTGTCTAAAACTGACAAACTCACTGATCAGCAACTTCACACCATTAAAGATTACATATCGAGAACCCTTCGGCATCAAAAAACTCTTCAAGAACACTCGACTATGATGATGCTGAACTACCAAGCCGACGACCACTCTTCAATAGTAAACGCTTACAGAGCAGCGGTAGGAATAGGGCCCAAGGAGCTAAACAACATTAAAGGGCCAAAAATAATTGAACAGATATGGAATCTTCACAAAACACTTGATGGATATAAAAATCAGAATTTTTCCATTGAGGATTTCCTAGGAATAAGCTACATCCTACCAAACCTAAATGGAAGCATCCCTACATCAAGCAAAATAATTTCTGCTTACAACGTGCTAAATGTGGTTGGCTACCATACCGACAGCAACTTAAAGCTCAGCCGTAGATTCACCGCTGCTACTAGTGACGCAAATCACACAGCATTAGCTTCTTTCGCTGACACCCTTTATTCATCAGATATCGGAATGATTAAAAAAGGGCAAGCCATATACGAGTTTTTAGACATACGAACTAAAATTCTAACCTTCAGCGTTATTGACAAAAGGACTATATGAAATATTTATGAGACTTTCGATGCCAATGCGAGCATTCAACAAACCACCTTGCTTTACGCGGGCAGATTGAGACGTTAATTTTTTTATGCGGCTATCTACATTCAACACTCCAAAGCTGATCCAGCCGAGTTGTATAACTCTGGCTCATCATCTCACGCCGCATACCCCATTCAGGGTTGACGGGCACGCTGGCTGATCGCAATGTCCCCCTACCCCACCGTTCGTTGATTTGGTCCAGAACTGTCATCACCCGTGTTGCCTCTGCCGGCTGTGATTTAGCGAACAGGTCATCGGTGTACTCGCCAGGCTGGCATAGGTCAATCAGCATTACCTCGGCCTTGCTGTATTTGAAGCCAGGTCGAAATAAGCGATCAAGCGTCCCTACCGCAGCCTGGGTGAGCAGGCGAACGTCATCAGTTGGGTAGGGCATGTCTACCACCACACCGTTAGCGTATTTCGCCTCTTCAGGATTAAACATGCCGGTACGGATGCTTACGCGCACCTTCTTGCACAGCGAGTTCTGGGCGCGAAGCTTCTCAGAAGCTCGCATCATGTAGGTGGCCACCGCCTCTTTGATAGGCGGCAGCTCCGTCAGCCGCTGCCCGAACATCCGACTGCAGCAGATCTCCTGCTTTGGCGGATCCGGCTCGTCCAGCTCCAAGCAAGGCGTGCCGCCCAGCTCCCTGGCAGTCTTCTCGATCACAACGCTGAACTTCTTGCGGAGCGTCCATGGGTCGGCCTTAGCCAAATCCATTGCAGACTGGATGCCCATAGCATCGAGGTGAAGTTTCATCTTGCGGCCAACGCCCCACACCTCAGCCACGTCAGTATTACGCAGCACCCAGTCCCGCTTAACCGGGTCGGTGATATTGACCACACCACCGGTCTGCGATTGCAGGCGCTTCGCGGTGTGGTTTGCCAGCTTCGCCAGGGTCTTTGTATGAGCGATACCCACACCAACAGGTATGCCAGTGCAGCGAAGTACCTGGGCGCGGATCTGTCGGCCTAAGCCATCCAACCCACCGACACCGGTCAGATCGGCGAATGCCTCATCAATGCTGTAAACCTCAACTGCCGGCACCAATGACTCGATCAGGCTCATCACGCGCTCGCTCATGTCGCCGTACAGTGCGTAGTTGGAGGAGAACGGCACAATGCCGTGCTGCCTGAGCTTGTGCTTGATCTGGAAATACGGCTCGCCCATCTTGATGAAAGGCTTCGCATCGTAACTGCGCGCGATGACACAGCCGTCGTTATTGCTCAGCACCACGATGGGCACCTTCGCCAAGTCCGGCCGGAATACCCGCTCGCAACTGGCATAGAAGCTGTTGCAGTCGACCAGCGCGAAGGTCGGTTGCTGCTTAGACATGGCTGCGCACTGTGCTGGTGATCACACCCCAGATTGACAGCTCATCCCCTTCGAGAACGTACCGCGCCGGGTATTTGGGATTTTCTGACAGAAGGACAACCTCCCGGCCGCGTTTACATAGGCGCTTGCAGACGGGCTCGTTGTTCAGCAGAGCCACCACCACATGCCCGTGCGCCGGCTCAATGGCACGATCCACCACCGCGAGATCGCCTTCGAAGATACCAATCCCCTGCATGCTTTCCCCGGTGATGGCTACCAGGTACACATGCGGTGCGCGGATATTCAGGACCTCATCCAATGAAATGTGCTGCTCAATATGATCCGCTGCCGGCGAAGGGAAGCCGGCCGGAACCTGGAACGAACACATAGGCAGCTTCGCGCCTGCCTCGGCGATAGGACCTAAAATGGTGAAGCTCATGATGCGGCCTTTTACATGCACTGTACGAATGTACAGTTAACTTTGTAGGACGGTTGCGGTCAATTTTTCTGTAGGGGATTTCGACAGACGGAGAACGGTGTATGTGCGGACGATTTGTGCAGTACGAAGGGATGGCAATCTTCATTGAAGAGCTGAGCCCCCAAATAGAGCTGTTCAGCGGCTATGACGCTCAGCCGATTGATCGCTACAACGTCGCGCCGTCGACACGGGTTCAGTTGCTGCACACCGCAGAGGATGGGCTGCATATCGATGCAGTCAAATGGGGATGGGCGCCGTTCTGGGCCAAGGGCAAACGCCCCGACCCGATCAACGCACGCGTAGAGACGGTCACCACGGGGAAGTTCTTTAAGCAACTTTGGCCGAATGGCCGAGCCCTGGTGCCGAGTGAAGGGTGGTATGAGTGGGTCAAAGACCCTAACGATCCGAAGAGAAAGCAGCCCTACTTCATCCGGCTGAAAAGTAAAAAACCGATGTTCTTTGGCGCTTTAGCCCAAGTACATCCAGGTCTAGAACCGCAAGAGGGCGACGGCTTCGTCATTATCACTGCTGCCAGCGATCAGGGTATGGTCGACATTCACGACCGCCGGCCTTTGGTGCTGGCGCCTGAGCACGCCAACGAATGGCTCGACCCGGACCTCTCGCCGTTGCGCGCGGAGGAAATCGCAAAAGAGCTGTGCCAGTCGACCGAGGAGTTTGAGTGGTTCCCTATCGGCAAAGCCGTGGGCAACGTCAGGAATCAGGGTCCAGAGCTTATAGAGCCGGATCCATCAGCTGAAAAACCACATGACGAAGACCACGCCCACGACCCAGCCGAGGGTAAGCAGAAATGAAAGACCTGCGAGGCGCTTGTCCATCCGCTACCAATGAGAGATTAAAAGACTGCAATACGATCTAGAGGAATAACTTTAGTTCAGTAAGCGCAGTACGCCACCTACTTTAAGTCGTCGGTAAGCATCCGGCGAGGCAGGCATGCGTCGTCGCGCTCGAATAGCAGATAGCAATTTGCAATCGACTACTCAAAAGAACAGGCCTCCCAACGCTGCTGGCTCCCAGTTCATGATTATCAGCTCTCCGCTGACCTCGGTTTTGCCCTGCCGCGCGTTCGCGGTGCTGTACCGAATATCTACTGTCTCAAAATGAAAGCCCTCGAACACTCGCCGAATGTCCGGGTGATCGTTGATGCTGACCATCACCTTCCCTTTGCAACGCCGCATGAAGTCGGCCATACGCTCGTAATTCTCAAAGGGAAAATCCACGCCATAACCGGCCGTCTGCCAGTAAGGCGGATCCATGTAGTGGAATGTGTGAGCGCGGTCGTAGCGTTCTGCGCATTCAAGCCAGGGGAGATTTTCGACGTAGGTCCCGGACAACCGCTGCCACGCTGCAGATAGGTTTTCCTCTATCCGCAGCAGGTTGATGGCCGGACCGGTAGTCGCGGTACCAAACGTCTGCCCCGTCACTTTGCCGGCGAAGGCATGGTGCTGCAGGTAAAAGAATCGCGCGGCGCGCTGGATGTCGGTGAGGGTTTCCGGGCGGGTCATCTTCTGCCATTCGAACACCTGCCGAGAACTGAGTGCCCATTTGAACTGGCGCACGAATTCTTCCAGGTGGTTCTGCACGACGCGATACAGCGTCACCAGATCGCCATTGATGTCGTTGAGGACTTCAACTGGCGCTGCCTGGGGGCGCATGAAGTAGAGCGCGGCGCCGCCGGCGAATACTTCAACGTAGCATTCGTGAGGTGGGAAGAGCGGGATAAGGCGGTCGGCCAGGCGGCGTTTGCCGCCCATCCAAGGGATGATGGGTGTAGACATAAAAGCAAGACCTTTGCTGTATGGATAAACAGTGCTAGGCTCGCTCCGCTTTGTGCACGAAGCAGGAGCCTTGGCTGGACTTGCAGGGACGTTCTGCGGGGAAGGTGGCCTGGTTGGATGTTGACGCATCCTGCCCGGCCGCTCCTTTTACTTCGGTGTAGAGACTTCTTTCGCGTAGGCCTGACAGGCCCGCAGGGCGATCAGTCCTTGGTCACCGGCATCGGTGATGCCGATAATTCGTTGAGCATGCGCTGGGTCAAGTTGGGCTCTTGTGGTGCCATGAACCACGCGGCCGGTGGCGGTGGTGGCTGACATTGAACAGCTGCCGGTGGTTTCGGTGGCGGCGAGTACGACTGACAGCCGCAGATCAGCAGTAGCCAGGCGATCACGCAGACGAGCCTGCTTGGTTTGCTCATCGGTCAATTCCTTGTAGTGGGTTTCGTCGTTGTTCTGCAGGCGCTGCTCTAGAGCCAGGCGCTTGTCCTGCTCGGTGCGCTGCAGGGCGGCAGACGCTTGGGCAAACTCGTTAAGGGTGTCCGCCTGCAGCCGGGCCTGGCGCTCCAACACGCGGCCATAACGCCAGTCCTGGGCTGTCCAGGCCAACGCAGCAAATCCGGCAATCACCATCAACAACAGCACGCCGACGGCAGCGATACGGAACTGCGCAGGGATCAGATCGAAGAGACGCATAACACCGCCCTCGCCCTGGCCCACAGCTGCAGCCGATCCTCCAGGCCATTAAGGCCGCCATTGATCCTGCGGGTGATGGTGTTGAACTGGTCCTGATCTGCGAGCGCATTCAGCCCATTTACCGACCAGAACCAAGCCGCTGACTCTGACGCCCATTGCGGCTGCTCGAGCAGCTCGGGGGTGCGCAACAATCGCTCATCGCCGAACAGTGCCAGGCTGCAGCGCAGATAGTTGTCGTGGCCGGTGATCTGGATCAGTCCACGGCCACGGTAGCGCTGACCATCACCGTCGGCTTCCGGGGTGTTGCCGAGCTTCGTAGCCAGGTTGCCGGTGTCGTATTTGCTCAGGTACTGATCGCCCCCCAGCTCGCGAACGTACTGCAGTTGACCCGACTCATGACCGACCTGGGCCAGGAACACGGCCTGACGCTTCGGTGTGTTGATTTGGCGATTGACCATCGCCGTATTGAGGGCAGATACAAAAACGCCCGCTTGGCGGCGGGCGTTCGGCATGATGCGTTGCAGCTGTTGTTCGGTGACCGACATAAAAACTCCAGACATAAAAAAGCCGCACTCAGGCGGCGATGGGATCCACTACAGCTTCTCAACGCTCACAACCTTGAGCGGCTTCGTTTCCTTCTTTTTCTTGCCCTTGGATTTACCTTTCTTGCCGGCATTGCACTCGACTGTGGTCGACCAGCCGGATTGGGTAAACACCTGCTCTACCGAATCCGCCAGGTATTCGCCATCGAGACCGACCTTGAAGCCCTGGGCGTTGATCAGGCGTTCGGCAAAAATGTCTGTGCGGCCTGGCATCTCGAAACGCACATCGGCGGTCGAGCGATTAAACGCCGCCAACCGCGCCTTGGCCGCAGCCTCGGCGGCGGTCTTGTTCGGATAGATATGTCGATCTGTATGCACCGCCGGCAAGCCATCCGGGGCATCGTCGTTGTCGATGGTGACCACCGCCAGCTTGCCGTCTTTCTTGTTCTGATGCTTGGTCGACACGGCCTTGTGCGAGTTGCGATCCCCCAGGCTGAACTGCCAGCGACTGAGGTCGCTACGGGTCAGGGTGATTGCGCCGAACGTTTTGCCGCTGGCAGTCTGACTTCCCTGACGCGGCATCACCAACAGCTTGCCGTCCGCGACCTTGGCCGTGCAGTCGTATTGCTTGGCTAGGCGCGTGATGAAATTAAAATCGGACTCGTTGAGCTGATCCACACGGGCGACCTTCGTCGCCACCGGACACACTGCCTGCCAGCCATTGCGCGCCGCGATGTCGGCCACGATCTTCGACAGCGGCACGTCCTCCCAGCTTCCGCTGCGGATGGTCTTGCCACTGCCGCGCATATCGCTGGCCTTGCCCTTGATCACAATCGTGTCCGGCGGGCCGGACACTTCGACCGTGTCCACCGCATAACGCCCAAGGCGCATCAGAGACGTTTCGGCATAGCCCAGGTAGATCTCGATTGAGCTGCCCCGCCGAGGCAACTGCACCTGGCCGTCACGGTCATCAATACGCAATTCAAACTCGTCGGAATCCATGCCCGGCTTGTCAGAGGTGCGCAGCAACAAGAGTCGATCATTGATCTTGGCTGTAATATCGGCGCCGTCCGCAACGATTCGAAAAGTAGGAGTCATGGATTTTTTCCAATAAAAACCCGCGCAAGGCGGGTCAAAACACAAAGTGTCGCTACGGTTAACGCAACTGGCTGCCGACGGTGTCGTCCAGGGTCAATCCCACAAACTAATCCCTTCCTCGGTCGGACTGGGCAGATCCGGCAGCACGATCACAACACCAGTACGGAAAGGCTGCGGCTCGTCTGCCAACCCCTGATTGGCATCAAGCACCGCCTCGACACTGCCGTTTAGATGGCCGTAAACGTTATGGCAGATGACATCGAGCATGTCCCCCTCAGACGTTCTGCATGTCGTCGCCATAGCGCGCAAACTCCAGAGTGAACCCTTGTTTACGGGGAATCCCGCCGTGCAACAGCGCGCCCTGTTCCTCGTTGATTGTCTTCAAGCACCAGGTACCGATCACCTCGCCATAGCCAGTGGTCAGGGTCAGCGGCTGCAGCCGGCCGCCGATGGTGCGCAAGGTGTCCAGCTGCTTGAGGCCCCCCTTGAAGCCTGGGTAAATCGTTCCTTTGAGTATGAGCTTTTCCTCACCCAGGCCCACGGCCTGCTGCGCCGGTCGCCGCGACAGTCGCTCCTGGGAAGCCCAACGGAATTCAGTTGAGCGACTCAGCTCGTCGAAAGCTGCAGTGTCCAAGTTGAAATAATACGGCTGAATCTTTGGGTCCCTGGGCTGGATGATCAGCAGGTGCGGGAACGGCTTCACCGCTTCCGGTGCCGGCGTGGCATCCTTGGCAAAGGCACTGGTGGGCACGATGTTCGCCAATGAAGGACTGACCTTGCCGGCGACATTGTTGATCGCCGTCGCAGCCTTGCCTGCCTGTTCCTTCAGCACGCCCATCCGTTCCTGAATCTCGGTGGCCGCCCTCGTCGCCCGGCCGTAAACGGACGCCACCTGGCCGACCTTGGCCTGTGCTGCATCCACACCGCGCATCACCCGTTGTAACTTGGCACCGACAACAGGCCCCACGAACGGGATGTTTTCCAGTTCTGACGCGGCGCCGGTTAACTCCCTGATTGCGCCGTTGACCGGTCCAAGCATGCCGTCTGCACTACGTCTACCAGCCTCCCCTGCTTCGACCAGGTACTTGAGGCCCGATTGCATCTGTTCCATATAAGCCATGGGGCCTCCTTACAGGTGCGGTTCGTCATACAGCTTCGCGGCGTTTTGTTTCGCCGCATCCGCCATCATTAGCCGCATGTGCGGCATGAGGTCCTGCGCCAAGCGCTGGGGGTCCTTCACATCCCCTTGCACCGTAATGGGCATGGTCAACGAGTACTCGAACTTTTGATCCACTTTGGCCGGTACAGCCTTTTCCGGCTCTTTTGCTTGGATTGCTACTGCCGCCGGTTTGGTCGGTGCTGACACCGCTAGAGAGCGGGCAACATCACCCAGGATCGGCGCTTGCGGTGCAGGTGCCATCAGCAGCGCACCCGAACCGTTTGCGCTGTTGAACGACTTGCCCATGGCGGCCAAGCTTGGAATAGCTGGGCCCGGCCGAGGCGCCATCAGCAATGGCGTTACCGGTGGTGCAGGTTTTTCATCTTCACCTCCAAACCACGACTTACCCGCAGCACCACCCAGCGCCGAACCACCCATGCTGCCCAAATAAGCGCCCACCAGCCCGCCAATAGCGGTGCCGATGATAGGCACCACCGAGCCAATAGCCGCCCCTGCCGCAGCTCCGGCCATGGTGCCGGCAAGATTGCCGGCGGCAGCGCCGTAACCCTCGGCCTTTTCGTCCTTGGTCTTGGCATTTTCATAGGTGTCGAAGGCCATGGCGCCGGCCTCCATCAGCGAGCCACCAGGTATCATCTTGGCGGCTTTGCCGATCTTGCCGACCGCTTGCACGACCCCGCCCAGTTTAGCCATCGCGCCACTGGGAACAGAAATTGACGGAATAGGCGCACGTGGGACAGGAACAGGCACCGGGGGCCGTGGCACTGTCGGATGCAAGGCCGGCGCCGCAGGACTTGGCACTGATGGACGTATGGCCGGTACCGCAGGCGCGGGCCGTGGCATCGGTGGACGCGGGGCCGGCACCGCAGGCGCAGGCCGTGGCATCGGTGGACGCGGTGCCGGCATCGCAGGCGCAGGCCGTGGCATCGATGGACGCGGGGCCGGTAACGCAGGCCGAGGCACTGGCGGACGCGGCGCCGCCACACGAGGACGCGGCGGGCCACCCGCACGAGGCGGTGACGGCCTACGACGCGAAGGATTACGTCTTGAACCGGGACGACGCCGGCGTGATTCGTCCGGCCCGCCAGTGAGCCCACCCATTGCGCTCGCATTAACTACGAAAACCTTTTGGACGACACCCTCGCCCGCCCCTGAATCGACCCCGCCAGTGCCTTCGTTGTCCCCAGACGCCGCCTCTTTAGCTAGCGAAACGACCTTAAGGCCAGTCGCGACAAGGTCAAACTTGCCGGGCTTCTTGTCATCCTTTCCCCCGCCATCGGCTGGCTCACCCTTGAGCGCAGCAACCGCCTTGAGACCGGTCTCAACCAATGACAAGGCTTTCCCGGCTTTGCCTTTGGGTTCGCCACCCACGGCGCCATCCTTGGAGTTGGTCACAAAGACTTTTTGCACTTCTCCGGACTTACCACCCAGCGAGCCCCGCGCGACGTTGAGCAATCCCTTAGCGATTTTGAATGAACTAAGCAGCCCTTTGAGCGCGACAAGCCCGCCACCGACCGCCACGATGCCAGTCACCACCCCAGGCGCGCTGTCAGACAGCGAGGTAATGCCCTTGGTGACTTTGGTCAATGCTTCAGCCACGGTGTCCGTGACCGGGCGCAGGGCATCCCCAACGCTACGCATTGCATCATCCATCGACTGAGCCATTTCGGCCCACTTCTGCGACGACGCCTCACGCCGCTCGCTGAGGTTTTTGTCGAGAATGCCCGTTGCGTCACGCGAATCGTTTTTGAGCTGGCTGTACAACGCCTTGTTCTGCATATAGGCAGAAAGCGCAGCCTTCACCTGCATGTCAGCGAACAGGTCACCAGTGCGCAGTGACTCTTCTAACGAGGCCATCATGGCCTTGGCTTTCTCCGGGTCGGATTCCTTACTGATCTTTGCAGTCGCCTCAGCCATTGCAGCCGCGCGCTTCGGATCAGTGGCCTGAATATACTTCTGCGCCAGCGACATGCTGGTTTCAAGCGTCGACATACCGTTTTGCAAACCGGTCTGCATCGATCCCTTGTAGTCGATACCAGCCTTTGCATACGCCTTGACGGTGTCGCCGGAGCCGATCTTGCTCATCCAGTTCTTGAGGTTGTTCGCCGCCTCATCGGCGCCGCCGGCAGACTTCATCTGCACTTGCAGTATGGCCCCCAGCTGCGTCACCGCATCCATGCCGGTGATGCCGAGGCTGCCCATGTTCGCCAACAGCTCAGGGAACCACTTAGCCATATCGGCCGCTTCAAAACTACCCGCTTGCCCTTGGTAAGCAATAGCCTCAAGAGCCTGCTGCATCTGCTTGGGGTCGGTGATTTTGGCGTTCTGCCCCAACGCGTTAATCATCTTGGCCGTATCGACACCGTTTGAGCCTTGACCCACTACAAACTTGGCCGCGACCGGCGCATATTCCAGGGCCTTGCTCAACTCCATACCGGCGCCGACCAACTGGTTAACCACGTCGGCCACGTCATTGCGCGCCATGCCAGTGTCACGCGAAGTATCGATTATCTTGCGCGACATCTCCTGTTCTTGCGGTTTGTTGGCAATGCCGGCCTTGATCGCAATGTCACGAACAATAGCCCCAAAATCCGCACTGACCTTGGTCGGAACAGCCAGCATGCCCACACCGACGACAGCAGCGCCTACTGTACTTTTCATGCCATTCTTACCGGCATCAAGCTGCTGATGCCCCTTGGCTTTAAGCTCCGCTTTGTTGGCCGTTTGCCCCAAGGACCGATAGGCTTTCTCCAACCGGCCGACCTCAATCCCCTGCTTTTTCAAACTGTCGAGGTTGGAGTTCAACCGGCCCAACAGCTTAGACGCCCCCTCTGCGCCGCTGTCGTGGGCTTTCTTCCATTCGTCACGCAAGCGTATGGTGTCGCCGATAGTACGCTGCAGAACGCGTGCCTTTAGGCCTTCCGCCTCAAGACGTTTAATACGCCCCGTCACATCTTTGAACGCAGAACCGACAGTCGCGCTGACGGCGCCCCCGATCACCAGCCCGAGGGCGATTTTGTTCGCCATGTCATGGCCCTCATTTGCACAGCCTTACCGATGGCAGCTCAATCCGTGAGCCACCACACCATGTCTGCAAACGGCATCGACAGAATCTCAGCAGCGGAAAATCCTGTTTCCGCCGCTAGACGTTTCGCGGCCATTTTTATGACGCCAGGGTCAAACCCCGTCGTCTTGGTCCATACGAAAATAGCCGGCCTGCAGGCGGTTAAAGTCCACCAGCTTTAGGCCCTCCAGATCCGCGACAGGCACACCGGCAAGCGCAGCAAACAACACCAGTTCGCGCTGTTCGTCATCCCCGCCCGACTCGCGATTGGCCGTGCGAACATCGCCCACCGTAGGAGATCGCAGAGCCAACTTATCGACCGTCACACCGTTGATTTCACTCGGACAGGAAAGCGTGACCACGGCCTGGTCGGTGGTGACCGACAACCACGATGGCATCGACGCCGAATAGTCAGTGTCGGGTACCAAGTGCGAATAGGCAGATTGAAGACGGCGGTAGTCCGCAAGCTTCAGCCCTTCCAGATCCTTAACGCCCGCCTCTGCCAATCCCGCGAACAACATCAGCTCACGCTGTTCTTCGTCGCCGTTAGAGGCGCGGTCGGCTGCCCGCACTTCACGCACAAGCGGCGCACGCAAGGTCAAGGTCTCGACCTGCACGCCGTTGGCATTGCTCGGCCGCGTGAGCGTCACGACGGCAGCGAGTGCAGTGAGCGACAGCCAGGCCGGTGCTTCTTTAAAAGTTGCTTTATTCATTTGGATCTATTCCCTTAGAGGCCGAGCGCGGTGCGAATGTCAGCGAGTTGATCTTTACCGTCGATTACTTGAACGCCCGCGACCATGTCGATCTCGTACATGACGCGACCGTCGATTTCGAGCTTGTAGTAAGAAGGCGCAACGGCATGCTTGATCTCAGCCGGATCACCGGCTTTCCAATCCCCAAGATCGACCTCTTTAAGCAAACCTCGCAGGGTGGCGACCACCGCCGTCACTGCCCCTTTTTGTCCCCTGAAAGCCCCTCGGAACGTCGCATTGAAGGCCGTGCCATCGGCCAGGCCGAAGTGCTTCAACGACTCTCGACGCACACCCTTAGTGACAAAGGACGCTTCCAGTTTTTCCAAACCCTGGGCCATCTCAATTGCACCGGCCATACCACCGGCACGATATTCGTCGGTCTTAACCGTTAGCTTGGGCAGGGTCAGACTCGGCACATCGCCGGCGAAGTTCACGCCGTCGACAAACAGGTTCGTGTTAAACAAAGTTTGAGGAATCATTGACTAGGCCCCTTAGGCTGCTTCGAGAACTTCGGTCATCCACTGATCGGTGACTTCGAAAAGGAAATTCGGGTTTTCTGCTGGCGGCACGTCGGTGAAACGAATTCGCCAATACACTTTGCCCTGGGCAATTTGGCTGGCCGTATTCAGCTCGGTGTCCGGGTACACCTCAAAATTGATGATTGCGCCCTGGGCTTTGAGATCGCGCATGAACGCATCCAGCCCATCCGTCACGTCCTTGACGTAAGTCTTGGTGATCGAGCGGTCCACCGCCCATTTGTGGCCGGCCTGCACCGCATCCATGAGGATGAACAGCGTGCGAACACGGGTGACAAACGCCCATTTCGGATCGCTCGACAGTGTGCGGTTACCCCACAAGCGATAGCCGTCGTCGCGGATGATCGTCGCGATATTGGCGTTGTTCAGCAGGTTGGCCCGGCACGTCTCGTCGCCGTCCAGGTACTCGACAGCACGGGTTGTGCCGGTGATGCCGGTGAACTCCTTGTTCGACGGCGAGGCCCAGAAGCCATATTCGGAATCAGTCCAGGCGAACAAGCCCGCCGCCCAGGCCGAACCCGGCGCATCGACCGTCTTGCTGAGATCGGTGTCCCAGTACTGAACACCAGGGTCAACCATGAACAAGTTGCGACTGCCGAAGTTATCGGCGTAGAGCATTGCCGCCTCATCCGTGGTTCCAGGTCCGTCAAGAATGCCGATTGCCCGCAGCTTCTGCGCCAGGCTATCGAGCGCGGTAGCCACCGCTTGGGTGGCGGTATGACCCGGAGCAATCAACAGCCGCGGCTGCGCGTTGAACAGGCTTTTCCCATCGAGCAAAGCCTGCAGGCCAGTACGCTGACCCGAGGCAAGAACACCGCCAATAATCGCCGAAGTTTGCAGCGCCGCGTCCTCCAGCTTCGGCACACCAATGGCAACAATCACCGCCTTGGCCTTGGTATAGATCGCCTTACAGGCCTTGGTGATCGCCGAGTCAGCACCGAAGGCAGCAATAGCCTCGCGCTCAGAAGTGATCAATTTGAGCTCGCCGGCCTTAGCAGTACCGCCGCCGAGGGCGCCCGGCACAAAGGTGTCGCAAAGTCCGATGATGGAAGACGACGGCAGGGAGATAGTGCGCGCGCCTGTCTTGATATCTGTAGTGGTAACGCCGTGAAAGAAACTCATAAAGCTCATTCTCCAGAAACGAAAAAGCCCCGCTTAAGCGAGGCCGGGAGGGGTGTTCGTGTTACGTATAACGGGATACAAAACGCCCCGACGATGCGGGGCGTTATTGGCTTTGCTGGTCTATCCAGGCTGGCCGTGTGGGACGGTATTTCGTGCCAGGAAATTTCGTAGCTTGGGGCCAATCACGCAGTGATTGCATGTAAGCCAGCAGCTCGCCGTATTGGTCAGCCGTGAGCGATGTAGCGCCGCCCAGCTCCACCTCATCACGGTGACGCTCGCGCAACCATTTGACGCTTTCCAGCTCACCGTCGCGCCACCGGCGCTCCGCGCTGGCAACTTCTTCAGCTGTCGATATCGGCTGTGTCTTACCACCTTCGGCCACCCATTCCAGATAGGCGCTCCAGTCTTTATTTCCCAGGTCCTGGGGAATAAATACACCATCAGACAAGCGCTGAACGCCTGCAGGACTAAGCTTGTATTGGATCTTGTCCACGAAACGCTCCTTTAAATTTCGGCTTCAGCAGTCCACTCAACTTGCAAGGTGTACCCAGGCACCGAGCCAGCCGGAGGAATGCAGGACAAAGAAAAGCCTGTCGCCCACAAACTTTGAATGTTGGTGCCCGTACAAGGCTTCACTGAAGATTGCGCCCAAATCTGCGCTGTATCCTCTCCTGGTGAGAACAGCTTAAGCGTAGGGACAACCCGTTTAATTTCACGGAAGTCCAGGCGCAAACCTGACTGAGAACTTTGGGCAGCTGCGGACTGAGTGAATGTTGCAATACAGGTTTGCGGGCCGTTATTGGATTTGGTTGGATGATCCATAAGGAACGACTTTTCAAAGTACCGCATACATGCGCGGCTCTCTTCATACTGCGTTCGATAATCGAAAGGTGTTGCTACACTACCGCCTTCTACTTGCACGTTGGTGATATCAGTGACATGCGCCCCTGTCCCCCAACTAGCGAAGATCAACTCTAGAAAATCGTTAGCCGCTCCCTTATTTTTATTCGCCACAGACCCCAAATCTAAAGTAACCACATACTTTTTAAACGCCGTCGTTAGCTCTACTGAAGTCCCAACATCGACGTTCGAATCAGTTGATCCGATTCCGAAATTTTGTCGAAGAATGACCGCGCAAGTATGCGGCACGGTGGTTTTCATATAAAACGAAACGGTTACTTTCCCACCCGCTAAAGTTTCAACATTCTCTATGCGCTGGCTTAGATTCCAACCCTGACCATCCCCTTGCCTTGAAAGGCGCAGTCCGTATTTCGCCTCGTTGATATTTGCGCCCTGCTCCAGCGGCAACTGGCTCCAGTTGCAGACTGCTCCAGCAGGGCTGTAGACCATCCAACGATCAGGACCGAACACTTGTTCCGGACCACCGCCGACCTTTCCCACTACGCCAGATTTGCCGCGTTGCCAGATTTGGAACGCAGCATTAATCAACCGATTTTTACGGTAGACGTGGATCGGAAATTCTTGCTTTGGGCTTTCAATTTGAGCCCTGAGCGATTCGGTGTTGGCTACGCGCTTAGAACGGTCATCCACTGGCTGGGTAGGAGCGTTCTGCCCACCGAGCCATTGGAAGGCTAAAGGCGTTGTGCCGAGCGCCAACGGGCCGTCGCTGACGAGCTGCCAGAGGGTATCGGCGTTTACCGTGCCACGCTCCACTGCCACCATCAGGTTCGGCGTTACTTTGTCGCTGCTATCGGCATCGCCAGAACGCACCCAGCTATCAGGACCAACCACGTACAAACCGTTGTCTTTCGCCTGCACCTGATCTTTTACCAGCACCCGCGATCCCGCAGGCACCGCTAAACCGTCGATGGCTTGAATACCAGCCAGAACCACGGGGCCCGTGGTTGCAACCAACACCGACTGTTTAAAATCCAGCTTGTTAATGGCGCCGGCTATGGATTCGTCCACATACCTGCGCGTTGCCGTCACAACCGAAGGGTCGATATTCAGCACCACGTTCGTGGAGCTCTTGACGATGAAGTTCATGCGGACGGTCTGCGTCCGGCCGGCGCCCTGGGAAAGCTTCGGCTTGAAGCTCGGCGCGCAGTTGGCTACCGCCACCAGATCCCCGTCGGAGTCGAACAACCCCAACTCCCGAATCCAAAAACCGCCCTCGTCAGACGGAATAATCTGCTCGGCTACAAGGATGCCGGGGTTAGCCGGATCAGGGCCAAGCATGTTCAGCGGCGCACGGCGGCGCTCGTTGATCAACACCTTCTGCAAACGATCAGGTATTGGATCAGTGTTATTAGCGTCGCCCACGGCCATGTGGGTTAACTTCCAAGTCATCAAGCCAGCATCGGCTTTAACTTGCTTCGCCTCCCCCACGGCCGTCAGGATGGCGAAAAACTGCGAATTGGCATCAATCATGGGTATACGTCCAAAAGGTCTATGGAATGTTCGCGGCCAGGAACACCGACATAACAATCAACCGAGATAAAGGAAGGTGTCAGCGGATAAACCTCAAGCTCATCTATGCTGTGTTCGCGACCGCCACCACCGATAACGCCGGTTGTCTCGATATCCCGGAGTACCGGCGGATAAACGTCAATTTCGTCCCCGTCATAAGCACTTGCGAAGACGTTTATAGAGCCGGTGGTTTCTAGGCTGATAGCCAGCCCGGTTAGATGCCGGCTAACCGGCTTGGCGTCATCAATCAGCCGCTCCAGTTCCTGATACATTTCCTCGGTGATACCGGTGTCCAACACCCCGACTTTTAATGCAAAGGTGCCGGGCACCCCTTCGGGCCTCATGTTGAACCACTCGATAATCTCGATTAGATAGCCCAGCGGCTCGACCACGCGGCGTAACGCGCCGATGGTGCCTTTGTGGGCATGAATGTAATAAGAGGCTTTGATGGCGGCACGTTTGGTCGCCTCGGTCCATCGGTAGTCCCAGCGATCCACCGACCATGCCCATGCCAGGTGCGGCAACAAATGCACCGGGCAGGTATCAGCGTTGTAAAGGTCGCGTAGTGGGACAATTGTTTTTTCGAAGAACGTCGCCTCCATGGCCCGTTCCAGTTGCGTGCTGTTGATCGGCAGTAGGCTTTTCATGTCAGCCCGCCAGCGTCACGGTGTATCCCGTACAGAACGCCGCCTGAGCCTTGGTCGGGGCCAGGTCCTGCCATCCGACGAGCTCAACCCTGGAAACGCCGGCAACGTGCAACTGGGCGTCTACGCCTGAGCGTGCCACCTCAATACCCAGCCGTTTGCGCGGGTTGATCCACGCCGCCAATCGACTTTTCGCCTCGGCCAAACTGGCATCAGCCTCGGGGCCAGCGCTGGTCATGTGCAGGATGGCTTCAATTTGGTAACGGATCACCTGGGCGCTCTGCACCGTCACACGATCCCCCACCGGCCGCACATCCTCGTCATTCAGCGCGGCAGACACCGTGGCGAGCAGATCCGGAGGCGCCTCACCTTCGCCGTCTAAACCCAGCACCGTTACCGTAACGTAACAAGGCGCCGGGCTTTCGGCTGTGGCATCCGCTACCAGCCCCGAGGCATTGCGTGCGTGCAAGATGTAGCTGTTACGTGGGCCGGCTGTGGTCAGCCCCTCATAGGCCAACTGGATGCGCTCTCGGAACGGATCGTCATCCTCTTTGACTTCCGGAACAGGCGGAACCGCCAGGAGATCCTCGGCCTGAATAACCAGGCGCTTCAGGTTGACGTTAGCCCCCAGGTGATCGAGGTCGCCACGTATGGCATGCGCCAGCAATACCGCCTTGCCGGCGTCATTGACCCGAGCGCGGTTGCCGACCTTGATGTAAGCGCCAACCTCCAGCACCTTAAGCACCGGATCGCTCTCCAGCGCGGCAGTCCAGTTGCCGCCCATGTATCCACGAAAGACCCCCAATCCCTCCTGAAATACCTCTTCGAAGTCCAGCGGCTCCAACACGGTCGGCGCAGGCAACGACGACAGATCCACGATACTCATACGGCCACCTCCAGCGTGACGCTGTCGCCCAGGTACTGCCCGACGATTTTCAGGTTGATTTGCCCGCCGATAACGGAAACGACACGCACTTGATCCAGTTTCAAACGCGGCTCCCAGCGCCCTAGGGCGCGGGCGACTTCAGCCTGTACCGCACTTTTCCAGCCCTCAGTCACAGGCAAGTCAACAAACCGCCGTAGCTTGCTGCCGTAATCCATCCGATGCCGGCGACTGCCCAACGGCGTGCCCAAAATGTCTGGGACGGATTGGCGCAAGTGCGCAATGCCGGAAATGGGTTGGCCGGTGTGGCGATCCATTCCGATCATCTAAATCACTCCTTCAACAGCTCGAATTCCGCGTTATCTTTCAGGAACTTGACCGCGTCGGTGTCCGACACTGAAACCTCTACCACCGCCTTGATCACCGGCAGGGTGCGGTCGGTACCGGGAACGATCAGCAGCCGCGACGTGAAGACCTTGTCGCGGAACTTCAGGACTTCCGATGTCGCGGGTGTTTTGAGCAACAGCGGTTCCCGCACCTGTGGTGCAAACGCTGGTTCGTCGGTGACAATTGCGTCGACGATTTTGGCCATGTGTTTCTCCAGGCATAAAAAAAGCCCGCACCGGGCGAGCTGTTATTAGTTGAAATTAATGCGTGTGGTGGTTGCTGTTGCCACCGGCGTCGATGATCGCACCGGCACTGGTGATGCCTTTCGTGACGTGTAACGCTCCGTCGATCATCACCGCCGCTTTGAGGTTGATATTCCCCGTCGTGACGGTGACGGCGCTATCGCTAATGACCGCCTCCGTGCTGGCGACTTTAATCGTCACCGAGCCGCTGGGCAAAGTGATGCTGTAGCTCTTGGCCTGCCAGTCGTAAATCAGCGAGCCGCCATCATCAAACCGCCAAACTTCCACATGATCTCGGTTATCCGGCGGCGGACCGGCGTTGCCATACAAGCCCGGTATAAACGTGCCCTGTGACACGTCACCGCTGGCACTAACCAGTGTCCCCTGCTCGCCCATAGACGGTGCCCGCCAATGCCTGGCCTTGCCGGCGGCGATACTGTGCCAACGCACCCATGCGCTAGTCCATTCGCCATCCGAGACCCGACACACCGGCGGGGAGGCAGCCAGGTCGACCGCAACCACAAAGCAATCCTTGACCACCCCCGCAAGCATGCGGTCGTGCTGGGCAGCAACGTAGCCGCTCACAAATCCTCCGCAGGAACAAAGTCCTCTTTGACGTCGTTATTGAAGCCAAACAACAGCATGCCGGGAGGCTGATCGGGCCAGGGCCACTCTTCAGGACCGAGGTACACCTGCTGCGTCCATTCCACCAGCCAGACGGTGTAACCATCCAGCACTGGCTGGGTCCAGTCCTGTAGCGCCTGAACGAACTCTGCCGGCTCAACTTCCAGCCCCCAGGTCTGAGCCCGAAGTAGTACGGCGAGTTGAGTTGCCAACTGCACCGCCTGTTGCTGATGTTGGGGATGGAGTGGGTCAACGACGACGCGTGCCTCGAACTTACAAACCAATGTGGTTTCGCCCGTGCCGATATCGGTACCGGGCTCAATCTCGGCCAGCTCCAAAAACACTGCCGGTAAAGCAATGCGATCCTGAATGTTCGGCCAGGCACTTACCGTCTGAACCCCTGGCAGATGACTCACCAGGTGTTGCTCGACCGCCTGGTAAAGCTGGTCCAGGCTAAAAGGTTCGTCAGCCATTACCCGATCCTCTTGAGGTGCTTCTGCAGCTCAAAGTTGAGTTCTTGTTTCAGGATCTCCAGCAAGCGCTCATCGGCCTTTTTTACCCAGCTCTCAAAGTGAGGACGGGCTTGTTCCAGAGACACTTTGGCCTTGGCTAACGGAAAGCGGCTACCGTTCTCCGCGACCCACCCCGAACTAGGCCCACGACCCGGTGACACGGTGCTGTCGGGATAATCATCGGCATTGAAGTGTTTGCTCGCCGTACGAATCCAGATGTCTGGCTTATTGCCGTAGACCTTCTTGAGGAACGCGCCCTGGTAACGCCGCCCCGCGACCGAAACACCGCTGCCAGTTTGCCGCGCCCGGCCGATCCGGCTGGACTCGATGGCATTTAAGCCGAACCACAGCTTGCCGCTGGACGCCCCGCCGGACACTGGGTAGCTGCGCAACCGTTGACGTACTGCCGCGACAGCAATGCGCTCCTGCCTGCTGACTGCACGGGCAATGTGCGTGCGCAACCAGCCCAACGTCTTGTTGATCGCGCGTCGGTGGGCGGCAGCAGCTGCCTTGGGCACCAACTTGGCGAAGTCCTGAAAAGCCTGGAGATCTGCAGCTGACGACTGGATAGAGATCATCCCGCCGCCGGCCGAGGGTTTGACGTAGCTACCGATGCTCATGGGCGCAACCTCAGGATCAAGGCGACCAGACCGTCGCCGCTCGGCTCCAGTTGCAGCAAGTCGTAATCGCCGCCGCCGTCCAGGGCGGGCAAGTCGACGCTGACCAAAAGCCCACGTTTCAAGCCTTCCGAATCGCTGACGCGGATCTCAAACCGAGGCTCACGCAAGCCGGTATTGAGCTTGCCGAGCTTCGGCTGCAACCAGGGCGCGGCAAACATACCAAGCACCGGCTCTTCGCGGCCCTCGATCCGTGCGCTATCGCCCAGTGTTTCGAAGACCACGGCGTCGATGTCGTCGATCAGATCGCGGAAGGCCACGATCACATCTCCAGCAAGATCTGCGCCCGAGGCCGCGTGCACAAATGCAGCGGGTTGGACTGGGCTTCGCCGGCCACACCCTTGTTGAAAGGCAGTGGCTCGATCTTGCTGTAGTACGGGATGCCCTGGGTATTGACCGTTTCCATGTAGTCGGCCGGTGCGAAGGACGAGATGTACAGATCAGGGACGCCCTCGGGGACCAGCAGCGCCTTGTCGTCATGGACGAACGCAACACCGGCAACCTTGCCGCGATAACGCTCCCAGACGATCCCGCCGAACTCGAAGGCTTCACGAGCATCGCCACGCAGAGACGCGGCCTGCATGGTATTGAGGTAAGTTTCCTTGACCGACTTATGGACGATGAACTTGTTCCAGAAGTTCTTGCCGCACAAAGCGCGGGAGCCGGTACTGGTGACGCTGCCGAGTGCTTCCTCCTGCATATCCAGCGCTTCGCCGCATTTGACACGCAGCTCGGTATCTGGACTGTTCAAGCCCATCGGCAGTTTCTGGCGATTAACGCCGAAGGATTTATAAATATCCAACAGCACGGTCTTGCCATCGGCGTCCAGCACCTGCCCGTTCAACGCGCCCATACGCTGGAATTCGTGGGTGGCATCCAGTTGCCGGCGGGCCTTCGCCAGGCGCTTGTTGACCACATCCTGCACGGCCTGCAGTTCGCTGCGGGTACCGAAGGCGCGAATCCCTTGGATCTCATCAGCCTTGATGGTGAAACGTTCCGGCAGGTGCACGGTGTTGAACGGGATCAGCTGACGTTTAGTCGCACCGACCACCAGACCAGAAGTACCACGTTCACCCGATGGCACCAGGGCCAGGGTGTCGCCGTCTTTCTCGATCTGCACGGTAAGCGTGCTGATGCCCTCTTCGCGGAACAGGCCAAGGCTGCTGATGCGGCCCGGCAGGTATTCCTGCTCATTGATTGCGGCAGTCAACGAAGAAACGCTGAACGCATCGTCTTCAAAAATGGCGATATCGGCCATGGGGGTACTCTCCAGAAACAAAAAATCCCGCATTTGGCGGGATGGATTAATGGGGTAAGCGTCTTAGCGCACGATCACGTGCTGGATGTTCAGTGCTTTTTCGGCGGCGGGGTCAAGGCCGGTCAAATGAGCCTCGCTGACCTCAGCCAGCCGCACGATGGCGCGACCGCGTCGCACGACCTCGGATTCACTAAGAGGCCCATAGAGGATCGCGACGGCGTTTTCGGTGCCGTCCTCGGCTGTCGAGTGATACGGCGCGAACTCACCGGTGGCAGTGACCAGACCGAGGATCTGGCCCGGTTCCAGGGCAGGCCCGGCCGCTACGTTGATCGCTTCGCGGGAAATGTTGCCGGCGCCTTCGGACAGCAGGAACTCGCCTGCGTGCATCGATTCAATTTTCATGCTCTTGCTCCTTTCGAGGTTCCGTTCTGTGCCGCCTGACGGGTGGCCCAGATTGAGTGAGTGTCGACCTGTTTGGCCTTGACCGTCAGGGCTGGGTCATCGTCCAGCGGTAGGCTATTGTTGATTTCAAAGCCGCCGCCGCTGCTCACCAGCTTGTCGAACAGGCGCGCCCTGACAGCAGCTTCATCCAAGCCAGCCGCCAGGAACTCGCCGGTCAGTTCCGGCAATCGTGCCGCGACACACAAGCCGTGCAGCGCTTTTGCCTTGGTCAGCGCCGCAGTGACTACCGCTTCGCTTTCTAGCTTCGTCGAAGCGAGTATCGGGTCCACCAGGTTGCTGATGCCTGCCGCCGCACACCCCTTGGTAACCATCAACGCCAATCCGGCAGCGTCCAATACGGGAGCTGGATCCGGAAGGTTTACAGGATCAGTCGGCTCAACATCCGGCTCTTCGTCCAACTGGGCCAGCAATTCAGCCGGGGCATTCTGGAAGCGCTGCAACACGCTGCCCTGACCGAGGCAGGCTTTCACCTTCAGCCCGTCGCCCACTTCATCGGCCAAGCCCAGGGCCACTGCTTCGTTGGCCGTAAGCCAGGTTTCGGCGTTGACCATGCGCCGCAGCTCGGCCTCGTCGATGTCCGGCGCTTTGGACTTGTAGGCCGCAATAATCGCTTCCAGCGTCTGGTCCAGCACGTCGGCGACACGCCGGAAGTCCTCGGCATCACCGCCGGTAAAGGTGTAAGGGTTGTGGATCATCAGCATGGCATTGGCCGCGATGACCACCCGGTGAGCGCCACACACGGCAACACTGGCCGCGCTGGCCGCCAGCGCATCAATGCGCCCGGTACAGCGTTCGCCCAAGCGCGACAGTGCGTTGTGAATAGCCAGACCGTCGAACAGGTCGCCGCCGATGCTGTTGAACGCCACAACGACCGGGGAAGCGCCGTCATCCATAGCCCGCAGGTCCTGAACAAACTGATTAGCGCTGACACCCCAGGTGCCGATCTCGCCGTATACAAAGACCTCAATGGTCTGTTGCTCGGCTTCGCCGCTGGCCTGGAAGGTGTACCAACTTTTATCCGCGACTTTTACCTGCTTGCCAGCCTTGTCATAAATGCGCGGGATCGCTTTTTTACTCATGGTTGTTCCTTGTCATCAATCGGCTCGATGGCATCAAGCGTGGTGTAGTTGAGGCCCAGGTCGGTGGACCTGGCGAGGTCGGCGGCGTTTTCCGCGTCGATGGTTTCCGCGTCGTAGCCGTTGCGCAGACACATCTCGCTGCGTGAACCGAAGCCCGCCTGCACTTCCATCCGCCGCGCCTGGACGTCCTGCACCGGCTGAATGTAGGCCCAGCCTTGTGGCACCCAGCGTGTGCGCAGGTATTCGCGCCGCCGTTGTGCGTAGTCATCCAGCACTAGGGCGCCGGACAGCACCGCCATGTCCATCCAGGCAGCGCGCACCGGGCGACACAGCTGATGCACGTACACGCCGAATTGCAGTTGCTCCAGACGCCGCCGGAACTCGTTGAGCACCACCCGCAGCGCCCGGTCGTTGACCTCGCGCATGTCGCCGGTGAGGATCTCGTAGGGCGTGCCCGAACCCGCCGCCGCAGCCATCAGCTGCTGCCGCATGAAGTCCGGGTAGTTGTTGCCGGCGTCCGGTGGTTTGGAGAACTCCACCTCTTCACCTGGCCCCAG
Organism: Pseudomonas sp. GW823-FHT02F05; assembly: GCF_058797315.1. Lineage (NCBI taxonomy): Bacteria > Pseudomonadati > Pseudomonadota > Gammaproteobacteria > Pseudomonadales > Pseudomonadaceae > Pseudomonas > Pseudomonas sp. GW823-FHT02F05. The sequence continues at coordinate 267,931 of NZ_JBXAJM010000003.1, forward strand.
CTCCTGCATGGTGCCGGGCTCCAGGGCGACCATCGGCGTGAAGCCGTCACGGTCGGTGGTCAGCAATTGCCCCGTGACAGGGTCGCGAGGTTGCTGCCCCGCGTCTGGGGCCGGCCGCTTGATGAAACCAGCGAACAGGTTCGCCACCTCCTGACGGAACAGGACCGCGTCGTCGTAATTGTCGAGGCTGCGCAGGCGCTTCAACACCGGGGCCAGACGTGGCACGCCGCGCAGTTGCCCTGGCTCCATCGGTTCGAAGATATGCAGCACCTGCGTCGCCGGCACGCGCACCAGCTGGTTGTAGCCGACGTTTAACGACGACGAATCGCGTGGGTGCGACAAGTACATCCAGTACGCCACACGCTTGCCGGCCGGGTTGAACTCGATCCCGGCGCGGATGACGTTGCCGTTTTTGGCCGTCTCGAACTTGTCATGTGGGACGAACTCAGGTGCCAGCGCCTGCAGTTGTAGCGGCACCGCTAACCCCTCACTGAGGCTGCGCGGCCGCAACCGCACAAAGCACTCACCTGCCGTTTCAACCGTGCGCGCCACCAGTGTCTGCATGCCGTAGAAGTCGGTCAGCTCATCAGCGTCCGCTTCGTCAACCCAGTCGTCCCACAACTGCTGCTGGAGTTTGCGCAGCTCCGCGTCATCGGTGGACGGCCTGGGCGTGATGCCGGTGCCGATCAGGTTGCTGACGCGCTTGTCGATGACATTGAAGGCGTACGGGTCATTGCGCACCGCTGCCCGTGAACGCGCCCGCAGGTTACGCAGGGCCGGGGTGTTGATGCTGTTGATGCCGTTGTCGGTGGCTTCCCAACTGGCCGAGCGTCGACCCTCACCCGCGCCTTCGTAACTGGCCTTGATGTTCGACGGCAGCAAGAATCCATTACGAGTCAGCGTCGGATAGTGTCGTGCCATTAGAGTCCCTTGCCTCCATGCATGAGCCGAACCACGCGAGAGCGGGGCCCGGCGGCGTTGGTCAGCGACGTGCGTATCTCGTCGCGGGCCTTGAGCAGTTCGTCAATGGAACGGTATTCCACCGTGCGGTCGCTGTAGCGCACGGTCTTTTCACCGCGTGCGATGGCGCGCTCGATGGCTTCGAGGTGCTTCGGAGTAAACGACATATCAGCGTCTCTTCAGGTAACCGCTGGTGGAGCTGCGGCGTTGTGGGGGTGCAGCGGGTCGCGGTTGGGCGACCGGGGCAACTGGTTGCGGCGCCACTTGCGGTGTCGCGGGAGCCTGTGCGGCAACCGTTACACGCTCAGCAGCGACCACCTTTTCATCGAACAAACCGGCCTGTGCCAACGAGTTCCGTACCCGGTCCCAGTCGTGTTCCTGATACCGGTTGATGCCGAGGTAATGCGCCATCGCCAGGCAATACACCATCAGGTCGAGGGCTTCGTTGCGCTCGGCCTTGCCCTTGATCCACTCGATGCGCTTGTGACCCCGCACGTACTTGGCGACCTTGCGCTCGGCCACGCACTGGGCGAAGAACTCGTCCGGTAGATCGTTGGCAAAGTGCAGCGCGCCGGGCCCGGATTCAAACGGGTAGCGGTTGTAGATCCAGTCCTTTGCAGTGTCGGTACCGACAAACCACAGCTCGGCGCCGCCTCGCTCGGTCTGACCCTTCCAGGTCACATCCACCATGGACGGTCGCTGAGCGATTACCGGCTTACCGGGCTTGCTCGCGCCCTTAATGGCGAAGATGTTGCGCCAGCGCCGCACGCGGCAAAACTGGTAAACCTCGTCGGTGTGGTGACCACCGGAGTCGACGGCGACCGCGAGAATGCCCAGGCCCACACCGCAAGGGTGCCGGTACCGCTCTTTCAGCAGTTCATCCAGCACCGCCCAGGTGCGTTCGTCTGACGGGTCGCCCGCGATCACCCTGTGGTCGATGACCCAGCGTTCCATGCCCACGCCCCAGCCCATCGCCATGAATTCCAGACGGTCGGCCTGGACGTCGACGGCGCCCGTGATCATCATCACGGCGGCGGGCATCGCACCGAGGGAGAACCCTTCTTTACGCGCCCGCTCTATCAGCACCGAAGCCTTAGTCTGCTCTTGCGCGCTGTCCCACACCTTAGCCAGACGGGTGTTGTAGAACACCTGCATGGGCTCAAGGTCGCCCTTGGCCTGGGCCTTTTTCGCCTTCTCGAATTGCTTCGCCAGCGACTTCCAGCCTGTCCAACCCAACGGTGAATACAGTGCGTTGAGGTGGAAGCCAACCGTCTCTCCATCGCCCTTGGCATGGGCACGCCACTCACCACGCGCGAGCATGTCGCCCTTGTGATGTTCCTCGATCAGCACGTCACAGTCAGGCGCGGCGCACTCGTAATGCACTACGCTGAAGTCCTGGGAGTAATGCAACCGCTCCCACTCCAGGGTTTGCATGTGCCCGCAAGTTGGGCACGGCACGTAGTAGTAACGCTGGTCACTACCCTCGAACAGATCGTCAATGCGCGAGGCGCCCTTGATGGTCGGCGAACTGGAGAAGTAGAACTTGGCATTGCGGCCGAAGGTACTGCCCCGCGTTTCCGCCAGTTCGATAGGGTCGCCCTCTTCGCCTACGTCGACTTCCCAGCGGTCAATTTCATCGCCGTACACGTAGCGCGCCGACAGCTCGGCCAAGTTGGCCGCAGAGCCGGCTGTGGTGACATACAGCGATCCGCCTTCGAACTCCTTGGTGTCCATGGTGTTGCGCGAGTCCCGCGAGCGGCTCGCCGCCACACGTTCGCGCAACACCGGGGTGGCCTTGATCGTCTTGCCGATACGCGAAGACACCCGCTTTGCCAGACCCAGGCTTGGCAGCAGCGTGAGGATGTTCGACGGCACCATGTGAATCAACGCGCCGATCCAGTTCAAGGCAATCTGGGTCTTCATCAGCTGCGAGGCAACCATGGTGACCACACGCTTGCATGGGTGAGCCGGTGACAGGCAACGCATCGGCTCGCGTGCGTAGGGCGTTCGCACGGTGCGATATTTCCCTGGCTCGGCGGCGCCAGTATCACGCGGGATGCGCATGTACTCGTCGGCCCACTCATCCACCCAGAGGCTGGGGTCTGGACGCAGCCCACGGAAATACGCCTCACGGTACACCTCAGCGCCGTCAGGTTTTTCCGTATGCATGGATTAACTCGTTATGATCAGATCGCGTTCAAGGTCAGCCGAAGACATGCGCTCGGCCTCTTCCAGGGACAGCCGCAGGGCCTTGGTCAGGTGCTGCTCAATCTCCCAAGGGTCGGACATAGCCGCCAGTTCTGGGGCCAATTGCGGGGGCATGCTGAGCAACTGATCGCGCAGCATGCGTCCGGCGTTGTAGGCCCCGGTGGTGACCGCCTTCATATCCACCAGCGAGCCCTGCACCTTGTGAAACTCGGCTTCGGCCAACTGGGCCAGGTAGTACTCGCGGTGTGCGCGGGCCTTCTGGAAGTCGGGTTGCCCGCTCTTCGCGCCAGCAGGCTGCGGCGGCGCAGCCGTGTTAGTCGGCTCGACCATGGGGGACAGTTGGCTGTAAACGTCACGCTGGAGCCGGTCTTGTTGGTGTCGAGCCGCGACAGCGGCCTTGCTGGGGTCGGCGGTTTCGAGGATCAGCGCTTCCGTTGCCAGCACGTCGACCTTCTTGCCATCCGGCGACAGCACCAGGCGGTTGTTGTCTTTCAGCCAGGTGATGTAACTCGGCGTCCTGCCGATGCGAACCGCGAAAGCGCTTTTAGACAGGAACAGTGGATCCGTCATAAGCCCTCCTTTTCAACGGCTTTTCAATGGAAACCTTTCAATTTCAATGGATTGAATTTCAGTAAGCTGGTGGGCCTGCCGCTAACGCTTTCCCGCGGGTTTCATGCCCCGTGTCCCTCGAATGCTGCCAGGGTCCCCGGCGACTTTTCGGCGCACCATTTTGATGCAAGCCTCTACAAGCCACGTATTTCGGGGCCTCCAGAGCATCAAGCCTGCCCGCTGCCCGAGGGCGGCACATCGCACACGCCCAACCGCTTGGCGGCCCAGCGTTCGTACAGGCCAATGGCGACATCGGCGCCGGCCATCGCGGTGAGGCAGCCAATGCTCCCCGCCGCCAGGACGGACATGCCCGATGCGTGCAACAACATCATGGTGGAGAGCCCGCAGACCACACAGGCCCCGGATCGAAGCAGCAAGCGGCGAACCAATGACCAGCCGCTTACCCCCGCTTTGTCGGCCCGCCATGCCTCTCCGGAAATACCGCCGATCAGGGATAGCAGGATCACCATCCAGATCGGCATCTCAATAAGCGCTTGCTGCTCGTTTGTCATCGCCCTACCCCATAAACGCAAAAACCCGGCGCAATGGCCGGGTCTAGTGTGGTGGTGTGTCCCGCTGCTCGCGGTCGCACCTATCGAAGATGACTACTTTTTACAGGTGGATTCTCATGGCAGCAACCCCGTTTTAATGCCACCCGGTGAATATCTGGGCTACGGCTAGGCAATGTCGGTGAATATCTTTATTTCGGCTTCCAGCGCCTCCGGCGCTGTCCTACCTGCCCCACTATTCTAAATGGAGGTCGGACAGCTTGAGCCCGCTGAATTCGGGGCCTTGCCCTACTGCCCTACCTCTTTTAACTTTTTCTCGTGTAAAGAGAGAAAACTAAAAACACGCATGCGCGCCCAGGGCGCGTGATGCATCGCGCTACGCTCACATGTGCGGAGTGCAATAAGAGGTAGGGTAGTAGGACAGGCCACGGACTGCGCGGCCTGCGGCTGTCCTACCTTGCAGATTAAAGGTAGGACAAGGCCGGACAGTAGGACACATATTGGTAGAGTAATGCCCAGGCTCATGCGGCTTTGCCCATGAGGAAGCCATCAATGCTCACATGGGCATCGTGCAATCGACGGTAATACGTTGGCGCGCTGCACCCACAATGCAACATTTTCTGGGAGAGGAAGCTTTCCTGATTGCAGTAGTGCTCCCACACCACCACCGCCAGCTCAGGCGCCAAGTGTTTATTAACGATCAGCTCAATATCCGCCGACTCATCCAACAAGATCCGACTACCGCGAGTACCACGTATCAGCTCGCCTTTGCACTCCATCAGCATGGCAATCATGTTGCCGCCACTCGGCCCGCCAGAGCCTTCCGGAACCGGCGAATGCAGATCCTGCGCCCAGAGCTTGAGCATTTCATCGATTCGCTTAATCAAAGCAAGGCTCCTCGTCCCGTTCGCTATCAACCTGCAGCGCTGATGCATTGCCCCAATCATCTGGCTTCTTGTAGGCATATGGCCGAATACCACTTTTCGGCAACGCCGGCAGTCGCACCTTTCGCCATCCGAGGCGATGCATGATTGCCCCCACGCGCATTTGCTCGGGCTTACCCCAATGGCCGTAATCGAGTTTCAGCGCGCCAGCTAAAATATCCTCTCCGCTCGCTGTCGCGCCGATCTGAGATTCTTCCAACCACTTGACGACCGGCCCTTCCCACTCATCCACGACAAAGCGCGATTCCTGCGCTTCGGCGAATAGTGGCGCCTCATCCCGATTGACCCACCAAATGTCACCGGACTGATAACAGAACATCGCTTCAGCCCAGAGCTGGTCGCGGACTTCGCGCAACTGGTCCAAATCGACCTTGGTACACGCGACAGGCCAGTAACGCCGGTTACCCGTGGCGTCTTTGAGATATTCGTCTTGGTTCGTCGTACCCACAAAAACACACTGGCGTGGCACGTCCATCGTTCTTCGGCCGTAGCTCTCGCGATAGGTGTCAGTCGACGCAGAGAAGAACTGCTTCGCCTTGGTCGACTCAGCTTTGTTGAAACTGTCCAGCTCCCCCAGCTCAATGATCCACTTACCACGGATCGCCTGGAAGCCATCCTTATCGCCCAGGGCGAAAGGTGTATCCATAAACCAGGCACCGCCAAGCACAGACATTGCTGTTGATTTACCGGCGCCCTGTGCCCCTTCGAGGATCATCACCGAGTCAGCCTTACAACCTGGCTGCATCACGCGCCCGACCGCTGAGACCATCCAGCGCTTACCAACCTTCGAACTGTAGTCAGTTGCTTCAACGCCCATGATGTCAGTCAACCAGGTAGCCAGCCGTGGAACACGGTCCCATTCCAGTCCGTGGAGGTAATTGCGTACAGGATGGAAGGCATGATCATGAGCAACCACGCTAACCGCTTCGATCACGCTGCTGGCCTTGACCCGAAGGTTGTACTGTTGTGCGAGCCACTTCATTACAAGCATGTCGTCGATATCCGCCCAGTCGCCGACACCGCCACCGTATGGGGCAGCACGTAACTTAACGATTTTTGAGCTGAAGGCGCTGAAGCCGATCACTCCAGCCCAACGCTCATCGTTGCCGAGGATTAATTCGACGTTCTGCATGTGCGCTATCAGGGAGCCGTTTTCAGTTCGGGCCAATTGATCTTTCCAACCACCAGCTGCAGGAGGCTTGACCACCGCCAACACCTGGCGGCGGACAGCCTCCAATCCCTCGGCAACATGCAGGTCGTTGAAGTCGGTCCACTTGATCTCGCGCTCGCCGGAGAACACAGGGCCGACTACCTGACCTCCAACGACCAGCGCGGCGTTGTTGGCTTTCTCTTCGCCCGGGTTCCAAGGGTCACCGTTGGGACGCTTAGTTTTCCAGTCGTCGTCCCGGCAGATGATCAGCGGACAGCCAGGAAAGCGCTCGCGCATCGCTTTGGAGACCGGAAGCAGGTTGCCCGCGTCGAAGGCGATGGCGACAGGGAGCGAAGTCGCCATGTGCAGACTTGCGCCCGTGGCGTAGCCCTCACACACCAGCACCGGCTCGCCGGGTTCAGGGTGCGGGCCGATTAAATGGAAAGCGCCCTCTTTAGACATTCCGGGCGGCCAGTACTGCTTATCTCGGCCAGTGTCTTCTTGCTTGACGGGGAAGATCACCTGCAGGCCGACAGTTTGGTCGCGCACATTGCACATGGGGACTAGAAGTGCGCCGGTACGTGGCGCATAGCGAACCCTGAAGCCGACGATCTGCTTTCGATCCAGATAGGCGCTTTTACCCTTTTCGGGCATGCGCCTGAACAGGCTGGCAGCACGGTTGGCCGCTCGGCGTGATGCGTTGGCCGCGATCTCGGCTGCCTTGCGCTTGGCATCTTCTTGGCGAGCGCGCATGACTTCGCGCTCTTCAGGGCTCATCCGCCCGGCCTTGACCTTGATTTTTTGGGTGTCGCCGGAGCGCCAGTCACCGAAGCTGCCAAAGATCAGCATCTCGTTTTTCTCGGTCCGGTGTTCATGGACCACGTACCAGCCGTTTTTTTCCTTGCCCTTATCCTGGGTAGTTTTGCAGCGAGTGAGCTTGCCGAAAACCAACGGCTGATCAGGCTCAAGGCCATAATCCGCGAACTGATTGATTACCTCATCGAGCATAACGGGAGGCCCTTAGATCGTCTGCGGATTGGCAATCAACACAGTGGGTGCAACCGGGCTGTGCCAACCGACGAGCTTCTGGGATTGGCTCATCGCATTCATCACAGAACATCAACGAATGCAGGGTCGTGCCAGAAAGCTGGGCTGCGCGAGCAGCTAAAGCCTGATCAAGTCGTTCCTGCACCAGGTCATTTGCAAAATCAGCAATATCAGCCACGTTCCGCCCCACGAGTAGTCTGGTTGACGTAACGGGCGCGGTTGTACATACCCAACAAACCCTGGATGCCGCGAAACACCAACTGGCGTATCTCAGCCAACTCACCGTCGTCGACTTTGCCGTCGCCAATATGCTTGGCCCAAGTTTCGGACAGGTCCGCTACCTGCCGGAAGAACTGCGCAATCCCGGTGGTAAGGGTTTCGGGCATGTCATTGGTGTACGACTCGGCCAGCTCCTGCCAGATCGTGTCGCCAACAAGGCCGTGCACAGCGTCGAGAATTCGACGGTCCTTGGTCAGTTCGAGAATCTCGCCGAACTCTTGGACGTTTACGGTGTGCGAAGGGTGGGTGGGAGACAGCTTGTGTTGCAAAGTAGTGGCATTACGGCCGGTAGTGGCTGCAATTGCAGCGGCGCCGCCTGGATAATCCCGTGCGGCGTGGTACAGCGCTAATTCGAGCGTCAGGACTTCCCGTTGTGCTCGATCAACGCAACTCAGAGCAATTCGGCTCATGGCATTAATCCTTATAAGTTGCCAGTGCCGCGCGGCGTGCAGTGGTGTTACATTTGCCGCGTGGCTTGAAAGGGCCCAAACGCCGGCAAGATCCTCAAGATCGAAACCGGCACCGTGCCGAGGTGAGTGATCCGTCTCTCACCTCTGGCGCAACAGCTGCCCAATCTGTGGTGGAAAAGGCAGCAACCCAAGACATCCGTGTCTTGGCAGCGCGATAAAGGGAGGTGGTTTGCATGTGGTGTGCCCTCCTACCTTCGTCGCGACCCGACAGCACTGTGGTGGTGTGTGCCGGGAGGAACTGGGCGGCCCTAAGGTCGCCTTTTTTCTTCGCGCTCTATGCCGCCTGTGCCGAAACAACTTGAACCGGCACTGGAAAAATATCTGGCAAATCAGGTCTCAACTCATGAGGCAAAAGTCCCCATGCCAAAGCTTTCGCAAGGGGACGAACCTGAGCAACAGGAACCCCTCTATGTCGCCAATTGAAAAAGCGCTGAGGGCTTACATCGCATTCTCTTGCGAGTTGCGAGGGGCTTTTACCGGCCCGCTCAGCGACCAGCACTATCAAATCGAACACCTGGTCAGGCGTAGTCATGACATCACCTTATGCAAACAAAACGAATGACATAACCAAACAATACGTTTGTTATCATTTTTGTGCAAGGGCTGTAACATTCTGTTTATGAACAAACAACCACAACGCCTAAAAGGCCAGCGCTTTCGTCAAGCCCTGGAAGACTCCGGACTCTCTGGCGCGGAACTCGCCCGGCTGCTTGATCTGGAAAACGATCAGAACGTCACCAACTGGAAGGCGAGAGGTGTCCCTGCCTACATGGCGGGCCAAGTCGCTATGACTTTGGTAGTTGAACGCGATTGGCTTGAGGGGAAAGATGTCCCTATGCGGACCTCGAATACTGCACGAGGGAAAGCGCCACAAGCGGCTAATGACTCCCCCCTGTATGTCCTTGAACCCATGGCCCCTTGGGATTCAAACACCCCACTTGAAGAGGATGAGGTTGAGTTGAGGCTATACAAGGAAGTCGAACTCTCTTCCGGACCAGGAAAGGTTGCGCGCACTGAGGTTCAAGAGATTACTGGACCAAAACTGCGATTTTCGAGGGCAACCATGAGAAGTTGTGGCGTTGATCCTTCGAACGCAGTGTTCGCCACAAATAGCGGCAACAGCAATCACCCACTGATTCTTTCTGGTGCCACTGTCGGTATCGATAAGGGAATGACCAGAATAATTGATGGAGAAATATACGCGATAGATCACGATGGGCACTTCCGCATCAAATTTCTTCAGCGCACCCCTAATGGGGTAAAAATGAGGAGCTTCAATTCCGACGAGTACGCTGACGAAGACTACGATTTTGATCAAATAATGGCTCAACGCGTTGTGATTTTGGGGCGGATTTTCTGGTGGTCATCGATACGCCCATTGAAAGGCCCCTCTCTAATCTAAAACCAAACAAAATGTTTTGACCAAAAACCAAACATGTTGTTTACTTGTCTCACTCTTCCACCACAGAGCGAGGCAATACCATGCACACCACTGCCACCCTGCACGTCCACCCGGCCGCTGCTAACCCCTCTCGCATCTTCGAAATCCGCCGCTTGGCACAACACTGCGGCTGCGCTTTCATCGCTTCCAAACCCAAGCTGAAACAGCGCTCCGCGACTGTGCCATTCGATCCAAATGGCGGAGGGCACGCGGCATGAAGAAGTACAAACTCGACAACCGCACCCTGACACTGCTCAAGGCTCAGGTCTGTCTGACCGAAACCTTCAACCACCATCTGCGCGCCGAAACGCAACGCGACGTCATGGCCTTCCGACTGCAGGTCGAACGCCGAAAAATAGACACGCATTTCACCGTTGAGCTGGGCAGCGAACGCCACACACTGACCTTGACCAACAGCAAGAAGATGCACCTCAAGCTTGCTGACTTCATTGAGGAGATCGTCAACGGGCCAACCACTTCCGTCGATCCTTCGTCTCCGCCGCACGCTGATCGCCGTTATGGCCTGTTCCAGACTGAACACAAGCAGCAGGTATTCGAGCTGATCCGCACCGGCGGCGCACTCAGTCTCGATATGGGTTTTGAGTTGCCGATCAACTTGGCAATCCACCGTAACAAGACCCGCGCAGGAATCACCACAATCATGAGCATCGGCGTGAAGAAGCCGCGCACCAAGTGTTTCACCGTATGCGGAAGTGACGTGGATATCTATTCCATGGTGGCAGAATCCATCACTCACCTGGCTACCGTGGCGACCCCTGCCGCGCATGCAGCTTAGGAGGCCGTGATGGAACGTGACCTCCAAAAAACCGCCAAGTACTTCGGCCTGACCCGTCCCAAGCTGATCGCGCTCATGCGTGACAGGGGCTTGCTCAACGACCGCAACCTGCCGGCTTTCCCCATGCGTGACCGGGAGTACCTGCGGATCAAAGACAGCAACTGGTACCACGAGAAAGCGGGCATGCAGTACAGCCAGTCGACCAAGGTTCGGCAAGCCGGTATTCGCTGGCTGGCCGAACAGCTCGGCCTCGAACTACCAGCCATCCCGGCTGATAACCGTGACGTGGCCTAGGGAGTACGCCCGCCAGATCGTCGCCATGCGCACACGCGAGGAGCGCAACGCCGCGCTCCTCGAAGTGCCGGAGCATCTGCGGGAGCTGACTAAACGCCATTGCCTGAATGCCTGGAATCATCCTCAACGGAAGAAACCCAATGACTGCACACGCTGAACAACAGCCACTAAGACTGCTGCCCGCACCCGATCCGGTGACAGTCGAACTTCTGTACCGGACCTTTGGTGACGTTCTGATCCCGGTGGAAAAGTTGCGCGAACGGTACTTCCGGAACCTCAACGAAGGATCTTTTGCCGACGCAATTACCACAGGCCGAATTCAATTGCCCGTGACAACACTGGTCAACAGCCGCAAGGCACCGAAGTACGCCCACATCAAGCATGTGGCCTCGCTAATAGACATTCGCGCCTATAGGGCGGATGAAGATATGCCGCGACCAAAAACCGACTCAACCGAGCAAGGCTAGTAATCCCCAACGGCTGCCACCACCAGCCAACAACACCAGGAGCACACCACATGACTGCAATTCAAATATACGCACTGATCAGCATCGTTATAGCGCTTGGGATCCTCTACTGGGTCGGCTACAAGGGCGGCTTAACGGATGGTCGAGCTGAGGGCTATGAGGATGGCCATGCTCAGGGCTTTATGGAAGGGATGGACCAGGGCGGGTCAGCAAGCTCTACCGAACTTGAGCAAGTCACCGAACGATGCCGGCGCCTGCAACTTATCTTGGATCTTCAACCACAAGATCGACTCACTCTGTTAGCCATCGCCGAAAAGCTCAAGCTTGCGGCTGACACCTTCCGAGCAGTGAGATCCGAGAGCCAGGCAACGCAAGCACTTGCCTTACGTGACAAGGCTCTGAGCATGGCTGCTCTGATGGATCCGTTCACGCTGGAGGATGCAGCATGAACTTCATCTTCACCTTCACCGGCAAGCACTTCAACGTCTATGAGCCTGAAGTCGACATGATCGACCCACGGGACATATCGCACTCGTTGGCCCACCTGTGTCGCTTCAACGGCCACACTCGCGAGTTTTACAGCGTGGCACAACACAGCTGCATCGTCGCCGAGCTGGTGCCGGAAGAACATAAGTTGGCGGCCCTGCTCCACGATGCGACCGAGGCGTACCTGGGCGATATGACCCGGCCACTTAAACAGTGGATGCCCGACTACCGAGGATTTGAGGACGTCGTGTGGGGGCGCATCTGTGAGCGCTTCGACCTGGCCTTCGATCTACCCGCATGCATACACCAGGCTGACCTGATTGCGCTGGCCACCGAGCGCCGCGACCTCATGCCAACCGATACGGCTATCTGGGATTGTTTGGTCGGCATCGAGCCCATGGCTGAAACCATTCGTCCATGGCCAGCCGCAGAAGCACGCAACACCTACCACCAGCGCCTGATGGACCAACTTGCTATCGAACACCGGAGGAAAGCGGTATGAAGAACCACCAGGACAACGCCAATGCCCTGCCCGCTTTGCTCCGCACTGCCAGCAGCGTCAACACGCTAGAAACAAACAGTCTCTGCTGCGCAGCAGCAGGCATTATTGCTCCTTTCAGCGCCACTGCCGAGGCACTTATACCCCACGAAAAGCTGCGCGGGGCAGCGCTCGCTGATGCAACGCTAAACGCTCAGACACGCCCGCTCGCGCAGCCTGTCGTGGGGTATACGCCCGTCTCAAGGCCTGCGGATTACTTAACAGAAGCAAGCCCAGGCCGGATGTATCTACCTGACGACATCACTGATACCCAGCTAATTGACTGGCTGGATCACCGAGGAAGCTTGTGGTGTGAGTTCGAAACCAGCCAAATCAGCTTCCCGCATGAGGAGGCTGATACCGAAGGCTATTCGCACATTCGCGCCGCGCTGCTCGAGGCTTACCAACAGGATCAGGCCAAACTGGCAGGAGGTGTCGCGTGACTGCCTTCCAGTCGCAACTCTCGCCAGATTGCGCAGGCACTACCCACCTGCGTTTGCGTAGATCCAAGCGCACCAGCAAGGCCGAAAGGGAAGTTTTCAAATCAACCCCGATCACCAGCGCAGTCCACACTCAGTTCGGACTCAACCTGGTAGGCGGCATTCGCGTTGATCTCTTCGCCGGCGGCGGTGGCGCAACGATGGGCCAGGAGATGGCAACCGGCATGCCGGTAGATATCGCGATCAACCACGACCCCGATGCGATCAGCATGCATAAGCGCAATCACCCGGGCGCCGAACACTACATCACCGATGTGTATGAGATATGCCCACGCAAGGCCATCCGTGGCCGGCCTGTGCTGCACCTGCACGCCAGCCCCGAATGCACCCACCACAGCCTCGCGGCCGGCGGCCAGCCGCGCAGTACCACCAGCCGCTCGCTGTCTTGGGTAGTCATCAAATGGGCGGGACAGGTACGCCCGCAGATGATCACCATGGAGAACGTGATGCAGGTGCTCCAGTGGGGACCGCTAATCGCCAAGCGCTGCCCAACCACAGGCAGGGTCATATGCCGCGACCTGCGTGTTGCCGATGTCGGCGAGCGGGTGCCCGTGCAAGACCAATACCTGATACCCGATCCGAAACGCAAAGGCCAAACCTGGCGCCGGTTCGAATCGATTCTGAGCAGCATGGGTTATGACCTGCGCCACGGGAAGCTGAAAGCCAGTGACTTCGGCGCCGGAACATTGCGCGAGCGTCTTTACCTGGTGGCCCGCTGCGACGGCAAGCCACTTCAATGGCCCGAGCCTACCCATGCGAAAGCACCAGCAAAGGGACAGAAGCCACAGCTCACCGCTGCCAGTAGCATTGATTGGTCTATCCCCTGCCCCAGCATCTTTCTCGACAAGCAAGAAGGCCGCTCGGCTGGTGTGCGCCGCCCGCTGGTCAACAAGACCATGGAGCGTCTGCGCAAGGGCGCCAAGCGCTATGTGATCGATCACGCAGACCCTTTCATCGTCAGCGTCAACCACTCGGGCTGCGACGACTCGCGCGTTCACTCAGTCGACATCCCTACGAAAACCATCACTGGCTCCCATGGGTTCGCGCTGGTCGCCCCAACGCTTGCCCCCTTCATCACCGAGCATGCCAACGGCAGTAGCCAGCGCAACATGCCCGGCGACTCGCCGTTGCGCGCCATCTGCGCAAATGTCAAAGGTGGACACTTCGCCCTGACCGTCGCCTACCTGGCTCAACACAACGGCGGCTACAACGTTACCCCCGGGCACCACCCGAGCAAGCCCCTGACTGCGATCACCACAAGCGGCAGCCAGCAGAACGTGGTCACAGCACACCTGTGCACGCTCCGCAAAAACTGCGTTGGTCAGCCCATGGATGGCCTGGTGCCGACTATCACCGCCGGCGCCGAGCACCACGCCTTGGTCGAGTACACCCTGGCGCCGGAATACCAGGAGGGTGCAATGCGCGTAGCCGCGTTCCTGATGGGTTATTACGGCACCGATAACATCTACGACCTGCGCGACCCAGCAGCGACCATCACAACCCGGGATCGCCTGGCGCTTGTAACCGTCACGATCAAGGGCACCCCTTATGTGATCGTCGATATCGGCATGCGAATGCTCACCCCACGCGAGCTGTATCGCGCCCAAGGCTTCCCCGATAACTACGTCATCGACGTGGGGCACGACGGCCGCAAGTTCACCAAGCGCGCCCAGGTGCGGATGGTCGGCAACTCCGTCTCACCTCAGCCGATGGCAGCACTGATTCGGGCAAACATGAGCGAGACCGTCACCGAACAGCTGGAGGCCGCATGACAGCCCTTCACCGAACAGTCCGAATCCGCCAAGGACAGATGGCCCCACTCGACCTATGCACCATATGTGACAAGTGCAACAAGTCACGAGCCCATGGCAACCACCAAAAATGCAGCAAGCAGCGTCAAGCCGAAAGCATCGCTCGGCGCGCTGGGGAGATAGCACAATGAGCGCAGCAGAGAAACTCGACTTCCACATCACACCAGGCGCCTGGTTTCGGCAGGATCTGTTATATCCGGTCTTCGGACTATCCACCGAGGCGGTTCGCAAATACCGCACACGGGGTCTGTGGCTAGAAGGAAAGCACTGGCGTTATGACCCGGCCAACGTAATCGTCTACAACCGTGCCGCCATCGAGCGCTGGATGGAAGGACAGCCATGATCGACAAGATGCCGACAGGCGTTGAGATGAACGGCAAGCAGCTACGCATCTGGTTCATCTTCAACGGCCAACGGTGCCGGGAACCCCTGGAAGGGATCTCGAAAGTAAACAAGGCAGCGATCGCCTATGCCGACAACAAGCGGCGCACCATTCTCGCGGAAATCAAAGAGGGCCGCTTCGACTATGCGGCTCACTTTCCCAACTCGCCAAGGGCCGTCATGTTCACTGGAACCGGCGGCCCTTCGCTCAAGCGCACTGTAAAGGAAGGCATTGAGCGCTGGCTGGAGGTTCAGCGCGCGCTTAAAGCGTCGAGCACTGTCATCAACTACGTGAGCAAGGCTGTGCACGTAGAAAAGAAGTTCGGCAAACGTCGAATCGTCGACATCAGCAAGAGCGACATTGAGTTGTTTCAAGCACAACTGCTCAAGCAGGGCCTCGCCCCGAAGACAGTAAACGACATTTTCACCGTCGTTCGTGGTGTGTGGGCGGACGCCTTCGGCGACGGCATCCTGAAGGCCAACCCACTAGACAGGATCAGCAACGTCGGATCGGATGTCGACCTGGAGCATGCCGACCCCTTCAGTCGCAACGAAATCGAATTGATCGGCAAGACGGACCCCGACCGCCGACCTGATACCAGGATGATTGAGTTCAACTGCTGGGCCGGGATGTCCCTTTCGGAGCTCATTGGGCTTGCCGTTGAAGATGTAGACCTGGATGCCGGCTTGGTGCACGTACGCCGCGCATTGGTCGTGGGCGAGTTCAAAGTCCCCAAAGAGCGCTCCAGGGTTCGAGTCATCGAGCTTATAGACCCGGCCCTAGCACTGATGCGGGAGATAGTTGCCGCCGCCAAGGACGCGGTGGCCGAGGAAATCACCGTTATCCAGCGCGACAACATCACGTCCAAGAAGATGAAAGTCAGGTTCCTTTTCCGCAGCTCGACCAGCGGGTTACTCTGGAACGGCAAGACACTGAGCAACTGGTTCACCGCACACCTGAAAAAGGCGGAAGTCCGACACCGAGGTGCTAACCAATGTCGCCATACCTTCGCCAGCCAGATGCTATCGAGCTACGTCCCAATTGAGTGGGTAGCCCGACAGCTTGGCCACGCTGACACAACGATGGTTAGAAAACACTATGGTAGGTGGATACCAAGAGACACCAGGAGCATGGCAGGTATGGTCTCTACCATGCTGGGATTCCGTCCGTGATCTAATCATTGAGAAAAGAGAACGATCGCGCTGCCGTTATGATTCTCAATGATCTTACCTGCATGTGAGTTAGCAAATGTATGCATGTAAGCGTGATGTACCGTCAGCACCAGATCCTGAAGATCTGGGTCGTCTTCTAACTGCACCACCTTCAGTCCAAAACCTATTGCATCTTCAATATGCAGGTGCCTTGAGTGAGTTTTGGTACCGGCGTGGTCATTCAATGCAAGCACGATGTTGTCGGCTCTCTGAACAGCATCCGCATCCCCCTTAAACATGCCGCTCACGAGCCAATTTTTTACAATAAGATCTGCAAGCTCAATTGCTTTTTCGCACTCACCAAGGAAAGTAGGATGATATTTATTGATGATTGCTTGCCAGATTGGCGTGGACAGCGGATCCCGCTTAACTGACTCGATGGCGTTTTCAAACTCCTCAAGTACACCGTGCGCGGGAATGCCGCCAAATTGAGGATCAAAAGGACCGATATTCGACTGCTTGCCCATTACGATTTCAGAACAAGCGCAAGCAATCATTGTGCCCGCAGACATCGCGAGTTGCGGGATCACGGCACGAATGTCGGTACCATACATCTGCCGCAGGTAATGAACGATCGATTCCGCAGCCGACAAGTCACCACCTGGAGTGTGCAATATCAAATCCAATCCCTGGCTACGATCTAGGCTATGAACCGCATTCATAAATCCATTCTTATCATCATCATTGACCTGACCGAATGCATACCCAGGCTTCTGAAGGAAGCCGGAGTAGTAAGCAATAACATTGCGGCCTGTTTTTTGATGCAAAAGCCCCAGGTACTTTTTACGCACTTCATCGACAGCGTTCGTGCTCGTCTGGGCTTTGAAAACGATCTCTTCTAAAACCTGAGTCCAATTCGGCATATAAACGTCCATAAAAAAGCCCGGCATGACACCGGGCTTTTGAGAAGAATCTTGATTACTTTTTGGAAATGACTTTCGCCGAGCTGCCTGCAGACGTGGCAGCGTAACCCACGCTAGCCTCAGTCAGAATCGAACATTTCTTGAACTGACGAGCGTAGCTATGTGCGCCCTGATAAGCAGCGCCAGGGGAAGGATTCAACCCTAGTAGTGCGAAACCAGCCTCGAAATCAGTACGATTTGTTTGCATATGCAGCTCCTGTTAAGTCTCGTATCCATACGAGCCCAAAAATTTGGTACGCGATGCTAGCAAATGGCTACAAGCATTTGAAGCACCGAACGTACATTCTTCATATTATCCGACGATTGCTACGACGAATGGTTCCAGCTTTCGGATCATGAATGATTCGGCAAACATTCCACTTTTTGCCCGCATCCAGAATTTAGCTGATGGCCACGTGATACGCCATTGCATTTTTTTATCACTCATCACTAAAAACGCCATTGGAGTGATGTGTAATGGCTTTATATACGGACGTCCATTGGCACTGAGCGTCCTTGAGCGGCATATAGGAGCAAAAAAATGCCCTAAAGATGCCCTAGCGCTAGCGGAAAAAACGAAAAAGCCCCTGTAATCTTTAACGATTACAGGGGCTTAGTCTTATTCAATAATGGCGGAGAGATAGGGATTCGAACCCTAGGTACCGGTGAAGGTACAACGGATTTCGAATCCGTCCCATTCGGCCACTCTGGCATCTCTCCAACGGCGCGCATCATAACAGCATGATTGATGGATGCAAAGCGCCGAAGCGATTTTTTTCCGTGCTATCAGATGCTTGCGTCGATTACAGCGGTACGCCGAGGCGCTTGGCGACTTCTTCGTAGGCTTCGATCACGTCACCGAGGCCTTGGCGGAAGCGGTCTTTGTCCATCTTCTTCTTGGTGTCCTTGTCCCACAGGCGGCAACCATCCGGGCTGAACTCGTCGCCCAGGACGATGGAGCCGTCGTGGAACACGCCGAATTCGAGCTTGAAGTCCACCAGCAACAGGCCGGCGTCGTCGAACAGCTTGCTCAGCACGTCGTTGACCTTGAGGGACAACTCCTTCATGCGCGCCAGTTGCTCAGCGGTGCCCCAGCCGAACGCCACGACGTGGGATTCGTTGATGAACGGGTCGCCCTTGGCGTCGTCCTTCAGGAACAGTTCGAAGGTGTAAGGGTTGAGCTTGAGGCCCTCTTCCACGCCCAAACGCTTGACCAGGCTGCCGGCGGCGTAGTTACGCACGACGCATTCCACCGGGATCATGTCGAGCTTCTTGACCAGGCACTCGTTGTCGCCCAGCAGTTTGTCGAATTGCGTCGGGATACCGGCCGCTTCGAGTTTCTGCATGATGAAGGCGTTGAACTTGTTGTTCACCATGCCTTTGCGATCCAGCTGTTCGATGCGCTTGCCGTCGAACGCCGAGGTGTCGTTGCGAAACAGCAGGATCAGGCGGTTGGCGTCGTCGGTCTTGTACACCGACTTGGCTTTGCCGCGGTAGAGTTCTTCACGTTTTTCCATGATGGGCTCCGCTTTGAGTAAGGTGGGCTAGGCGATGTGTCGCCAGTCGAGCCCTGAATCTTGATCGGCCAGTTGCAGCCAGTCCGGGTCGCACCCTAGGGTGTCGACAAAACATTGCCGGGCAAGCGTCGGCAGGTTGTTCTTGCTGCTGAGGTGAGCCAGGACCAGGTGTTGCAGGTCTTGCCAGCCCAACTCATACACCAGGTATGCGGCCTGGTGGTTGTTCAAATGTCCCAGCTCGCCGCCCACCCGTTGCTTGAGAAAGTAAGGGTAGTGACCGCGTGCCAGTAGATCCCTGCAGTGGTTGGACTCGATCATCAAGGCATCGAGGTCCCGGTATCCGTCCAGCACCCTGGCGCAATAGGAACCCAGGTCGGTCAGCACGCCGAAACGCCGCTGGCCGTCACTGAATACGTATTGCGTGGGCTCCTGGGCATCGTGGGCAACCGCGACGACATTGATGCTCAGGGCACCGATTTGCAGTTGCTCGCCACCGGCCAGAAAACCTGCCGGCTCAATGGGTTTGCGCATCCCGCGCAACGTGCCACGACTCAAGTACACCGGCAGATTGTAGCGCCGAGACAGCAAACCCACGCCATGCACATGGTCGGCATGCTCGTGGGTTACCAGAATCGCGCTCAGTTGCGTGGGGTGAACCCCCAGGCGCAACAGGCGCCGCTCGGTTTCCCGCAGGGAGAAACCACAATCGACCAGCACGTACGTGTCATCATGGGCGACCAGCGTACCGTTCCCTTGGCTACCGCTGCCGAGAACGGCAAAACGCATAGGATCAGCCCAGGTTGTCTTGAATCACGCCCAACACTTTGCGCGCTGTTTCAGCTGGCGCGACGGTGTTGATGTTCTTCTCGACGGTGACTTGCACGCTGTCGCCCACCTTGCTCAAACGAACCTGATAACGCTCGGCACGGGTTTCGATCTCTTCCTTGGTCGGCGCGCTGCCGAACAATTTGCCGAAGAAACCTGGCTCATCGTCTTTCTTCTCGGCCTTTTCAGCCACGTTGATGTAGTACAGGCCCAGGCTGCGGTTGATGTCTTCAACGCGCCAAGGGCCCTGCTCCAACGCACGGCCAACACTGGCCCAGGCACGGTCGAGGTCTTCACCCAGGTTCAGCACGACGTTACCGCTGCCGTCTTCGGTGAGGCTGACGCGGCTAGGGGTGTCGTAATCACGGGCGGCGAGCAGGGAAACGGAACCGCCCTTCTCGGAGATACGGCTCATGCTGGCCAGCATCTCGTCGACCAGCGCGGCGTCGACGCCGGTGTTAACCGAGCGCGGCGTGAAGTCGACGTCAGCCGTGCTGCCGGCAGGCCGCTCGGCGCTGACGACATAGACTTCGCTGGTATTGCGCTGCACGCCGGGCTCGATGCGCACACGCACACGGGCTTCGCTGTCGGCGGCTACACCGCCCGCCAGCAGGCGCTGGGCCATGTTGGCGGACAGCTCGCGACCTTGCTGCCATGCGGTGGTGAACTCACCAGTCTGCGGGCGTTGCTGGTCGAGGCGGAAACCGTTGTCCTGGAAGAACTGCACCGCCACCGGCCAGACTTCGGCAGGCGGACGCTGAGCCACGATCCAGCGGTTGTCGCCGCTTTTCTGCAGGCTGTAGTCGCTGGCATCGGCCACGGCCATGATCGGCTGTGGGCGTGGCACTACGTACTCACCCTTGACCGTGTCGTCGGCGACGTTGCGTGGAATCGGCAACAATGGGTCAAGGCGCTTGGCGACATTGACATCAGGCGGCAGTTGCATCGGTTTGGTTGCTTGCGCTTCCAGGTAATCGCTGCCGCGGTCACGGAAGTAGCCTTCCGGGCCCCATACCCAACCGCAGCCACTGGTGCTGGAGATAATCAAGGCAAGTGCGGAAAGTCCGGCCAATCGCTTCATGCGTAGTGCTTCCTCAATTAAACCAGGACGCCGGACTGGCGCAGGGCCTGTCGCAGCGGTTCGTGACAGGCTTCGCTGAGGGAGGTGAGCGGCAGACGGATACCGTCCGGCATCAGACCCATCTCAAACAGCGCCCACTTCACGGGAATAGGATTGGATTCGATAAACAGTGTCTTGTTGAGCGGCATCAGCTTTTCGTGGATGGCGCGAGCGGTGGCTGCATCGCCCGCGATGGCGGCGGCACACATATCACTCATGGCGCGCGGGGCCACGTTGGCGGTCACGGAGATATTGCCCTTGCCACCCAGCAGGATCAGCTCGACAGCGGTGGCGTCGTCACCGGAATACACCAGGAAGTCGCTGCTCACGCCGGCCAGGATGTCCTTGGCGCGCTGCAGGTCGCCAGTGGCTTCCTTGATGCCGATGATGTTCGGCACGGTGGACAGGCGGATCACGGTCTCGGCCTTCATGTCGCACGCGGTGCGACCCGGTACGTTGTAGAGGATCTGCGGGATCTGCACGGCTTCGGCGATGGCTTTGAAGTGCTGGTACAAGCCTTCCTGGGTCGGCTTGTTGTAGTACGGGGTTACCAGCAGGCAAGCGTCGGCGCCAGCCTTCTTGGCGTTCCTGGTCAGCTCGATCGCTTCACGCGTCGAGTTGGCGCCCGTACCGGCGATCACGGCAATGCGGCCCGCAACGCGCTTGACCACGAACTCGATCACCTGGATGTGCTCTTCCACATCGAGGGTGGCCGATTCACCTGTGGTGCCGACCGCCACAATGGCGTTGGTGCCCTCTTGCAGGTGGAAGTCCACCAGTTTGCCCAGGCTGTCCCAGTCGAGACGACCTTGTGCATCCATGGGTGTGACCAGTGCCACCATACTGCCCGCAATCATGCAACCGCTCCTGCCGGAAAAAGAGAGCCGTAATGGTACTGGCGCCAAGATGCTTGTACAAGCGAAGTACCGCGTGAGGATGCGTTCTGGCGCAACTAAACGTCGGGCAATGACATCATCGGGCCAAAGCACCGCCCGAAGCCGGCTGATCACGCAATGAAAACGCCACCTCCTAGCCCTTGGCGACGCTTTTCGCTACCCTTGATCCTTTGATCGATACAGCCCACACGGTATCGACCGCTCATCGCTTTAGGAAGGCTGCATGTCCACCCCCACAGTTCGCGAACAATTCCTTGTTATCAGTGCCCTCGGCGCCAACCCCATGGAGCTGACCAACGTCCTGTGCCGCGCCAGCCATGAGAACCGCTGCGCCGTCGTGACCTCCCGCCTGACCCGCCACGGCGAGTGCAGTGCGCTGGTCCTGCAGATTTCTGGCTCCTGGGATGCCTTGGCACGCCTTGAAACCGGCCTGCCGGGCCTGGCCAAAAAGCACGACTTTACCGTCAACGTGGTACGCAGCGCCGCCCTGGAAAATCGCCCACAGGCTTTGCCTTACGTGGCCTATGTCAGCTCGGCCTACCGTTCGGACATCGTCAACGAGTTGTGCCAGTTCTTTATCGACCATAACGTCGAGCTGGAAAACCTGACCTGTGACACCTACCAGGCGCCACAAACCGGCGGCACCATGCTCAATGCCACCTTTACCGTGACCTTGCCGGCCGGCGTACAGATCAGTTGGCTGCGCGACCAGTTCCTCGATTTCGCCGATGCCCTGAACCTCGACGCCTTGATCGAACCATGGCGCCCACAGAACCCCATGTAAGGAAGTACCTCTCTATGCCGGTAGCCATCGACACACCCGTGGCCGATTTCGAGGCCCAGGCCACCAGCGGCCAGACCTTCAGCCTCGCGGCCCTCAAGGGCAAGCAAGTGGTGATCTACTTTTACCCGAAGGACAGCACCCCAGGCTGCACTACCGAAGGCCAAGGCTTTCGTGACCAGTACGCCGCATTCAAGGCCGCCAATACCGAAGTGTTCGGCGTGTCGCGTGACAGCGTGAAGTCCCACGAGAACTTCAAGGGCAAACAGGCATTTCCTTTCGAGCTGATCAGCGATAAGGACGAAGCGGTCTGCCAGCTGTTTGATGTGATCAAGTTGAAGAAGCTGTATGGCAAGGAATACCTGGGTGTGGATCGCAGCACATTCCTGATCGACAGCCAAGGCGTGCTGCGTCAGGAATGGCGCGGAGTGAAAGTGCCGGGGCATGTTGATGCCGTGTTGGCGGCAGCGCAGGCGCTGAATAAGGCCTGATTCTGCGTCGACAAGGCCGTCAGGCCTTGCGCAACCAATAACGGTACACACCCTCGGCGGCGTCTTCATGCTCCAGGGTGTGGCCGGCCAGCTTGGCAAAGGTGCGAAAATCACGCTGGGAGCCGGCGTCGGTGGCAGTCACCTTGAGCACGGCACCGCTGGCCATTTTATTGAGCTCCAGCTTGGCCTTGAGCAACGGCAAAGGGCAGTTAAGACCGCTGGCGTCGAGTTCGGCGTCACAGGCTACAACGTCGGTCATGGTGCTACTCCAGGCAAACATTCGGGCCGCTTAGAATATCTGGTCCCAAGCTCAGTGTCCGGCTACAGTAAGCTCTTTGTCGAAAGGCTTTGTGCATGACTTTTTTGCGCCCTACCCTGCTGACGCTGGCCTGCCTGCTGGCCTCCCCGGCCTTTGCTGACGACCTGCCGTCACTTGGTGACGCCAGCTCTGCCATAGTCTCGCCGCAACAGGAATACCAATTGGGCCGCGCCTGGCTGGCCTACCTGCGCGGCCAGGTTTCGCAACTCAATGATCCGCAACTCAAGGATTACGTTGAAACCAGCGTGTACAAGCTGGTGGAGACCAGCCAGGTCAATGACCGGCGCCTGGAATTCATCCTGATCAACAGCCCACAGCTCAACGCCTTTGCGGCTCCCGGTGGGATCGTCGGGGTCAACGGCGGCCTGTTTCTCAATGCACAGACCGAAGGTGAATACGCGTCGGTACTGGCCCACGAACTGGCGCACTTGTCCCAGCGTCACTTCGCCCGAGGCGTGGAAGCGCAATCACGCATGCAACTGCCGATGATGGCCGCCCTGCTTGGCGGCATTATCGCCGCCGCTGCGGGTGCCGGCGATGCCGGTATCGCCGCGATTGCCGGCTCACAAGCCGCCGCGATCCAGGAACAGCGCCGCTTCTCTCGCCAGAACGAGCAAGAGGCCGACCGCATCGGCATCCTCAACCTGGAGAAAGCCGGCTACGACCCGCGCTCCATGCCCACGATGTTCGAACGGCTGATGCGCCAATACCGCTTCGACGCCAAGCCACCGGAATTCCTGCTGACTCACCCGGTAACCGAATCGCGTATCGCCGACACCCGCAACCGCGCCGAACAAGCCAAACCTGGCGGCAAGGAAGACAGCCTGCGCTATCAACTGATTCGCGCACGGGTGCAGCTCAAGTACGAAGACACACCAGGTCTGGCCGCCAAGCGCTTCCAGGCGCAGCTGGATGAGAACCCTAAAAATGACGTAGCGCGTTATGGCCTGGCCATCGCTCAGATCAAGGGTACTCAACTCAAGGAAGCGCGGGAAAGCCTGGCGCCGCTGTTGGCCAAGGCGCCCAACGACATTACCTACAACCTGGCCCAAATCGAACTGGACATCACCAGCAACCGCATGCCGGATGCGCAGCAACGTACCGACCGCATGCTCACCCAGTACCCCAGCAACTATCCGCTGAACCAGGTGCGGGTAGACCTGCTGCTTAAACAGAACCGTACCGCCGATGCAGAAAAGGCACTGGATGGGCTGCTCAAGTCGCGACCGGACGATCCGGACGTGTGGTATCAGGTCGCCGAGACTCGCGGCTTGTCCGGCAACATCATTGGCCTGCATCAGGCTCGCGCCGAATATTTCGCATTGGTGGGGGATTTCCAGCAAGCCATCCAGCAGTTGGACTTTGCCAAGCGGCGCGCCGGCAATAACTTCCCGTTGTCCTCACGCATCGACGCCCGTCAGCGTGAGCTGATCGAACAGGAGCGCTTGGTGAAAGGCATGATGAGCTGAACCCGCCGCCCACAAAAAAGCCCCGCTGCCGTTAACCGGCAGCGGGGCTTTTTTATAGGTCTAGCGGATTACTCGGCCAGTTTGAAGGTGATGAAGCTGGCACGGCCTTGACGCAGGACGCGCATCGATACCGAGCGATTCTTCGGCAACGCCTTGGCGATGTCGGCGAATTCCTTGGTGGTATCGATTGCCTGGTTGTTCAAGTGGGTGATCACGTCACCCGGTTGCAGGCCGATCAAGGCGGCTGGGCCGTCCTGCACTTCCTTGATCACGACACCGCTTTGCAGGTCGAAGGTTTTCTTCTGCTCGGCGGTCAGTTCAACGACGGCGATACCCAGGCGGTTACTGCTGCGCTCGGCGCCTGGCTTGGCGTTGCCCAGGGCGTCCAGGGTCGCGCCTTCTTCCGGAATTGCCCCAACGGTCAGTTCGACGTTCTGGCGCTTGCCATCACGAATCACTTCCAGCTTGGCTTTGCCGCCGGCCTTGAGCGCGCCGACCAAGTGAGGCAAGTCCGCCGACATGATGATCGGCTGGCCGTTCATGCTCAGAATTACGTCACCGACTTTCAGGCCGCCCTTGGCCGCAGGGCCATTGTCCTGAATCTGCGCAACCAGGGCACCGGCCGGCTTGTCGAGACCGAAGGACTCAGCCAGGTCCTTGTTCACTTCCTGGATTACCACGCCCAACCAGCCGCGGCTGACCTTGCCGCCGCTTTTGAGCTGATTGGAGACGTCCATGGCCACATCGATCGGGATCGCGAAGGACACGCCCATGAAGCCACCGGAGCGGGTGTATATCTGCGAGTTGATCCCCACCACTTCGCCGGCCAGGTTGAACAGCGGGCCACCGGAGTTGCCCGGGTTGATCGGCACGTCGGTCTGGATGAACGGCACGTAGTTTTCGTTTGGCAGGCTGCGACCGATGGCGCTGACGATGCCTTGGGTAACGGTATGGTCAAAGCCGAACGGCGAACCGATCGCGACCACCCACTGACCAGCCTTCAGGTCCTGGGACTTGCCCAGTTTAAGCACCGGCAAGTCCTTGCCATCGATTTTGAGCAAAGCCACGTCGGAACGTGGATCGGTGCCAATCAACTTGGCCTTGAGTTCACTGCGGTCGGCCAGGCGCACGAGAATCTCGTCGGCATCGGCAATCACGTGGTTGTTGGTGAGGATGTAGCCGTCAGGCGAAATGATGAAGCCGGAGCCCAGGGACTGGGCTTCGCGCTGACCACCGCCGCCACGAGGAGAGCGAGGTTGCGGCATCCCGCGTTCGAAGAACTCGCGCAACATGGGCGGCAAGCCTTCCAGGTCGGGCATCTGCTGGTTCGAGACTTTGCGATCCGGCAGCTTCTGCGTGGTACTGATGTTCACCACGGCAGGCGAGGCCTGCTCCACCAGTTGGGTGAAGTCAGGCAGCTCGACCGCTTGCGCAGGTAAGGCCTGGCCCAGCACCAGCACTGTGGCGACTATGGATAAGTAAGACTTCAAACGTGGTATCGACATACAGCTCCCGTTACGACGAGCAGGGTTAAGCGACAGGGTTCAATAAACGCCGGATACTGCGAGCGGCATTTTTGTTCCGCGAACAAACAAGGCCAGAGCCATCAAACCCTGACCTATAAAAAACATGGGAAGTTTTTGCAAGTGAAAATGCTGATCCAGAGATTTCATACGCCCAGCACCCAACGAAATTCGGGCCCAGATTGATAGACCAGGATGAACATAAGATTAACAATCTCAGGGCTTGGCGGCGGCCTTTTCACCACGCACCGACAACGCGATGCGCTCAGCAGTGCCAATGGGAATTTCGCCCACCACCGTGACCATCATTTCGCCATCTACCGTATTCAAACGCCGGGATACTGCCACGGTCGGCCCAAGCTGAGCGCGGGTTTCATTCACATCGGCGCCGTTGGCTGACTCAAGAAACACCGAAAAACGCGCGAGCCCATCGTCATACATCAGGCTGTCGACGGTAGATTTCGTTTGGGCATCTTTGCGCGTAGCGCTGCTGATCTGTTGGAAACCAGGCGGTAGCCAGTCCAGATGCCACTTTTGCGTGGCAGACAGCTCAGGTGCTTTAGCGGCGGACATCGTTACCGGCGAACAGTCGCCGCTGGGCTGCAAGTCCTGGTCAGAAGGAATGGCCGAAGCATCCAGACGGGTGAACTGAAAACGCTCCAACAACTGCCCTTGGTCATTCAGCAGCAAGGATTTAAGCGGCAGCGCAGTTTCACGGTCCAGGTGTAATTCAAACCCATAACGGTAGGGATCACGCGGGCTGATCGACACAATCACCGCATGACGACCGGCCACGCGCGATTTGCCAATAACGGCCAGGTCATAGAATGAAGTGAGTTTTTTTGGATCAAGAATACGCGAGGGTGCCTCAGGTGACTGACCGAGACCAACCGCCAACGTGCCACTGACACATTGTGCCCGACCATCAACCCTGACCGCTTCCTGGGCGGAGCCGTCAAGTTGCAACAAGCGTTCACGGACATGACCATTCTGGACACGGTGCCAGATGTCATGGGTAGAAAAACTGCCGTTACGTTCGTAGACAAACGTACCTTCAAAGCTTTGCTGCTGCTCTGCACGCCCAAGTCGAATCAGCCAGTCTTGGGCTTCATCGGCATGGGCGGATAGTGCAAACCAACTACTGAGCAAAAGCGTAAGGAGCGGTATGGCGCGCATAGGGCTCCTTAGCGAATCAGCGGTTTTCCTGGCTTGCTGCACGAGCGTATGGCAGAGCGCTGTCAGTGCCTTTGGCAGCCGATTCCTGCGCATGTTGACGCAGGTAGCCTGGAAGGCGCTGATCCTGCCAGCCGGATTGCCCCTGAAGTACACCATTAGCCATAGGGCCGGTGGTATCAGTGCTTTCCTTGTAGCCAGCCAGCACGGCCGGACCTTTGACTTGCGGACCGGCCATGACCGGTTGCTGAGTCTGTTGGGCCAGCTCGTTGCCTGCGATCTCGTCCTGGTTGTACAGGCGAACACCTGCCAACACAGCAACAGTCACCGAAGCGGCCACTGCCAGACGACCCAGGCTGCGCCACGGACCACGCGAGGCTTTTGCCGGAACGGCTTCATCAGCCAGTGCAGCAGAAACGGCCGCAGCAATATCCAGACGAGGGATTAGGAGATCCTTGTGCATCACCGCCCGAGCGACTTGGTAACGAGACCAGGTATCACGGGTTTCGGCGTCATCAAATGCGTTGAGCACTCGACGAAGTTCCAGTTCATCCGCTTCGTTATCCATCACTGCGGACAGCGATTCCTGCAGGGCATCACGACTCATGGCGGTTCCTCTCTTGGCTGTCGCCGCTGTCTTTAGTTTTCCTGCAACAACGGTTGCAAGGCTTTGTCGATGGCTTCCCGGGCCCGGAAAATCCGCGACCTCACAGTCCCCACCGGACATTGCATGACGCTCGCAATGTCTTCGTAACTCAGACCATCGAATTCACGTAAAGTTAACGCCGTACGCAAATCTTCTGGCAGTTGCTGAATAGTGCGATGGACGGTGCCTTCGATCTCGTCGCGCAGCAATGCACGCTCCGGCGACTCGAGATCTTTGAGGCCGTGATCACCATCGTAGAATTCAGCATCTTCTGAACTGACATCACTGTCTGGTGGGCGGCGACCGCGTGACACCAGATAGTTTTTCGCCGTGTTGATGGCGATGCGGTATAGCCACGTGTAAAACGCACTGTCACCGCGGAAGTTTCCAAGTGCACGGTAAGCCTTGATAAAAGCTTCCTGCGCAACGTCCTGCGCTTCATGGGTGTCGTGCACAAACCGCACGATCAACCCGAGAATTTTGTGCTGGTATTTCAGCACTAGCAGATCAAATGCTCGCTTATCACCGCGCTGTACGCGCTCGACCAGCTGCTGATCCTCTTCCTGGGTTAGCATGAACACTCCTCGTTGTACTTGAAGGAGGCTTGCATAACTAAACGATCAGGCTTGCAAACATAGACTCGGGCTTTTCGCAAAAGTTCTCCCCCTTCAAGCAAGTTTCCGGCATGCACTGATTTGGCACACACGAAAAACGCAGCACGGTCGGTGCCGGCTGCGCGAATAATCTTGTCGCCGGTTTCGTGACGCGTCCAATGCTCCCGACGGGCCAATAAACTCAACGTTTTCCCAGCTTTCGGGCAACCTGCTATTGAGTCGGGGCTTATGCAAAAAGTTCCCGTCCCGCCAACCGGCCGTTTCCCAAAGCTGCGCAGCATAATCTCACAATGCCACGAAGGCGTGGCTATTGTGCCGCTCCACCCCTCTATATACTAGTGGCCCGTGTGACCCTTTGATTCGCCGATCCAGGCGTCCTGTTTGCGCCCCCCTTTGGATCGCTTTTTGCGGAATCCGTCAAATGAGCCAACAGTTTCAACACGATGTCCTCGTAATCGGCAGCGGCGCCGCCGGCTTGAGCCTGGCCCTGACCCTGCCCAGCCATTTGCGTATAGCGGTTTTGAGCAAAGGCGACCTGGCCAACGGCTCGACCTTCTGGGCCCAGGGCGGCGTTGCTGCGGTGCTGGACGACACAGACACCGTGCAATCCCACGTCGAAGACACCCTTAACGCTGGCGGTGGCCTGTGCAACGAAGACGCCGTGCGCTTCACCGTCGAGCACAGCCGGGAAGCCATCCAATGGTTGATCGACCAAGGTGTGCCTTTCACCCGCGATGAACATGCCGGCAGCGACGACGGTGGCTTTGAGTTCCACCTGACCCGTGAAGGCGGCCACAGCCATCGCCGAATCATTCACGCTGCCGATGCCACCGGGGCCGCGATTTTCAAGACCCTGCTCGACCAGGCCCGCCAACGTCCAAATATCCAATTGCTGGAGCAGCGCGTCGCCGTCGACCTGATCACCGAAAAACGCCTGGGCCTGCCGGGCGAACGCTGCCTGGGCGCCTACGTACTCAACCGCACCAGCGGTGAAGTCGATACCTATGGCGCACGCTTCACCATTCTCGCCTCGGGCGGCGCCGCCAAGGTCTACCTCTATACCAGCAACCCCGACGGTGCCTGCGGCGACGGCATTGCGATGGCCTGGCGCTCGGGCTGCCGGGTCGCCAACCTGGAGTTCAACCAATTCCACCCCACGTGCCTGTATCACCCGCAGGCCAAGAGCTTCCTGATCACCGAAGCCCTGCGCGGCGAAGGCGCACATTTGAAGCTGCCCAATGGCGAACGCTTCATGCAGCGCTTCGACCCACGCGCCGAACTGGCACCACGCGATATCGTCGCCCGCGCCATCGACCACGAAATGAAGCGCCTGGGTATCGACTGCGTGTACCTGGACATCAGCCACAAGCCCGAAGCCTTCATCAAGACCCACTTCCCGACCGTCTACGAACGCTGCCTGACCTTCAATATCGACATCACCAAGGGCCCGATCCCCGTGGTACCGGCCGCGCACTACACCTGCGGTGGCGTGATGGTCGATCAGCATGGCCGCACCGACGTGCCGGGCCTGTATGCCATCGGCGAAACCAGCTTCACTGGCCTGCACGGCGCCAACCGCATGGCCAGCAATTCATTGCTTGAATGCTTCGTGTATGCGCGCTCGGCGGCAGCGGACATTCTTGAGCAACTGCCGCGCATCCCGGTACCGGCCGCCCTGCCCCGCTGGGACGCGAGCCAGGTCACCGATTCGGACGAGGATGTGATCATCGCCCACAACTGGGACGAGCTGCGGCGCTTCATGTGGGACTATGTGGGCATCGTGCGCACCAACAAACGCCTGCAACGGGCGCAACATCGGGTGCGCTTGCTGCTGGATGAGATCGACGAGTTCTACAGCAATTATAAGGTCAGCCGCGACTTGATCGAGTTGCGCAACCTGGCCCAAGTGGCCGAGCTGATGATCCGGTCGGCCATGGAGCGCAAGGAAAGCCGCGGCCTGCATTACACCCTCGACTACCCACAGATGCTGCCCGAAGCCCGGGACACTATCCTGGTGCCAACCACCTACGGCGGCTGAACTTCAGGCGTACCCGCAGGCGCCGGTGCACATCGGCGGCCTGCGCATCCTTTGCCACGCAGATGGACCGCACTCGCCGTTCACCCTGCACTCGGTAACGCAACACCACGATCAGCGGCAACGCCAGGCTGTCGGGCCGCAGTTGCACTGGGTGCCACCCGCGTGCGGCGCTCCATAATTGCCAACCATCGTCGTCACGGCGCAGGCCACGAATCGACGAACGGTGAGTGAGCAGGATTTGCCGCGGCAATACCCAGGCACAATGAGCCAGACATAGCAGGATGCCCAGGCTTGAGTAAGGCAGGTTTAGAACCAGCAGGCTGCCCAGTGCGACCATCTGGGCAAGCACATAGGCCGCCAGCAACAGCCGCGAGGCCTGCCAGCGGCATTCGAAACGATTACTTGGGCTGGACACGATCCAGGATCATCCGAACCATGCGCTGCAGCTCCGGGTCTTCGGATTCGGCGCGCTCCATGAACCAGCCAAACATGTCCTGGTCTTCGCACTCGAGCAACCTGACGTAGAGGTCGCGGTCCACCTGATTGAGCGTCGCGTACACCTCTTTGGTGAAAGGCACCAGCAACACATCCAGCTCCAGCATGCCGCGACGGCTGTGCCAGTAGAGGCGATTGATTTCTACATCTTCGACCATGGAGCCCTCCTAAAATAGAGCGCAAGTATACAGCCCCGACGACACTGGAACAGTCGGCTTTGGTCGCCCTATATGGAAACTATGCATTTGCCGGACGCCCCTCTATGATGCACCCATGACTTTTTGACCTGCGATGACCCATGGCTGACTCCGCTTTTTTCTGCTCCCTGTCCCACGAAGGCGTTCTCGCCGTCCGCGGCTCTGATGCTGCCAAGTTCCTGCAGGGCCAACTGACCTGCAACCTCAATTACCTGAGTGATACCCAGGCCAGCCTGGGCGCGCGCTGCACGCAAAAAGGCCGGATGCAGTCGAGCTTCCGCATCCTGCTGCAGGGTGATGGCGTGCTCCTGGCCATGGCCACCGAGTTGCTTGAGCCGCAGTTGGCGGATTTGAAAAAGTACGCGGTGTTCTCCAAATCCAAGCTCACCGACGAAAGCGCTGGCTGGGCGCGCTTCGGCCTGGCGAACGCAGACGCGGCCCTGAGCGCCCTGGGCCTCGCGCTGCCGGTCGAGACCGATAGCGTGGCGCGCAACGAGGCATCGATTGCCGTCCGCGTTTCCCCGGGCCGGGCCGAACTCTGGGTATCTGCCGAACACGCCGACGCCGTGCGCAGCCAATTGGCCGCGCAGTTGCAACAAGCTGAATTGAATGCCTGGCTGCTTGGCCAGATCCGTGCCGGTATCGGCCAGGTGATGCCCCAGACGCGCGAGCTGTTCATTCCGCAGATGCTCAACCTGCAGGCTGTGGGCGGCGTCAGCTTCAAGAAAGGCTGCTACACCGGCCAGGAAATCGTCGCGCGCATGCAGTACCTGGGCAAACTCAAGCGGCGCCTGTATCGCCTTAGCCTGGAGGCCAACGAGCTTCCCGAGCCAGGCACTCCGTTATTTTCCCCGAGCCATAACAGCGCGATCGGCGAAGTGGTCATCGCAGCAAAAGCTGACCAGTCGATTGAACTTCTCGCCGTGCTGCAAGCCGAAGCTGCCGACAGTGGCGACGTGCGCTTGGGCACCCTGGAGGGCCCGGGCTTGAATCTGCTTGACCTACCCTACCAACTGGACCGTGACCGCGAGATCCAGCGTTAATCGCCGTACTTTTTGCAGCACCCTAGAGAGCATGAATGAACAAGCTGGCGGAAAAAGTCCAACAAGCGTTGGTAACGGCCATCGACAACGATGACCTGGTTCTGCCGACATTGCCGGAGGTGGCCCTGAAAATTCGCCAGGCCGCCGAAGACCCGGACATCAGCATCAGCCACCTGAGCAAAGTGATCAGTCGTGACACGGCCCTGTCGGCGCGCCTGATCAAAGTGGTCAACAGCCCGCTGCTACGGGCCAGCCAGGAAGTCACCGACCTGCACACCGCCATCACCCGGCTCGGTACCAACTACAGCAGCAACCTGGCTATCGGCCTGGTGATGGAGCAGATCTTCCACGCCCGCTCAGAGGTGGTCGAACAGAAAATGCGCGACGTGTGGCGCCGCAGCCTGGAGGTGGCGGGCGTGAGCTACGCCTTGTGCCGTCGCCACAGCCAGCTCAAGCCAGACCAGGCGGCGCTGGGGGGCCTGGTGCATCAGATCGGCGTGCTGCCGATCCTCACGTATGCCGAGGATCACTATGAGCTGCTGGCCGACCCCGTCAGCCTCAACCACGTCATCGACAGCATCCACCCGGTGCTGGGGGACAAGCTGCTGCGGGTCTGGGACTTCCCTGAGATGCTGGTGAACGTGCCGGGCCAATACCTGGACCTGACACGCGACTCTGCAAGCCTGGACTACGTCGACCTGGTGCAGGTCGCCGCGCTGTACTGCCACCGCGGCACCGACCACCCCCTGGGGACCGTGCCGATTACCGCCTTGCCGGCCCTCATGAAGTTGCGCATAGACCTGCACAGCGACGCCCTGCGCAGCGAACTGGACGAAGCGCGGTCGATGTTTTACTGATCAACCCGCGATAAAACTCACGCGCACCTTAAGCCCCGCCAGCTCGCCATCATGCAGGCTGATCTGCGCCAGGTGCGCACGGCAAATCTCCCCGACAATCGCCAGCCCCAAGCCCGACCCCATGCCCTGCTGGCTGCGTCGATAAAAGCGTTCAAACACCCGGTCCCGCTCATCCAGTGGGATGCCAGGGCCGTCATCCTCGACTTCCAGCACCGCCGGGGCCGTCACTCGCAAAATCACATTGCCGCCAGGCGGGGTATGGGCCAAGGCGTTATCCACCAGGTTGCTGAGCAGCTCATTCAACAGCGTTGGTTCGCCGCGCAGCCATACCGGCTCGTCGGCCTCCAGCGCCAGGGCCACGCCCCGCGCGTGGGCCAGCGGCGCCATGGCCATACCGAGCTCACGGGCCAATTGGCTCAAATCGAGCAGTTGCGCACCGCCTTCGGCAATGGCGCGGGCACCGTTTTCGATGCGGGCCAGGGACAACAATTGATTTGCCAGGTGCGTCAGCCGGTCGGTGCCCTGGGCGGCCGTTTCCAGGGTGTTGCGCCAGGTGGCGGGTTCTTCGGCACGCAAGCCCAGTTCCAGCCTGGCCTTAAGCGCCGCCAGGGGGGTGCGCAGCTCGTGGGCAGCGTCGGCAATAAACTGCGCCTGGCGCTCGAACTGCCCGCGCAAACGTTCGGTGAAATGGTTGAGCGAGCGCACCAGTGGGCCGAACTCATCCTGAACCTCCACTAATGGCAGAGGCCGCAGGTCATCAGGCTGGCGCTCTTCCACCGCCGTACGCAGGCGTTCCAGCGGGCGCAGTGCGGCGCTCACCGCGAACCACACCAGCAATAACGCACCGATGGCGAGCATGCCCAGACGCAGCAGTGTATCGGCCATCAGGCTGCGGGCCATGGCCACCCGGGCTTCGTCGGTCTCCGCAACACGAATTTCGGCCATGCCGTTCATGTTCGGTTCCGAGACGGCCTTGAGCAGGCTCACCACGCGAACATGCTGGCCCAGGTACATGGCGTTATAGAACCGCGCCAAGGCTGGATAATCGTCGGTGCGGGGCGTGCCGGGCGGCGGGCCAGGCAGGTTTTCGTAACCGGAAATCAGTTTCTGATCAATATCATTGACTTGGTAATAAATGCGCCCGGCACTGTCGTAGGCAAAAGTGTCCAAGGCCACATAGGGCACATTGGCGCTGAGGGTGCCGTCCACCTGGGTCAAGCCGGCGGCAATGGTGCGTGCCGAGGCCAGCAGCGTGCGGTCATAAGCGGTGTCGGCGGCTTCGCGACCGTTCCAATAAGCGCTCATGCCGCTGGCGAGCATCAACAACACCAGCAATAACGCAAGGTTGCACAGCAAGCGCCAGCGCAGGCTGCTGGGCTTATGCATCACGGGCTTCCAGCAAATAGCCAAGGCCCCGGAAGGTGACGATGGCGATGGGTTGGCCATCGAGCTTCTTGCGCAGGCGATGCACGTAGATTTCGATGGCGTCGGGGCTGGCCTCCTCGTCCAGGCCGAATACCTGGGACGCCAATTGTTCCTTGCTCATCACGCGCCCCGGCCGGGCGATCAACGCTTCGAGCACCGCTTGTTCTCGGGAGGTCAAGGTCATCAGCTCGCCTGCGACCGTGAAGCGCCGGGTGTCGAGGTCGTACACCAGCACACCGCAGGTTTGCTGACGCTCGCCGCCCAGCACGCTGCGCCGCAACAGTGCCTTCACCCGTGCTTCGAGTTCCGTGAGTTCAAACGGTTTGGCCAGGTAGTCATCGGCGCCCAGGTTCAGGCCGTGCACGCGGTCTTTTACATCACTGCGAGCAGTCAGCATCAGCACCGGCAGGTTTTTTCCACGTGCCCGCAAACGTGCGAGCACCTCGAAACCATCCAGGCGCGGCAACCCTACGTCCAGGATCACCGCGGCGTATTCCTCGCTGCTCAAGGCCAGGTCCGCCGCCACGCCGTCATGCAACACATCAACGGTCAAACCCATGCTCTTGAGCGCTTGGGCCACGCTTTCGGCGAGCTGCAAATGGTCTTCAACCAGGAGGACACGCATGGATTTCTACCTCGTTCAGGGGTGGTCGACGCCACGCTTTGCCCGGCAGTTTACAGCCGCAACCTGGCCTGTGAAGCCCGAAAACATTGAAAGGCGATTGAAAGGTTAGTGAAAGCTTCGCCCTTTAGCATCCAACCACGGTGGTCTATGCCCGCCGAGTTGCCTGACCCGTAGCGCCCGAAAAACGCCTCGAAGCGTTTTCGCCAGAATAAGAACAATAACGGAGTACACCACGATGCTGTCGACCCAGCCACAGGCTTGCCCGCCTGTTCGTTCTTCCCGCCTGACCCACACCGCCCTCGCCAGTGCCGCTGCCCTTGCCGGCTTTTCGCCGCTCAGCCAGGCTGCCTTCTTCGAAGACAGTAGCGCGACCCTGGAAACCCGCAACATGTACTTCAACCGCGACTTTCGCGACGGTACCAGTGCCCAGCAATCCAAGCGCGACGAATGGGCCCAGGGCTTCATGCTCAACGTGCAATCGGGCTACACCGACGGCACCGTCGGCTTTGGCGTTGATGCGCTGGGCATGCTCGGCGTCAAGCTCGACTCCAGCCCCGACCGCACCGGCACCGGCCTGCTGCCGACCCACGATGACGGGCGCGCCGCCAACGAGTACTCCAAGCTGGGCCTGACCGGCAAAGTGAAAATCTCCGCCACCGAGTTGAAGATCGGCTCGCTGATCCCCGAACTGCCGATCCTCAAGCCCAACGACGGGCGCATCCTGCCGCAGACCTTCAACGGTGGCTTGATCACCTCCAAGGAACTCAAGAACCTGGTATTCACTGGTGGTCGCCTGGACAAAGCCAAGGACCGCGACGACACCAACTACGAAGACATCGCGCTCAATAACAAGAACAGCCGCTTCCTCAGCGGTGCCACCGGCAAGCACTTCAACTTCGGTGGCGTCGACTACAAGTTCGCCGACAAGATCACCGGCAGCTACCACTTCGCCCAACTCGACGACGTGTATCGCCAACACTTCCTCGGCATGGTCGCCTCACGCCCGATGGGCCCTGGCACTTTCGCCGCCGACCTGCGACTGGCAATCAGCGATGACACCGGCTCGGCCCGCGGCGGCAATATCGACAACACGTCCCTCAACGGCCTGTTCAGCTATGCCCTCAATGGCCATAAGCTCAGCGCCGGCTACCAGCACATGTCCGGCGACAGCGCCTTCCCGTATGTGGATGGCAGCGACCCGTACCTGGTCAACTTCGTGCAGATCAACGATTTTGCCGGCGCCGAAGAACGCTCCTGGCAGGCACGCTACGACTACGACTTTGCCAAGCTGGGCATTCCTGGCTTGAGTTTCATGAGCCGTTACCTCTCGGGTGACAACATCAAGCTCAAGAACGGCGAGACCGGCAAGGAGTGGGAACGCAACAGCGAGATCAAATACGTGGTGCAAAGCGGCACGTTCAAAGATGTGGCCGTGCGCCTGCGTAACGCCACCTATCGTTCCAACTATTCGGCCCGTGACGCAGATGAAATGCGCTTGCTGGTCAGCTACAGCGTCGCACTTTGGTAGTAACCCCCTCATAACAAAAACGATGGAGATCACCATGACCCTTTCACTGCGTAAATTTGCCCTCGCCGCTGGCTGCATGCTGTTCGCCGGCCAACTGCTGGCCGCCGACGAACCCAAGCGTCCGGAATGCATCGCCCCGGCCTCCCCAGGCGGCGGTTTTGACCTGACTTGCAAACTGGCGCAAAGCGCGCTGGTGAACCAAAAGCTGCTGACCAAGCCGATGCGTGTGACCTACATGCCAGGCGGCGTGGGCGCGGTAGCCTACAACGCGGTCGTCGCCCAGCGCCCTGCGGATGCGGGCACGTTGGTCGCCTGGTCGAGCGGTTCGCTGCTGAACCTGGCCCAGGGCAAGTTCGGCCGTTTTGATGAAAGCGCCGTGCGCTGGTTGGCGGCAGTGGGCACCAGCTATGGCGCCATCGCGGTGAAAAGCGACTCGCCCTACAAAACCCTCGACGACCTGGTCAAAGCCCTGAAGAAAGACCCAGGCAGCGTGGTGATCG
Source organism: Pseudomonas sp. GW823-FHT02F05 (assembly GCF_058797315.1). Taxonomy (NCBI): domain Bacteria; kingdom Pseudomonadati; phylum Pseudomonadota; class Gammaproteobacteria; order Pseudomonadales; family Pseudomonadaceae; genus Pseudomonas; species Pseudomonas sp. GW823-FHT02F05. The sequence goes on from NZ_JBXAJM010000003.1 coordinate 305,017, forward strand.
GCTCCGGCGGCACCGTCGGCAGCCAGGACTGGATGCAAACCGCACTGATCGCCAAGGCCGCCGGGATCAACCCGCGCGAACTGCGTTACGTCGCCCTTGAGGGTGGCGGTGAAATCGCTACGGCTCTGCTGGGGGGGCATATCCAGGTGGGCAGTACCGACATCTCCGACTCCATGCCGCATATCCAGAGCGGCGATATGCGCCTGCTGGCGGTGTTCTCTGAGCAACGCCTGGATGAGCCGGAAATGAAGGATATCCCGACCGCCAAAGAGCAAGGCTACGACATCGTCTGGCCGGTGGTGCGTGGCTTCTACCTGGGGCCAAAGGTCAGCGATGCCGACTACGCCTGGTGGAAAGACGCCTTCGACAAACTGCTGGCTTCCGAGGAGTTCGCCAAGCTGCGTGACCAGCGCGAGCTGTTCCCGTTCGCCATGACGGGCCAGGAGCTGGACACCTACGTGAAGAAACAGGTGGCTGACTACAAAGTGCTGGCCAAAGAGTTCGGCCTGATCCAGTAATCGCCCCTCTTTTGTGTAATGCCCCTGTAGGAGCGAGCGTGCTCGCGAAGAACCCAAGGACATCCACGTGCGTCCAGAGAGCACGCGTTATCGTTGACGTTTTTCGCGAGCAAGCTCGCTCCTACAAGAGGGGCCTTGGAGTTTTCTATGCTCTTACAACGCATTTTCGCTGCCGTGCTATTGCTGGCCTGTATCGGCCTGGCGCTGATGGCCTGGCCGTATCAGGCGGCTTTTTCCTACGAACCCGTAGGGCCAAGAGCCTTCCCCCTGCTGTTGCTCGGGCTGATGGGCCTGGCGCTCATCTACATGATGATTCGCCCGCAGGCGACCAAACACACTGACGATGAACCCGCGCTGGATCAACCCACGTTGATCAAGATCGGCATCTGTGTGGCCCTGCTGCTGGTGTTTGCAGGCACATTCGAATCCTTGGGTTTCATTCTCAGCAGCATGCTGATCGGTATTCCGATGGCACGGCTGTACGGCGGCCGCTGGTTGCCCAGCGTGGTGATCATCACCTTGATGAGCGTCGGTCTTTATCTGCTGTTCGATAAAACCATGGACGTACCGTTGCCCCTCGGCCTGCTCGACGTTCTGGAGAACTGATATGGATACTTTTGGCTATTTGGGCCAGGGTTTCGGCGTTGCGCTGAGCCCCTATAACCTGGTGACCGCGTTGTGCGGCACCCTGATTGGCACCGTGGTCGGCCTGTTGCCGGGCCTGGGCCCGATCAACGGCGTGGCACTGCTGATCCCCATCGCCTTCGCCCTGGGCTTGCCGCCGGAGTCGGCGCTGATCCTGCTGGCAGCCGTGTACCTGGGCTGCGAATACGGTGGCCGCATCAGTTCGATTCTGCTGAACATCCCGGGCGAAGCCTCCACCGTGATGACAACCCTCGACGGCTACCCGATGGCCCGCAAAGGCTTGGCCGGCGTGGCACTGTCGTTGTCGGCCTGGAGTTCGTTCATCGGTGCGTTTATCGCCACCTGCGGCATGGTGCTGTTCGCCCCGCTGCTGGCCAAGTGGGCAATTGCGTTCGGCCCGGCGGAATATTTCGTCCTGATGGTGTTTGCGATTGTCTGCCTGGGCGGCATGGCCGGTGACAAACCGCTGAAGACGTTTGTTGCCGCGCTGATCGGCTTGTTCCTCTCTTGCGTGGGCATCGACGCCAACAGCGGTGTGTACCGCTTTACCGGCGATAATATTCACCTGACCGACGGTATCCAGTTCGTGGTCCTGGTGCTCGGCCTGTTCTCCATCAGCGAGATTCTCCTGCTGCTGGAAAAAACCCACCGTGGCCAGGAAGCAGTGAAAGCCACCGGGCGCATGATGTTCAACGCCAAGGAAGCCTTGTCGGTGCTCACTGTGAATCTTCGTTGCGGCGTGTCGGGCTTTATCATCGGCGTGTTGCCGGGCGCTGGTGCAACCATGGCCTCGGCCGTTGCCTACATGACCGAGAAACGCATCGCAGGCGCCAGCGGCAAATTCGGTCAGGGCGACATGCGCGGCCTAGCCGCCCCTGAAACCGCGATCGGCGCATCGGTCTGCGGCGCCATGGTACCCATGCTGACCCTCGGCGTTCCTGGCTCGGGCACCACGGCGGTGATGATCGGCGCCCTGTCGCTGTACAACATCACCCCCGGCCCACTGCTGTTCCAACAGCAACCGGACATTGTCTGGGGCCTGATCGCGTCGTTGTTCATTGCCAACATCATGCTGGTCGTGCTCAACATCCCGATGATCCGCATCTTCACCCGTATCCTCGCCGTGCCGAACTGGGCGCTGGTGCCGGTGATCGCCATCATTACCGCGATTGGCGTGTACGCCGTGCATGCCACCACCTTCGATCTGTTCCTGATGATCGCCATCGGCATCTTCGGCTACATCCTGCGCAAGCTGGACTTCCCGCTGTCACCGCTGCTGCTGGGCTTTATCCTCGGCGGCCTGATGGAGCAGAACCTGCGCCGTGCGCTGTCGATCTCCAACGGTGCGCTGGAAATCCTGTGGTCGAGCCCGATCACCTTTGGCGTCTGGGTGCTGACCGCAATCATGCTGCTTGTACCGCTGCTGCGTATCTGGCGTAAACGCGTGCAACAGCGTCGTGCCCTGGCCGATGTCTGAGGTCACCTTTAAACATTGGTGGGGAACACCGCTGGTCGGCCTGAGCGGCGGTTACCTGGCCAGCCTGGTCGGCTGGCCTTTGCCGTACATGGTCGGCTCGTTGCTGGCGATCATCCTGGTGCGTTGCCTCACGCCCTGGCAGTTGGCAGAGATTCCCGGCGGGCGCAAATGCGGCCAATGGGTGGTGGGCATCGGCATCGGCCTGCACTTCACCCCGGTGGTGATCGAGCAGGTGATGAGCCACTTCGGCCTGATTTTCTTCGGTGCACTGGTCACCAGCTTGTCGAGCGTGGTGGGCGTGTGGTTGATGCGCCGCAGCGGTGAAGACCGCGCCACGGCGTTTTTCTCCAGCATGCCGGGCGGTTCCGGGGAGATGGTCAACCTCGGCGCCCGCAATGGCGCGGTGCTCAGCCGGGTTGCGGCCGGGCAAAGTCTGCGGGTGCTGGTGGTGGTGCTGTGCGTGCCAGCGATCTTCAAATATTTGCTCGGAGGCGGCGCGCCGCAGTTCCATCCGGCGCCCGTGGACTGGGCGTGGCTGGCCGTGCTGTTTCCGGTGGGTGCGCTGGTTGCCTGGGGCTGGCAACGCTTGCGCCAACCCAACCCTTGGCTGTTCGGGCCATTGCTGGTGAGCGCGATCGCCAGTGTGACCTGGGATTTACACATCGGCCTGCCAGACGGCGGCAGCCAGATCGGCCAATGGTTGATCGGCAGCGGTTTGGGCTGCCACTTCAATCGGCAGTTCTTCCGTCGCGCGCCATCGTTCATGGGCCGCACCTTGATTGGCACGGCATTGACCATGCTGCTGGCGACGTTAGCGGCGGTGGGCTTGAGCGCCCTCACTCACCTCGACCTGCGATCACTGACCCTGGGCATGATGCCAGGCGGTATCGCTGAAATGAGTCTGACAGCTGAAACCCTGCAGCTGTCGGTGCCCTTGGTGACGGCGATGCAGGTGATGCGCTTGTTGTTCGTGCTGTTTTTGGCCGAGCCTTTGTTTCGGCACTGGAACCGTCAGCCAGCCCCCCGCTAAAACCTCCCACATGTTGAATGTGCCAGGCCTCACACCGGTGGCAAACGCCACTCGATGGGGGCCTCGCCATTCTGCTCGAGAAACTTGTTGGCCCGGCTGAAATGCCCGCAGCCCAGAAACCCGCGATACGCCGACAACGGCGACGGATGCACCGAGGTCAGCACCAGATGCTTGGTGGCGTCGATGAGCTTCTGCTTGCTCTGAGCATGGGCGCCCCACAGGAGGAACACCAGGTGAGGCTGATGCTCGCTGACTACCTCGATAATCCGATCGGTGAAGAACTGCCAGCCCTTGCCGGCATGGGCGTTGGCGTTGGCGCGCTCCACGGTCATGGTGGTGTTGAGCATCAGCACGCCCTGGTCGGCCCAGCTTTGCAGGTAGCCGTGGTTGGGGATGTCGATGTTCAGGTCGCGCTTGAGCTCTTTATAGATATTGACCAGCGACGGCGGTGCCGGCACGCCCGGTTGTACCGAGAAGCACAAGCCGTGGGCCTGGCCAGGGCCGTGGTACGGGTCTTGTCCGAGAATCACGACCTTGACCTTGTCCAGCGGCGTTGAGTTGAGCGCGTTGAAAATCAATGGGCCGGGGGGGTAGATCTCTTTGCCAGCGGCATGTTCCTGGCGCAGAAACTCGCGCAATTGCGCCATGTAGGGCTTCTCGAACTCCTCCCGCAGGGCGTGTTTCCAGCTGGGTTCGAGTTTGATACGGTCGCCATCGGTCATAGTTGAATTGTCTTGTAAAAAAGAATGAGGCGAACCCTAGGAAAGCCGACCCCGCTTGTCAATTGATCTGACACAGCACCGGCACTTTCCCACGAAGGGATCATACTCATCCTTCACCTTCTCGATTGAGGCCACGATGAACCTGCATTTCGAAGAACTGACCGGCAGTGGCGGCGCTCGCATCGGTATCGCCAGCCTGGACGCGCCAAAGTCCCTTAACGCCCTCTCCCTGCCGATGATTCTGGCCCTGGATGAGCGCATGGAGGCCTGGGCCAAAGACCCGCAGATCGTCTGCGTGCTGCTGCGCGGCAACGGCCCCAAAGCTTTTTGCGCCGGTGGCGAAGTGCGCAGCCTGGCTCAGGCTTGCCGTGAACAGCCGGGCGAAGTTCCGACCCTGGCCGCGCAGTTTTTTGCCGCCGAATATCGTCTTGACTACCGCCTGCACACCTACCCGAAGCCGTTGATCTGCTGGGGCCACGGTTATGTATTGGGCGGCGGCATGGGCCTGTTGCAAAGCGCCGCCGTGCGTATCGTTACGCCAAGCAGTCGTTTGGCCATGCCCGAAATCAGCATTGGCTTGTACCCGGATGTGGGGGCCAGTTGGTTCTTGTCCCGCTTGCCGGGCAAGCTCGGCCTGTTCCTGGGCCTCACCGGCGCCCATATCAACGGTCGCGACGCGCTGGACTTGGGCCTGGCCGACCGTTTCCTGCGTGATGACCAGCAAGACGATCTGCTCGATGGCCTGCTGCAGCTGAACTGGCAGGAACAGAGCGCGATGCAACTCAACAGCTTGCTCAAGGCCCTGGCGCAGGAGGCAAACAGTGATCAACCCGAAGCGCAATGGCTACCGCGCCGCGCACAGATCGACGAATGGCTTGATGTAGGAGATGTGCGGTGTGCCTGGCGCGCCTTGAGCCTGCTGCGCGACCACAGCGACCCGCTATTGAGCCGGGCCGGCAAAACCCTCAGTGAGGGCTGCCCACTGACGGCGCATCTGGTGTGGGAACAGCTCCAGCGTGCCCGTCACCTCTCATTGGCCCAGGTGTTCGAGATGGAATACACCCTGAGCCTCAACTGCTGCCGTCATCCGGAATTCGCCGAAGGGGTTCGGGCGCGCCTGATCGACAAAGACCAGGCGCCTCGTTGGCACTGGCCGGATATCAACACACTCCCGGAAACGGTGGTGCAGGCGCACTTTGACAAGGCCTGGGAAGGTAGGAATCCTCTGGCGGATTTATCTGACTACTGACAGGTCTGTACGCTTGTCGTTGACCTTGAAAGCGCAATTGTCCGGCTGGCTGTCCTCGCACGTATACACCGGCAACTCGAACGCATCGGGCTGCAGCCTCCAATACAAGGTGCTGGTCAACGACATGTTGATAACCTCATTTCCGCTGCTTGGCCTCAACGCTACAACACCGTTCCAACTGGTGCGGTAGATGCACTTGTCCATGTAGCCGTTTCCTCTCTCCTCGCCGTCGCCCGGCATGAAGATTGCGCCAATGAACCCGTCGACAACACCACGCGACGCTACCTTCGGGCTTTGCCAGCGCAGGCCATTGTCCTGGGCGCGATAATGGCCGTCTGCATACGCGACCTGCGACGGATAAGGACAGCCTTGCTCCGCTCTTGCCGATGCAATGAAGCAGCTCATCAGCAGGAGCACGCAAATCAATTGTTTGAACATAGGGTTTCCATCTGCTCAGTCTCACCACGCAAAAGCACAAGGCTCCTCGTTAGTGAAGTACAGCTAGCGCCTCAAAGATAGCTGTTAAATCTGACAGTACGGACATACGGTACCTATAAAAAACGGCGCATGATGCGCCGCTTGTTTTTCAAGATATTTAACGGTGACCGCCGCGGCCACCTCCGTGGTCGGAACCGCGTCCACGCCCGCCATTGCCCCAGCGGTCGCCCCACCCCTGGTTTGGGTAGGGCCGGTACCCGGCGCGGGGGTAATAGCGCGGGGCCGGTTGGTAGTAGCGCGGCGCCGAATAGTAGCGAGGCTGTGGCGCATAGTAGCGAGGCGCTGGCGCGTAATAGCTGCGCCCAGAAGGGTAATAACGCGGGCCGCCGTAGTAATAGGCTGGCGCCGGCGCGGTGTAGACCTCGGAGCGATAGTAGGTAGCGCCTCCATCGTAATAGGGCACGCAGGCTGAAAGGGTCAGGCCGAGCAAAGCGATGAGCAGCAGTCGTCGATACATGGCGGCCTCCTGGACCGCGGAAGAGCTCCTCCAGCGACGCTGGCGAGCGGCATTCAGCTTTCACTGAATGACGAAACATCTGACATCAAAAACCGAATCTGGTGCGTTCGCGACACAACTGGAAACACCTGTTTCAGACGAAGTGAAAGCCCGCCAAAACGCCATGATGATGGAATGCCGCGCAGCCGCGCTGTATCGTGCAACAACTAACGCGCCCTACCCGATTCCCTTCTGAACCGACCCATGATCACACCGACCCTTTGCCCCGCCTGTGGTGCCCGCAACGACTGCTCCCTGGCCGATCCGCGCACTGCCGATCAAGCCTGCTGGTGCTACGGCGTCATCATCGACCCGGCGGTGCTTGAAGCCCTGCCCGATGAGTTGCGTGATAAAGCCTGCCTGTGCCCACGCTGCGCCCAGGTGGACGAACAGTTGCGTAACCGCAATGCGCGTTGATCGTTTCCTCAGCAACCTGCCACAGTTCAATCGCAAGCAAGTGCGCCTGTTGCTGGTGGAACGCCGGGTGACCGTTGAAGGGGTTGCGGTCAGCGATCCTCACCATGACGTACGTGAATTCAGCCAGGTCTGCGTTGACGGTGAAATCCTGCAAGCGGGCAAGCCGGCGCGCTATTTCATGCTGCACAAACCCCGGGGTTGCGTCAGCGCCACGTCGGACCCGCAACACTCCACGGTCCTTGACCTGCTGGACGAACCGGACAAAGCCGAACTGCATATCGCCGGGCGCCTGGATTTCAACACCACCGGCCTTATCTTGATCACCAACGACGGCCAATGGTCGCGGCGCCTCACGCAACCGCAGACCAAGTTGCCCAAGGTGTACCACGTGCAAACCGAACAGGACATCAACCCGCAGTACGCGGTGACGTTCGCGGCGGGCGTGTATTTCGCTTTCGAAGATCTCACCACCCAACCTGCCGAACTTGAACTGCTGGGCCCCAGGACAGCGCGGTTGAGCATCATCGAAGGCCGATATCACCAGGTCAAACGCATGTTCGGTCATTTTGATAACAAGGTGATCGGCCTGCACCGCGAGCGAATGGGGCCCTTAGTGCTCGATGCGTCGCTTGCGCCGGGTCAGTATCGGCCACTGACTGACGAAGAGATCCTAAAAGTCTGACGACCGTTCAGCCGATGATGGCAAAAAACCAGCCCGTCGCCTTGCGACATGCGTTCCGTACTGCTTGAATCAGGGCTTCAGCCAGATAATGACTGATGAGTCGCCTATAACCTCCAAGAAACACCTTGCCTCGCCCGCGCTTGATCCTGGGCCTTCCCGGCAAACCGCCCGCCATAACAACACCCGCCGGCCAGCCGTCATCGGACCGACATGGGCCCTCATTTTCCAGGCGTATGCCTACCTGTCATAAAGCTCGTGCAGAGTGATCTGCGCGCACTACCCGCTTGCCAGGAGTCTTACGACATGAGGCCAGAAATCGCTGTGCTGGATATACAGGGTCAGTATCGGGTGTACACGGAGTTCTATCGCGCGGACGCGGCGGCAAAGACCATCGTCCTGGTCAACGGCTCAATGGCGACCACAGCGTCCTTCGCTCAAACCGTGAAAAGCCTGTACCCGCAATTCAATGTGGTGTTGTACGACCAGCCCTACGCTGGCCGTTCCAAAATCCATAACCGTCATGAGCAGATGCTTACCAAGGAAGTCGAAGGCCAGATCCTCCTTGAACTGCTCGACCACTTCGCCGCTGAACACGTATTGTCCTTCTCCTGGGGCGGGGCCGCCACGTTGGTTGCCCTCGCACAGCGACCCCGTCGGGTAGAAAAAGCCGTAATCAGCTCATTCTCGCCGGTGATCAATGCGCCCATGCGTGACTACCTCGAACGTGGCGTCGACTACCTGGGCAACCTCGACCGCGACCGCGTCGGCCATCTGGTCAACAGCACCATCGGCAAGCACCTGCCTTCGCTGTTCAAACGCTTCAACTACCGCCATGTCAGCAACCTGGCCGCACACGAATACGGGCAGATGCACTTTCACATCAGCCACGTGCTCAACAGCGACCGGCAGTGCTACCTCAAGGCAGCCAGGCAGATCGATATTCCAGTGTTGTTCTTGAACGGCGAGTGGGACGAATACACCAGTGCAGACGACGCCAAACTGTTTGGCCAGCATGTGGCCAAGAGCAGCTTCAGCACCATTCAGGCAACGGGACACTTCTTGGACATGGAACATAAAGCCGCGTGCCGCGACAGCCGTGAGGCCGTGGTGGGCTTCTTGAAAGGGCAGCGGCCCGCAAGCCCGTTACGGTATAGCCAGGGCCAGGCGCAGCATGCATGGGCGCTTTGAAATCAGGCCTGACACTGTGGCGAGCAAGCTCTGTCGCCACACGCAACTCTCACATTTTTCAAAGAAAAACTTCAAATCCAGCTGAACATCTGGTACAAAGTCAGCCGCTCTGAGCGGGTATAGTTTAGTGGCAAAACGAAAGCTTCCCAAGCTTTAGTTGAGGGTTCGATTCCCTCTACCCGCTCCACTCAGATTTGCACTTGCGTCAGGGGTTTCTGGCGGAGGCTGCACAAAAAACCGGTCCTTGGTGACCGGTTTTTTTATGCCTAAAATTTAGTCTCCAGCACTCATCTGCTGCTCGGCTATCTGTTGAATCGCATCGTTGAATACGTGTTGAATCATCCACAGGAAAAAGCTGCTCGGGGTTTCTGGCATTCGCAGCGCGAAAGGCATTACAGCAGGAGCGATAGGTACGCCTAAACAAAGTCTTACAGGAAGACCGGCAACACCTCACGATAATGTAGGCTCATCGGCCCAGAGCTTGGAAACATGGCAATGCTGGACACCAAAAAAGCCACACCCAAAATCATCCTGTGCCAAGTAGCCGGCTGGGTGTTGGTTTTGCCGCTGCTGGTCTCGTTTGTACGGCTGCCCTTCCCCCTCGGATTATTGCTGGAGTCAGGAGTGATTGCCGCCTCAGCGTATGGCGTGAGGTTTGCCTGGCGTCACGCAACCCCACGCGTGGCTGTGTTCGCTTTGTTTGTCACCCTGCTCAACGTCATTTCTATGGTCATGTTAGGTACAGCGTCAGTACTCAAGGCCCTTTACATTATCGCCTGGCTCTACTGGTCCCCCCATTATTCCAGCTGGGTTTACTGGAATGTCTAGTTGGACAAGAATTTGACCGCAAGAAACGTAGTTCCCAACCCCCTTGGTGGAACTACAGTGGCGTCGTCCCCATCAACGCCCTTCAAGGAAACTGCTCATGGCCTACCAGTACAAGCTCATGCCTTCCCCTGTCGGTGAACTCACCCTGGTGGCGCGGGATGGCAAACTCAACGCCATCCTCTGGGAAGTGGAACGTGCCAATCGTGTGCGCCTGGGTGAATTGATCGAAGCCGACGACAGCCCAGTGCTCTTGGAAACCGAGCGCCAACTGCAGGAATACTTCGCCGGGAAGCGTAACCAGTTTGAACTGGAACTGGACTTCACCGGCACTGACTTCCAGAAGCAAGTCTGGCAAGCACTGCTGACCATTCCCTTCGGCGAAACCCGCAGCTATAGCCAGATCGCACAGCAGATCGGCAACCCCAAAGCCGTGCGCGCCGTCGGCGCCGCGAATGGGCGCAACCCCATTTCAATCATTGCGCCATGTCACCGGGTGATCGGCGCCTCGGGCGGACTGACCGGGTTCGCGGGCGGGTTGGCAGCCAAGCAGTATTTACTCGCACTTGAAGGCACAGGTCAGACGGAACTGGCGTTATAGGGGGCATTGACCCATACCCCGTCTAAAACCCGGCATGAAAACGGCGGTGGGAGTCCCCTCCCACCGCCGTTTTTCAGATCGGGCAGCGGCCTCAACCGTCGCCTTGATGGCCCTTACCGTAGGTCGACGCCAGGGCCCGGGCTTTTTGCAAGCGCTCTTCAAGCTTGGGTAGCGTCTCATCCACCAGTGCCTTTATCTCTGGCACATCCGACGCCGCGCCTTCTTTCTGGAACAGGGCGATGGCGTCTTCGTTTTCCTTGACCTGCTGCGCGGTATAGGCAGCGTCAAACGAATCGCCGTCCTTGAGTTCAGGCATCAGGGTTTCGGCTTTATCAACGATCTTCTCCCGTGGGGCCACTGGCAAATCAAGCTTCTTGGCGATCGCCGCCAAGTGCTGGTTGGCCAGCGTGCGCTCGTTGATGACCTCAATGGTGTAGTCCTTGATTTCCTGGGACGAGGTCTTGGCGTGGGCCATGCGACTGGTTTCGATATCGGCCATACCTTTGGCCGAAGCCTGCTCGATGAATTCTGCAGGCGACTGGGCGAAAGCATTGCTGGCGCCGAGGCCCAGCAGCATCGCGAAACTGGCGGTGCGTAACCGGATAGCCATGCGGCTCATGATGGGTTCCTCCAGGGCAAAAATAGGCGCGGGAGCATACAACCCGCCCTGAATTCGAATTTTCAGGGCGGTAAAGGTTTAGAAAAAACTTACCTGGGCGACGAACGGTCGTCGTCGCATCAGGCCGCTTTGCTGCCGAACAGGCCCGGCAATGCGTGCGCCAAAGCATTGAGGGCGAAGCCGATAAACATCACGCCGCAGAGCTTGGTGATCAGGATTTCATGGCGTTGATACAGCGTGCGCACCCGTTGGGCACCCACCACGCCAATCAGGATCGCGTAGGCCAGCAAGCCACCGATAAAGCTCAACAGAATCAAGGTCGGCAGCATCGACCAAGTCAACAACTCGGCTCGGCTGGAGAGCAACGCGGTGAACGTCGCCACGGCAACCGGGTAGGCCTTGGGGTTGGTCAAGCCAAACAGAATACCGTGCCAGAACGGATGGCGCGCCGCGCCCTGAGGGGCATCGCTATTGCGGCGCTGGGTGCGGATCGCACGCCAGCCGAGCCAGAATAAATACACCCCGCTGAGTACGCCGAGCACATCAAAGGCACTGCTGCCGACTTCTCGCGCACCGACGATGGCAATCAGCGCCGTGCTGCACCACACCACATCGCCGAGCAAATGACCGCACAAGAATCCTGCCCCGGCACGCCGGCCACGGGCCGCACCGATGCCGAATACGGCCAGGACACCGGGGCCAGGGGTAATGCCGTAGATAAAACCCGAAGCCAGCACGGCGAACAGCAAGGATGGGGTCATGGTAGACGCTCCGACAGACGCTTGAGGGTGAACGATTCTGCATGTTTCAGCGCGGTGGGTAAAACTTCATTCCAGCATAGGGCTGGGCGCGACAGGCTTGCAGCCGCGAGGCCAGATCGCCGACATGAACCTCGAGCTTATGGCCGTCGGGATCGAGAAAATAAAACGATGCGCCTTCACTGCGGTTGTCTCGCCACTCCTGTACGCCGGCGGCGCGCAGGCGTTCGACCAAGGCAGTGAAATCAGCAGCATCGACAGTGAACGCATAGTGGGTGTAATCCATCGCCGGAGCAGCCGAGCGCAACGGGTCCAGCGACAGGCACAGCCAAAGCCCAGGCAGTGAGAGGTAGGCACCGTTATCCCAGGTTGCGTCGAGCTGCAGGCGCAGCAGGTCGTGATAGAAACTGACGCTGCGCGGCACATCGGCGACGGCCAGGGTCAGGTGGTTGAAACCGCTGAGCATCTAGGTGTTCTCGCGTTATCGTGGGTCTGCGGACAATACACCCACCACCCTGCCAATCAACCACTGCAAACCCACATCCCCACCCCGCCGCGTATGCCAGGCCAGCTCAAAGGCAAACGACGGAATATGAAACGGCGGTGGCACGGCCAGCAATTGCCGAGCGTCGATATTCATTAAACCACGGGACGAGACCGTCAAAATCAGGTCCGTGCCCTGGATCAACTGCGGCGCCACGCTCCAGTGCGGCAGGCTGATCGCCACGTGGCGGCGTTCACGAATGGCCGTCAGCGCCCGTTCGATTTCTGGCGTGCCGCTGCCGCGCATCTCCAGCAGCACATGGGGGCGTGACAGATATGTTGGCAGGTCCAGCACTCCGTTGGGCGTAAGGCTGGTGGGGTCGACCAGGCAGGTGTAATGCTCTTCGAACAGCGGCGTAGTCCGCAGTTCGGCGGGCATGTCGGGGAATACACCCGCAGCCAGGTCGAGATCGCCATTGAGCACACCCTCAACCATGCCTTCGCGGCTGGCCTGGATGATCTGCAAGTCGATACCGGGCGCTTCGTGGCGTAGGACGCGAACCAGGCCGGGCAGGAGTATCGCCGCGCTGTAGTCCGACATCGCCACGCGAAAGCGGCGCTTGGCCGAGGCGGGATCAAAACGATTCGGCGCCAGTAATGCCTGCACCTGGGCCAGAGCTTCGGTCAATGGCGCCGCCAATTCCAGGGCGCGGGCGGTTGGCACGAGTGTGCCGCCCTGACGCATCAGCAGCGGGTCGCCCAGCATATCGCGCAGCCGTGCCAACGCATGGCTGACCGCCGGCTGGCTCAGGTGCAGGCGCTCGGCGGCGCGGGTGACGTGTTGCTCGCTGAGCAAGGCGTCGAGGATCACCAGCAGGTTAAGGTCGACGCGGCGCAGATCATTCATCAACTGCATGTCCAGCATAAGAATTTGGAATTTAAATTTGCGCGACGAATACCCTAGAGTCCAGCAAAACCTTTGGGAGCGTCGAGATGACTGTGTTGCATTGGGTAGGTTTGTTAGCGCTGGCGGTGTTAGCCGGCGCGGTAGTGCCGTTTCAGAGTGCGATCAACGCCAACCTCGGGCGCGGGCTCGGCCATCCGTTGTGGGCCACCCTGGCGTCGTTACTGGTGAGCATCATCGTGCTGCTGCCGGTGATTGTGGCGATGCGTTTACCCCTGCCGAGCCTGGCCTTTATCAGCAAGGCACCGTTGTGGATGTGGGCCGGTGGTGCCTTTGGCGTGTGTTTTATTTCATTGGCGTTGATGCTGCTGCCCAAGCTCGGCGCATCGGGCTTCATTGCGCTGGCCATGGCCGGGCAGATTCTCGCGTCGTTGCTGCTGGACCATTTCGGCCTGTTCGGCCTGGTGGAACGTCAATTGACAACCTCCCGGGCGTTGGGCGCGTTACTGCTGATCAGCGGCGTTGCGCTGATTCAGCTCAGCGGCGCTCAGCCGCCAGGCGATTGATCTGGGCCTGCTCCACCACGGGCTGCGGCGCGCCTTGGCTGGCCGCCTGCAACATCGCACGGCCGACGGTCTCGGTGCTCACCACCCAATCCGGTTTCAGTCGCCGCACAAACGAAAGCACCGGCCCAAGCACGCTGTAGAAGGATTGGTACAACGGCGTCTTCGAACGCACACCGTGCAACGGCTGGATGATCCCGGGGCGGAACAGATACACCGCCTTGAACGGCAAGCGCAGCAAGGCATTTTCGGTCTTGCCCTTGACCCGCGCCCACATCGACTTGCCGGCTTCGGAACTGTCCGTGCCGGCGCCGGACACATAGATAAAGGTCATCTGCGGATTGAGCCGCGCCAGGGTGCTGGCCGCCACGAGGGTCAGGTCATAGGTGAGGTGGGTATAGCGCGCCTCCTTCATGCCCGCCGACGAAACACCCAGGCAGAAGAAACATGCATCAAAACCCTGCAGCAGGTTTTCCAGGGGGTGGAAATCCAGCATGTCGTTGTGCAATACCTGATGCAGCTTGTCGTGCTCCTGGGTCAAGGGCGTGCGGCCAACGGACACCACTTCCTGCACATCGGCCGCCAGCAGGCACTCGCGCAGCACACCCTGGCCCACCATGCCGGTGGCGCCGAATAACAGAACTCTCATGAAGTGACCTCAGCGGCACGCCGCACGCTTGATGCTTGAATGCATTGAGCGTGTAGCTTACCGCGTGCTGCCAAAGGCTGCCCCTATCAAAAAGCGCTACGAAAGATCTCCTCAATCTGACGCTGGTCCGCCCGCCGTGGGTTGGTCAGCCCGCAGGCATCTTTCAACGCATTGCTGGCCAGCAACGGAATGTCCTGCAACTTAGCGCCAAGCTCACGCAAGCCCGCAGGGATTTCCACGTCCTGGGACAACCGACGAATCGCCGCGATGGCAGCCTGGGCGCCCTCCTCGGCGGTGATGCCCTTGATATCTGCACCAAGGGCCCGGCCCACGTCGCTCAGGCGTTTGGCGCAGACACTGGCATTGAAGCTTTGTACATGGGGCAATAGCACCGCGTTGCACACGCCATGGGGCAGGTCGTACAAGCCGCCCAATTGGTGGGCCATGGCATGCACGAAACCCAGGGATGCATTGTTGAAGGCCATGCCAGCGAGGAATTGCGCGTAGGCCATGTTTTCCCGTGCGGCCTTGTCAGTGCCGTCGCGCACCGCCAGGCGCAGGTTGGCGCTGATCAATTCGATGGCCTTGATCGCGCAGGCGTCGGTGATCGGTGTCGCAGCGGTGGACACGTAGGCTTCGATGGCGTGGGTCAGCGCATCCATGCCCGTGGCGGCGGTGAGGCCCTGGGGCATGCCGACCATCAGGGCCGGGTCGTTGACCGACAGCAACGGCGTGACATTGCGGTCGACGATGGCCATTTTTACGTGGCGGCTTTCGTCGGTGATGATACAAAAACGCGTCATCTCGCTGGCCGTGCCAGCGGTAGTATTGATGGCTACCAGCGGCAGTTGCGGCTTGCTCGATCGGTCCACGCCTTCATAGTCGCCGATACGCCCACCGTTGGTGGCGCACAGGGCAATGCCCTTGGCGCAGTCATGGGGCGAACCGCCGCCCAGGGACACGACGAAATCGCAGGCGCTCTGTTGCAGTAACGCCAGGCCTTTTTCGACGTTTTCCACGCTGGGGTTGGGCTTGGCGCCGTCGTAGATCACTGAGTCGATATCCTGCATCGCCAGCTTCTCGGCGATCATGCCGGCCACACCGGCTTTGGCCAGGCCGACGTCGGTGACGATCAACGCCTTGTCAAAGCCGTAGTTGCGGATGGCGGTCATCGCTTCGTCAAGGCAATCGATACCCATGATGTTGACGGCGGGGATAAAGAACGTGCTGCTCATGATCAATCCTCAAAGGCTTTATGCCGACAGAATCAACCTGTACCGCGTGGCGCATCTTGATCAGGATCAATGCCGGCTCGTGATAAAGTCACCCCCCAGCCGATTTCGAGTAGACCCGCCGCAATGAAGGATTTCCAGGATATTGACGCCCACCTTGAAGACTGGAGTGCCCTGCGCGCTGCCGTCGACTTCAGCGGGATTCTGATCGGCAACGGCGCCAGCCGCACGATCTGGGAAGACTTTGCCTACGACTCGCTGTTCGAAAACGCCCGTACCGTCGAAGAAAAACCCCTGAGCGCCTCCGAACTCAGCGTGTTCGACGCCTTGCAAACCCGCAGTTTCGAGCAAGCCCTGGGCGCCTTGAAAACCACCAGCCGGGTCAACAAGGCCCTGGCGGTCAGCTCGGCGGCGCCGCGTAACCGTTACTACGCGATCAAGGAAGCACTGATCAACACCATCCATGCCGTGCACATTCCCTGGCGCCTGGTGCAACCGTCGACGCTGGCGACGATCAACGAGGAGCTGGCCACCTACGCCACCGTCTTCACCAGTAACTACGATTTGCTCAACTACTGGGCGACCCTGCACGCACCGGGTATTGACGACCTGTTTCGCAGCGCCGACTCAAGCTTCGACCTGCGCAATACGCGCACCGACATCACCCGCATCCTGTACCTGCACGGAGGCCTGCACCTGGTGCGCAACCTCGACGGCACGGCGCGCAAATTGCCGTCCACCGACAGCACCCTGCTCAGCAGTTTTGCCATCAACAACACGATCAAGACCCTCGACGATGTGCCGCTGTTTGTCAGTGAAGGCAAGGTGGAGGAGAAACTCAAAAGTATCCGCAGTTCGGATTATCTGTCGTTCTGTTATGAACAGCTGTTGAGCCATGAAGGCGCGCTGTGCATCTTCGGGCATGACTTGGGGCCGCAGGATAAACACTTGGTGGATGCTATCGGCCAGGCCCGCA
The DNA here is from genome assembly GCF_058797315.1 of Pseudomonas sp. GW823-FHT02F05. Lineage (NCBI taxonomy): Bacteria > Pseudomonadati > Pseudomonadota > Gammaproteobacteria > Pseudomonadales > Pseudomonadaceae > Pseudomonas > Pseudomonas sp. GW823-FHT02F05. The sequence continues at coordinate 321,549 of NZ_JBXAJM010000003.1, forward strand.
TCAGCACCCTGGCGATCTCGGTGTCGGGGCGCAGTGATGGGTTTATTCGTCAGCAGAAGCGGCGGTATCTGGAGTTGTTCGAGGGCTCTAATGTGGAACTGAGGTTCTTTACCGCGCGTACGCACCCACTGGGCAATCCGGCATTGTCCGTCCCTGTAGAACGCTGAGCAAAATGTGGGAGCGGGGGGGGGGGGGGGGGGGGGGGGGGGGGGGGAGGGGGGGGGGGGGGGGGGGGGG